>QHYR01000071.1 GCA_003223315.1 Acidobacteriota bacterium | reverse complement strand
CCTGCTCGACCGCACCCAGCGCGGCCGCATGGCCACGCCGCTGGCCTACAAACATTTCGGCCTGGAACCGCCGCGCACGCAGCATGCCCTTTTCTAAGTGAGCGGCGCGCTAAATGCATGCCGTCATCCCGAACGGAGTGAGGGATCTGCTTTTCGTCAAATCCAAAGCTTCTACAATGGCGGAGAAAATCGTTTACATCTCGCTGGGGTCGAATCTCGGAGATCGCGCCGCGATGCTCGCGCGCGCTGTGGACGCCCTGAATTCCGCGGGCATTCGCGTGGCGCGGCAATCTTCCCTCTATATCACCGAACCCGTCGGCGCGCCCGGCCAGGCCTGGTTTTTGAATGCGGCGGCGGAAGCGGAAACATCGCTGCTGCCGCTGCAGCTGCTGCATGCTTTGCTGAAGATCGAACGGGAATTAGGCCGGCGGCGCATCACGCCGCACGGTCCGCGCACCATCGATCTGGACCTGCTATTTTATGGCTCGACCGTGATTCGCAGCAGAGAACTGGAGGTGCCTCATCCGCGGCTGACCGAGCGCCGATTTGTTCTGCTGCCGCTGGCGCAGATCGCGCCTGAATTTCGCCATCCCACGCTGCACAAAAGCGTCACCCAGCTTCTCGCTGAGACGCCGGACCGCAGCGAAGTGCGGCTCTGGCACGAGGGCAAACCATGATGCTGCTCTTGAGGTGCACGCCGGCGGGTTAACAGTCGGTTCTAAAAGGGGTGAGTAGGGGGCGAAATCAATCCAATGTAATTAGTTTCTTCTTCTTCTTTTTCTGCTGTGTCGCTTGATCTTCCTGCTTCTCGTATTCCGCGAGCTCTTCCTCAGTCATCTGGTAGTCTTCGCGGCTGGCAAACATGCCCGTATTGCGATTCCCATCGCGCCCCGCATCACGGCCGGCATGGCGCGATCTGCGGCCGGAAGTCAATCGTTCCTGCCGCACCTTGCGAAGCGGAGCGCCGATCGCTTCTGTTTCCATCAGCAGATCGCTCACGCGTTCGAGGAGATCGTGAAAGGTAAACGGCTTCACCACGTAGGACAGGTGCGACTGTTCGAGCAGCGGCGTGGCCTGAGCCGCGGCCGACTCAGGCACCAGAAACAGAACGCGCACGTGCGCCTTGGCGTCCTCGGCCTCAGTAGGCAACGCTAGTTCCTTGAGTGTCTCGAAAAGAGCGCCGGTGATGCCCGTCGTTCCTGTGTTTGCGAGCACCAGACTCCATTTTCCTGTGGCGAGCTCCTTGAGAGCTTGGCTAATCGAGGTCGCCCCCTCGACAAGCCAGCCTTCGGCTCCAAGTACCTGGCTCAACGCAGCCTGGCTGGGGGCATCATCCTCGATAATCAGTATGCCGACGTTCGCCACTTTCCTGCCTTTTGCTCGAAGAATGAGTATAGCCGCCGGAGCCAAGAACGGCTCGGCGTGGTTTGGGTCCCGCAGCGGATACGGTAATACCGCTTGTGTTAGTGGCGAATCTAAAGCGAAAATAGCTTGACAAGCGAAAAAAAGGCGAATATAAAGAGGCAATCTGGCAGGCGTGCAATGGCCACTCTTCCCGATCCTCGCGCCCTCACTCGCTCCGACGAGTCCACACCGACGGCGCAGGAATCCTTACCTCTCTTCCCCCCAGTCCCGTGCCACCGGGAGATCGAGCGCCAAGCTCCGACGCCACCGGAGCGGGCCGCCGACCGAGTCGGCATTGCACGCCTCGCCGCCTCTTCTCCGCTGGCGGATAGCAAGCGGGGGGCGGAATATTTCCTCCTGCCCGCGCGCTCCATCCTGAATCGCTGTGATTCCGACCGCGTACCCTTCACCTGGACGGTCAATCCTTACCGCGGCTGCGAATTTGGTTGCAAGTATTGCTACGCGCGCTACACGCACGAATACATGGAACTCGACGGCGGCGAATTCGAGCGCAAGATTTTTGTCAAAAGGGGCGCCGGTCAGATGGCGGCGCGGGAGCTGCGCTCGAACGCCGTCCGCGGCGAGCATATCGCCATCGGTACGGCGACCGATCCGTACCAGCCGGCCGAGCGCGACTTTGGCGCGACACGTGCCATACTCGAGGAGATGGCCGAGCTCGAGGGACTCAACGTCTCGATCACGACGAAATCCGACCAGGTGCTTCGAGATTTGGATATTTTGTTACGCATTCACGAGCGCTCGAAATTAAGCGTGAGTCTATCGATAACGACACCGCGGCGGGGGCTCGCCAGGCTGCTCGAGCCGAGAGCCCCACGGCCCGATCTGCGCATCGGCGCCGTTCGGGCACTGCGCCAAGCCGGAATCGCCGCGGGGATTCTGGTCATGCCCGTGCTGCCGGGTCTGACGGATCGCATCGCCGACCTGGAGATCTTGGCGCGTGCGGCGCGCGATGCCGGAGCATGCTGGTTTGCCGCCAATGTGCTTTTTCTCATGGCGGCTTCGCGCAAGCAATTCTTCCCATTTTTGGCGGAGAGATTTCCGCGACTCGCCCGGCAATATCAGGATTGGTACACCAGATCGGGCTATGCGCCGGAATCTTACCGCGCGGAGATCGCCGAGCGATTCGCATCCTTGCGTCGCAAGTACGGCCTGGAGACGCGGCCGGAAGCGCCTGAGCGGACACCCATACATGTGCAAGAACAGCTCGCACTCGCACTCTAGCGCTTTGTGATTTCCAGGCGGCCGAAATTTTGCGCCAAACGCGAAAACGGGAAATCCTAGGGGGCAATGATGCGGGAGGTCTCGGTCTGCAGGTCACGCTCGGGAAACTGACCGCGCAGAAATTGCAGATAAATTCGAGCGCGCGGGCGTCCATTCGTCCAGTTGCGCGCGAGACGGGCCAGGAAGATGAGCAAATAAAATATCTCCGAATCCTTGAGAGTCGAGAATCCCACGCGCTCGCTTTCTTTTTTCTTATAGTCCTGGATGAAGGCCGCCATCACGCTATAAAGTGCCGCAGCCGGCTGCAAACTTGGGGGCCTTTCGTAATAAATGCCGGAGACGAGAGTGCGGTAAGTTTCGCCAAGCGCCGTGATTGCTGTCAGGGCGTGTTCGTCGGTCAGGTCAGGATGATTCGCGGCGAAGTGTGAAATGCTGAAAGCCAATCCGGAAACCAAGCGTTCCCGCTCATAGATCAGGCTGGAAGAGAATTCCACGCCGGGAAAGGGAAACTCGCTTTCGGCAAGCGGCTTGCGATGTTCTTGCTCGTAGCGATGCGCAGCAATCAGATAGGCGCAATCCGGCGGGCAATCGAGCGTGACCTCGCGTTCTCTGCCGCAACAAGGCGCGCAGATTTTCTCACCCTTCGCCGGGCAAAATCGCTCCGGCCGCCGTTTGACGCAAATCGCACATGTGGGTCGCTCTGGCATTTTTTCGGGAACTTGGCACGATTCAGCGAGAGGGCTCAGTATATCCGATAGAAGCGATTTGAGCCCACGCGGACGAATGACCTTGCGCGGCGAGGGCTTTCACCCTCGCCTGAGAAGAGACACGGATGACGGCAGTCGCAGTAAGCAGAGAACCAGCCGCAATCTATTTCAGCGAATTGGGATCCGAGGTGTTCTTCGGAGAATGCCGATCCAGCAAAGAGACCATCATCTGCGCTGCGGGAGGTATGGCTACCGTTCCTTTGCGAACGACATCGGTGGCGTTCATTTTCTTGTGATAAACATTTTCGTTGGCGTTATTGTCCGGGCGCAGGGTAGAGCCCTCGAGCGATATGCCGGCGAAAAGACCGCGCGAGCGCGAATAGGTGAGCATCTCCGCTCGCAGCGTTACGTCGGTTTCGGCTGCCGCAGCGCGGCCCTTGGGTCCCGCGGCCGCAGAGGCATCCGCACCAAGCTTGACCTTGCTGGAGAGGATGGCAGTGGCGCCGCGCGGATTCATCACCAGAATCACGAAATCGGTGGCTTGGCCGCCGAGCTGAAATCCGAAGCTGCCGCCCTCGAGAGCGATCATGGTGGGCGCTCCCCATTTGCCCGTGAAGTGCTCGCCGGAGCGGCAGGTCATGGCACCGCGACCGTAAGCGCCCCCGATTCCAAATGCGGCTTTGAGCACGGAAGGAATGACAATGACGCACTCGGCTTTATCCAGCAGGTCCTGAGGAATATTGTCTGGGATACGGAGAATTTCTTCGAGGACCATGCCGCAATTCTCCAGCCGACTCGTTTCTTTGTTGGCGGCCACGGAAGCGAGTGGCCAGGCGCTGAGAGCGAGGGCCATAAACGCAGAAAACACCTTCTTCATTACCGTCCTCCTAGGCTTGGCAGCACCATCATAAGGTTTTCTTTGCGCCGGACGCAATTGCGTGAGGCTGGAAACTAAACACCGGAGTTATTGGAGTTAGACGTAGAGCGAAACCTCAGGGGCCCGTTCTGGCCGGATTCGTATGCAGGCCCTATAATCGCAGACAGCCAAGCCGAGCTTCACCGCACGAGGCAAAGCAGCGCAATGACCGATTTATCAACTTTATCAACGCGCCGAGGGCCCTTCGTCAGCGCCGGAGTCTGGCTGCTTCTGATCTGTTTGCTTGCCCTTTGGGCGGCAACGGTGGATCCGCGGGTGGGCTTCGCGCAGGCCCATAACCCGGCAGCTGGCGCCGGAGTTCACGCAGCAGCCAGATCCAAACAAGAGCGCAGCGATATCGCGCGATTCGGCGAGCGAGTACAGGCCGCGCTCGCATTGACGGGTAACGACAAGGCATATTGGGGATTGGTGATTAGCGACGCGGAAACCGGCGAGGTACTTTTTTCGCTCAACGCCGGCCGCTATTTCATGCCAGCGTCAAATGCCAAGCTGTTTACGACGGCCATGGCGCTGGCTACGCTTGGCCCGGACTTTCATATCCGCACGACCATCGAGAGCGCCGCAGAACCCGATTCCTCCGGGCACCTGCAAGGAGATGTGGTGCTGGTCGGCCGGGGCGATGCGAATCTCTCCAACCGGGTGATTCCGTTTGTGGAGCACCCCGAGCATAACGGCCCGCCGGAAAAAGCGCTGGCGGATCTGGCGGATCAAGTGGTGGCAGCAGGCGTGAAGGAAATTTCCGGAGACGTTGTTGCGGATGACAGCTATTTCGCTCCGGAGCGATACCCGCCGGGCTGGGGCATTGACGACGCGGTATGGAGTTATGGCGCGGCCGTATCGGCGCTGGCGATCAACGATAATTTCATTTCCGTGGATCTCCGTCCGGGCGCCACGATCGGCGCGCCGCTCGTATACAGCGCGGCTCCCTGGCCGGGAATCTACGAAATGCGCAATGACACGCTGACCACCGCAGCGGGAACGGAACCGATGCTGCGCTTGGAGCGCGATCCCGATTCGCAAACCTTTCACCTGACCGGAACGCTTCCTCTGGACGCGCCCGCGCGTCAACTGCAGCTCGCGGTTAGCCAGCCAGCCGAGAACGCGGCCGCAATTCTGATGCAACTGCTCGAAGCACGAGGTGTGCGCATCGAAGGACGCAGCCGCGCGCGCCACGGCGATCGTAATGCCCGGCCGCAGACGCCCTCGACGATGCACGTGCTGGCGGAGCACAAGTCGCCAGCGTTGCTGGAAGATGTGCGGCTCACGAATAAGCTGAGCATGAATTTGCACGCGGAATTATTACTGCGCGTGGCAGCCAGGGAAAAAGCCGGCGCCACGACCATGGATGACGCGCTGGCGTTCGCGGCCCAGTTCCGCCAAAGCATTGGGGTTGCTCCGGACGATGTGCAATTGACGGACGGGTCCGGACTTTCGCGGGGCGATCTGGTGACGCCGCAAAGCGTGGTGCAATTGCTGGCCTATGCGCTGCGGCAGCCGTGGGGACCTGATTTTGTGGCTACGCTGCCGGTGGCCGGGCAGGACGGTACGCTCGAGAATCGCATGCGCGGCACGGCGGCCGCCGGGCAGATTCATGCGAAGACCGGCTTGGTCGAGCATGTGGATTCGTTATCCGGCTACGCTACTTCACGCCGCGGCGCTCATCTGCTTTTCTCGATCTTTGGCAACAATACGGGAACGAAGATGCGCGATGCGGCCAACGTGGTGGACTCGATCTGCGTGGCCATGGTGGAAGAATTGGCCTCACATGCGGAGAATCGCGCGGCGCCCCCGGCCAAAGACCGCGGTCCGGCGCCCTCGAATCAAGCGCAGAGACAAATCTCCCGGTAAGATAATTGCCTCCATGGGATCGGGAAGCACCATCATTACTGTATTCGGCAGTTCGCGGCCACGCGCCGGCGAACCCGATTACGAAGAGGCCCGCCGGCTGGGCGGCGAGCTGGCCCGGCGCGGCTTTCAGGTTTGTTCAGGCGGATATGCGGGAGTCATGGAGGCGGTCTCGCGCGGGGCCAAGGAGGCCGGCGGCCGTACCATGGCGATTACCTCGACATTTTTTCGCACGCGGGCCAACGACTGGGTGGATGAGGAACACGCCGCGAGCACCTGGCAAGAGCGGCTATTTGAGCTGATTCGTTTTGGAGAAGGCTACGTCGCGTGCAAGGGCGGCACGGGGACACTGGTGGAGCTGGCGGTGGTTTGGGAGATGTTGAATAAGGGCGTTATGGCAGGCAAGCCGTTTGTCACCCTGAGCGATTTTTGGGGGCCGATCATCGAGCGGGTGCGCGAAGTCGAGATCAATCACGGCTCGCGCTGGGGAGAGGCGAGGACGCGACTCGTGCATAGCGCGAAAAATCCTGCGGAAGCCGCAGATTACCTGGCCCAGGCGCTGGCCCTCAAGCGATAAGAACGATGGGACGCCGCGCCGAAGAGATTCTGGAGTTCGGCCGCCTGCGCGAGCTGCTGTGGGCGCGTACCACTTCGGCGCCAGGACGCCGCGCCGTCGAGGCGCTCGGATTTCGCACCGAGCGCCGCGAATTGGAGCGGGAGTTTTCCGCGATCGCAGAAGCGATCGGTTATCTGCGCTCGGGCGAAGAACTCGGTTTCGGCGCTTTGGCGGACCCGGAAGCGTGGCTCGAGCGCCTGGGGCTGCCGGGCGTGACGCTCGCGCCGGTGGAGTTGCTCGATGCCGCCTCGCTGATCGATACCGCAACCTCGCTACGCGAAATCTTTCGCGACGCCTCCGCAAAATTCCCGCTGCTCACCGAGCGCGCCCGCTCGCTCGCGGATTTGCGCTTCCTTGCGGCTGCCATCCGCCGGGCCATTCTCCCCAACGCGGAAATCAGCGACGATGCCTCGCCGGCACTGCGGCGCGTGCGCGAGGGAATCGCAGGCACGCGCGAAAATCTGCAGAAGACGCTGGAGCGCATTCTGCGCGCTCGCGGCAGCGAGAGCGGCGATGATTACGTCACGCAGCGCAACGACCGTTACGTGATCCCGGTTCGCGCCTCGGAGCGGCGGAGCCTCGAAGGCGTAGTCCATGCGGCCAGCGCTACGGGCCAGACGGTTTTCGTTGAGCCGCTCGAGACCATCGAGATCAACAATCGCCTAGTGCAGCTTAGAGAAGAGGAAGCGGCAGAGATCGCGCGCATTCTGGAAGAGCTCACCGCGAAGGCCGTGGCGGAGCGCGGTCCGCTTGCTCACGCGGCGGCGGCCATTGCGGAAATGGATGCGCTTTTTGCCCGGGCTCGATTCGCGCGCGAATACGACGCTTGTATTCCTGAATTCAGCGATGAGGTCGTGATCGCGCTCGATGGGGCCCGGCATCCCGTGCTCGAAAGCACGCTGCGGCCGCAAGGACGTTCGGTGGTGCCTCTCAGTTTGTCGCTGGGGAAGGACGACACCGTGTTGGTCATCAGCGGACCCAACACGGGTGGCAAGACGGTGGCATTGAAAACCGTGGGCCTCGCGGTGCTGGCGGCGCAATCGGGGATTCCGGTGGCGGCACAGGCGGCGCGCATGGGGATCTTTGATCGCGTGCTGGCGGACATCGGCGATGAACAGTCCATCGCGGCGGACCTCTCGACATTTTCAGCGCACATGCTGAATCTGAAGTCGATTCTGGGAGCGCTCACGAGGCGTTCTCTGGTGCTGCTGGATGAAATGGGCACAGGCACCGCGCCCGAAGAGGGCGCAGCGCTGGCGGTGGCGCTGCTGGAAGAATTTCGCACGAGAGGCTGCCTGGTCTTGGCGACGACGCATCACGACCGGCTGAAGGCTTACGCTTCGACGTCCGCCGGCGTGCTGAATGCCGCAGTGGAGTTCGATGAGGAGCGCTTAACCCCTACTTACCGGCTGCGTGTCGGCGTGCCGGGCGGATCGAGCGGCATCACCATCGCGCAGAGGCTGGGCCTGCCGGAAAATATCGTAGCGCGGGCACAGGAGCTCATGGCTCCCGAGGCGCGCGAGGCGGCCGGTCTGATCGCCTATTTGCATCGCAGCCGCGATGTTCTCGAGCAGATGCAGCGCGATTTAGCCGAGCAGGCGCGCCATTTGGAAACCGAACGCCGCGAACTGCGCGAAGAATGGATCGCGCGGCAACGCGGGCGGATTGCGGAGCTGGAGCAGAAATTCGCCGCCGCGCTCGAGGAGCACGAGCGGCGGATGGCGCGAGCCATCGAGGCGGTAAAGGATCGGGAGCTGCGGGCGCAGCTTGAGAAGCAGTCGAGGCGTAAATTATCGCAGGCTCGGGCGGAGGCGCGCAGCGAAGCGGATGCGGCCGTGGTCGCGCATCTCTCGGAATCGCAGGCGGACCAGGGCATCGCCGCCGATACCGCGCGTCCGCCTTCGCCCGAGGAACTCGTCGCGGGCATTCGCGTGCGCGTGCGAGGGCTGCCGTCGGCTGTTTTGCTGCGGCGGCGAGACGGCGCCAGCGCAGAGATCGAAGCGGGCCCCTTGCGGATGAAAATACCATTATCAGAGATCACCGGAGTGGTAAGCGAAGAGGATGCCAAGCGCAGCGCGGGCGCGCGTTCCGACGAAAGCGCCCGGGCGAAACTGCCGAGCGAATCACGCAGTGGCGTCACCGTGCATGCGGCTCCCGCAGATCGCGACACCAGCACCGCGGGCGATGAGATCAACGTGATTGGCTGCACGGTCGAAGAGGCCGCGCGGCGGGTGGACAAATTCATCGATGGCGCCGCGCTGGCCGGCAAGCCTCAGGTCCGCGTGATTCACGGCCATGGCACCGGCGCATTGCGGCGCGGCTTGGCCGAATTCCTTTCGACGCATCCGCTGGTCGAAAGCCTTCATGCCGAGGCGCAGGAGCGCGGCGGGACGGCGGTGACGGTGGTGGAGTTGCGAGGCTGATTAGGGCGGCGCGGCTGTGTTTTAGACTAACGAAGACGAAAGCGACAGAATGGCGGAAGCGGGTTCACTTGCCGATCGCGTCAAGCAGCAGGCGGATATCGTCCGCGTGTTGGGCGAATATGTGCGCCTGAGGAAAAACGGGCAAAACTTCACGGGACTCTGCCCATTTCATTCGGAAAAAACGCCGTCGTTTGCCGTGCATCCGGTGAAGCAGATCTATCACTGTTTCGGCTGCGGCGCGGGCGGAGACGTCTTCAAATTTGTCATGGAGATGGACAAGTGCGATTTTATGGAGGCGGTGCGCACGGTCGCAGACAAATGCGGCATCGCCCTTCCCAAATCACGGGAACTCTCGCCGGAAGAGCGGCGCGAACAGCAGCAGCGGACCGCACTGGTTGAGTTGCATCGCGAGGCAGCGGCGTTTTTTGCGCGACAGCTGGAAAGTACGCCGGAAGGCAAAGCGGCGCGGGGCTACCTCGCGGATCGCGGTTTGGACGCCGAAGCGATTGCGCGCTTTGAATTGGGCTACGCGCCTTCGGGAGGCGATGCGCTCCTGCGGCACCTCAAGACGAAATATCCGGAGAAGCTAGTGGAGCTGGCCGGACTGGCCAGCCGCGATGCAAACGGGCGCCCCTACGACCGTTTCCGCCGGCGCATTATCTTCCCGATCTCCAATGAGTCCGGCAAAGTGGTCGCTTTCGGCGGGCGCGCCCTGGGGGACGATCTGCCCAAGTATTTGAACTCGCCGGAGACGCCGATCTACGTCAAGAGCAGCGTGCTTTATCACCTGGATCGTGCCAAGGAATCCATTCGCGCGGCAGATGCGGCGATTCTCGTCGAGGGTTACATGGATGCGATCGCGGTGGCGCGGGCGGGGATCAGCAACGTCGTGGCGAGCTGCGGTACGAGCCTCACGGAAACGCAGGTGAAGCTGCTCAGCCGCTTCACGCGCCGCATTATTGTGAACTACGATCCCGACACGGCGGGCCAGGCGGCCACCGAACGTTCGCTTGCGATTTTGCTGGAGCACAACTGCGACGTGCGGGTTTTGGCGCTGCCTGGCGGCAAGGACCCCGATACGTTTATCCGCAGCGAAGGCGCAGCCGCCTATCGCAAACTGCTCGAAGGCGCGCCCGCGTATCTTGACTACCTGATCGGCCGGGCGCGCCAGTTCGGCCTTGCGAACGCCGAGCAGAAGCTCCGGGCGATGAATTTTCTCATGCCCTTCGTGAGGCGAATTCCGAACGCCTTGTTGCGCTCGGAATGGGCGTCGCGTATGGCGCAGCAGTTACGGGTGGACGAACCGGTATTGCGGGAGGCCCTGAGGCGAGCCGCGGCGGAACGCCGCAGTGAGATAAAGACGCAGCCGGCGCTCGCGGGCCGGGGGGCCACGCCTGCGGAGCGTCGCTTGGTGCAGATGCTGCTGGAAGGGAATGATTTTCGCGAGCGGTTGGGCGAAGAAATTCGTGCCCATCAACTTCATCTGGGATTGGAGACGGAGAAAATTCTTGGCGTGCTGCTCGAGAGTTGCGCCGCAGGCGCGCCGCCGGACGCGACGATCGTCGCGCCGAAACTCGAGGAATACGACCGGCGGCTGCTCTTCGAAATCGCGTTCGAGAGCGCGGCGGAAGCGAGTTGGGAAGAGGCGGAGAGTTGTCTGGAGGTGCTGCGGCGGCGTAAATCAGAGGAAGAGTTGGCTGCGGTGCAGCGGCAGATCGAAGCGTGCGCGGGATCACGTTCTGGAGAGGATGCGGAGGAATTGCGCGCGTTGCAGGCGCGGAAATTAGAATTGCGGCGGCGCCTGGCGAGCATGTCGCAGTGACGCGGAATGCGCCAGCGGATCACCTTGCAGTTTTGTACAATGAGTCCAGTTGACGCCGCGATTTATGGTGTGTAACGTGATACGGTTTAACAGGTAACGGGTACGGTACGCTGTGCATCCAAATAGGTGTCCGGTGCAGGCCCCCCGAAAGCGGGAAACGGGCGGCAGAAGCAACAAAGCGTGCGTTTTGCCTCACAAGCGAGCATCCAACATTTGTCTTTATTTTCATTGGACCTTGAGTGGGCGCGTGGCGCTGATGGACGGTTCTGAGCCTGACGTTTTGTCGACGCAGGGAGGAATCTCTTGGCTCTGGCGCTAGAAGAAAAATACGACCAGGTACGCCAGCTCATCAATATGGGCAAAGAGCGCGGCTACCTGTTGTACGACGAAGTCAACGATATCCTGCCTGCAGAAGTTCACTCTTCGGAAGAAATTGACGATCTGCTTTCCACTTTTGAGCGATACGGTATCGATATCTACGAAGATGTCGCCGCGGCCAAAGCCGCGCGCGCGGCCTTAGAGGTCGCCGAGCCGATCGAAGGGGAAATCAAAGAGGAAGCCGCCGGGGGCGAAGAGGTCGAACTTGATCTGACACCCGGACTCCTGGAAAAAACCAACGACCCGGTGCGCATGTATCTCCGGGAGATGGGCACGGTTCCGCTGCTGACGCGCGAAGGCGAAGTGGCCATTGCCAAGCGCATCGAGCGAGGGCAGCTTCTGGTTCTGAAGACCATCACGCGCTCGCCGATCGTCATCAAGGAACTGATTGCCATCGCCGATGATCTGCGCAACGGCACGCGCTCGATCAAGGAAATTGTCCAGTTTGACGACGAGGAACTGACCGAAGAGAAGATTGAGAATAAGACGCGGCAAACGCTCAAGATTCTCGACAAGATCGCCAGCCTCTACGATCTCGCGCTGAAACAAGCGGCCAAGCTGGAGCGAATTCCCAAGGCCAAGAAGCGTTCCTATCTGCACGGGCGATACGCCATCTCACGCACGCGCATCGAGATGTCCCAACTGGCGCGCTCGATCGAATTCAATCCTTTCGAGCGCAAACGCTTGATCGACAAAATGCGGCACACGGTGGAGCGGCTGCAGTCGCTCGAGCGCGAGGCAGGCAAGCTGGAGCGGCGGGCCGACGTTTCCAAAGGGGATACGGCGGCCGAAGCGCGCCGGGAACTGCGGACGCGCCGGACCGAGCTGAAGGAGATTTCCGAGGCCAGCGAAGTCGGACTTACCGAACTTAAGCGCACGCTGCAGATTATTGTTCGCGGCGAAATGGAGGCCGAGCAGGCCAAGAAGGAACTCATCGAGGCCAACCTCCGGCTGGTCGTCTCCATCGCCAAGAAATACACCAACCGGGGCCTGCAATTCCTGGATTTGATTCAGGAAGGCAACATCGGCCTGATGAAGGCGGTGGATAAATTTGAGTGGCGCCGCGGCTATAAGTTCTCCACCTACGCCACGTGGTGGATTCGCCAGGCCATCACGCGCGCCATCGCCGACCAGGCGCGCACCATCCGCATTCCCGTGCACATGATCGAGACCATCAATAAGCTCATCCGCACGCAGCGCCAACTGGTGCAGGAGCTTGGCCGCGAGCCTACCTCGGAAGAGATTGCCAAGCGCATGGACATTCCCGTGGCCAAAGTGCGCAAGATTCTGAAGATCGCACAGGAGCCCATCTCGCTGGAGACTCCCATCGGAGAAGAGGAAGATTCGCATCTGGGCGATTTCATCGAAGACAAGGCTGTGGTTTCGCCCTCCGATGCGGTGATCAATCTGAACCTGAAGGAACAGACTGCGTCGGTCCTGAAGACGCTCACGCCGCGCGAAGAAAAAGTAATCAAGATGCGCTTCGGCCTCGACGACGGCTCCGAACACACGCTGGAGGAAGTCGGGCAGTCGTTCGCCGTCACCCGCGAACGCATCCGCCAGATCGAAGCCAAAGCCTTGCGCAAGCTGCGACATCCTTCGCGTTCGCGGAAGTTGCGGGCGTTTCTGGAAGGCTCTTCGCGGGAATACCTCTAGTTCTCTGAGAAATCTCCGTCATAGCAAGTCAAGCTGCGGTGGGTTCGGTCACCGGAACCGCGCTCAATGTCCGCACGCGTAACGCGGCGACAAGCGCCGCTCCGTAAATCGCGCCGAGGAGAAGAAAGGCGAGTTGCAGGCCGGCGTGCTCGGCCAGCCAGCCCAACATGAAACTCATCACCACTTGGAGGACCGTAGCCATAAAGGCAAACGCGGACTGCGTGCGGCCCATCAATCGGTTGGGCACCGAAGCCAGAATTGACGATTGGGTGAGCACTGCGCCAATGGCGCGGCATGCGCCGAAAACTGCGTTCATCAGGATGGCCACGGCCAGAAAACCGGCGTAAGGAAATACCGCGTGGCCGAGCGCGAGCAAGAATAAAGCAGTGACGAGCACTTGAACGGGGCGTTGCCGCGAAAGCGGAGCAGCCGCAAACCCACCGATCACGGCGCCCAATGCCCAACCGGACTCAATGAAGCCGTAACCGCGCGCCCCCACGTGCAGCAGATTATTCGCCAGCGCCACGACGAGTACATTGGCGCTGATTACGCCCGCCATCATGCACGCATAAGTCAGCCCGAGAGCGAGCACGGCGGGCTGGGTGCGCAGGTAGTTTAATCCTTCGTGAAGGTCAGCCAGGACACCCGGCTCGCGCGCCGCATGACGCGCGCCAAAATCGGCGCTGCCGAAGAGAGCCGGCGAGGGCGCAACCTGGGGCGGGAAATACCCCCGCCGCAACAAATAAAGACAGAGTGCCGATAAGACATAGGTCGCACCGTCGATGGCCAGAATTCCGGCCAGGCCGGTGCGCTCATAGACGAAGCCCACCAAGCCGCCGGCCGCCAGCATTCCGCCCTGCACCGCAATCAGAACAGCGGAATTGGCGCTGACCAACTGCGTGGCAGGAATCACTTCCTGCAGCAAAGCAAGGCTGGAGGACCAATAGATTGCGAATCCCACGCCGAGGAGCAAAACCATGCCGTAGAGTTGCCAGAGGTCGAGCCTGCCTCGCCAAGCCAGCAGAGCGGCGGAGATCACGATCGCCGCGCGGCCCAGATCCAGGATGATAGAAAGGTAACGGCGATCCACGCGATCGGTCAGCACGCCCCCCAGCGGAGGAACGAGCAAGCGAGGCAGCGTCAGCAAAATCACCGTGAAGCTGACTTGGACGGTCGAATGGGTTTTGGCCAAAACATAAACTGTGACGCCGGCGAAGTTCATGCCTGTACCGAATAGAGACACGAACATGGCGGTGAAGAAGAAAGGGAAGCCCCGATTCGAGAACAGCGCTTGCCAGTGAGGTTTCGGGGGCGAAGAGGAAGTCATCCGGTACCTGTGAGCTCGCTATGCGAGCATCACGACATTATAAGGAAAAACGAAAGGACCGAGGGTGAGTGGAGTGCCGTGTTGTCAACCTTAGTACATTGGTGCCGACGCCGGTTATTGCCACACCGGCTGTCTGGAACCTGCACCGACTTCGGAACGAGCCGGAGGGGCTGTTAGACTGCGGATATGATGACGCTTCAGTTTAAAGTCGTGAAGGTTGATCCTTCGGGCGGCCGCCTAGGGCGCTTGATGACCCCGCACGGGACAATTGAAACGCCCGCGTTCATGCCCGTGGGCACGGCCGGCACCGTAAAGGCCATGACCCAAGAAGCGCTCGAAGAATTGCACGTCACTTTGCTGCTTGCGAATACCTACCATCTCTATTTACGCCCCGGGCACGAGCTGATTCGCCGCATGGGCGGGTTGCACCGGTTCATGGCGTGGCAGGGCGGGATTTTGACCGATTCGGGAGGCTATCAAGTCTTTAGCCTCGCGGATTTGCGAAAGATCAGCGATGAAGGCGTCCGCTTCCGCTCTCATCTCGATGGCACCGAGCACATGCTTACGGCGGAGAAAGCGATCGAAGTGCAACGCGCGCTCGGCTCGGATATCGGCATGGTGCTCGATGAGTGCATCGAGTATCCGGGCACGCGCGACCGTGCCGCTTCCGCGGCCCAGCGCACGCTGGCGTGGGCGAGACGATCGAAAAGAGAGATCGAGACGGGAGCGCCGAGCGACACGAATCCACAGCAGGTTTTCTTTGCGATTGTGCAGGGCGGGACATTCCAAGACCTGCGCCGTGAAAACGCGGCGGAACTCGTCGCGCTCGATTTTCCCGGTTATGCCATCGGCGGGCTGGCCGTGGGGGAGCCTCACGAACTCTCCTGCGAGATTGCCGGGGAGACGGCGTCCTGCTTGCCGCCGGACCGGCCGCGATATTTGATGGGCGTGGGCAAACCCGAACAGCTTTTGGATTACGTTCGCTGCGGCATCGACATGATGGATTGCGTGCTGCCGACGCGCAACGCGCGAAACGGCTATCTCTACACGCGCCGGGGGCCGCTGCATATCAAGAATGCCGAATTCATCGACGATCCGCGCCCCATCGACGAAACCTGCGCCTGCATGGTTTGCCGCCGCTATTCGCGCGCCTATCTCTGTCATCTGTTTCGGGCCAATGAAATCCTGGGCGCCATCTTGAACACCCACCACAATCTTTACTTTTTTCTTGACATCATGAGGGCAATCCGCGAGGCTATCGCGCTTGGGAACCTCTCGCGGTTTTCGTCTGAGCTTCAGGCGCGTCTGGAAGCGGGTCATCCGTAGCGGAGTAGCGGTCCTCTCGTTCCCTGAAGTTTCGCGCGCAAGACGGAGAGGCGCTCGGTCCTGCCGTGGGAAAATAGCGGCAGGATTTCCTTTCTGCGCGTGATCCTGCAATAATTAGGGAAATTACCGGGAGCGGAAGCAGCAATGATGTTCAGTGGCGCGGCCTCGGCAATTCTCTTCGCCGCCCAAAGTCCAGCAGGAAACGGCCTGATCGCTTTTTTGCCTCTGGCGATCATTATGGTAATTTTCTACGTGCTGCTCATCCTCCCCGCGCAGCGGCGGCAGAAGAAGACACAGACCATGTTGAGTGCGCTCAAAACCGGGGATAAGGTGGTGACCACCGGCGGCTTATACGGAACGATCGTGGCGTTAGACGGTGATGCGGTACAACTGCGCATCGCCGACCAGGTGAAAGTGAGAGTGGCCCGCTCCGCGGTGGCGGGGATTCAGGCGGAAGGTAAGGAAGCTTAAACGACTCGGGAGCGAGAACAACTGGAATTCTCCGGATGTTCGCGCGGATGAAAAGAAACAATGGATTCCAATCTCAGATGGAAAGCAGTCTTCATCACGCTCGTCATTTTGTTGTGCATTTTTGGCTTAGTGGGATTGCCCGCGTTTCCCACCTCACTGGCGCAGCTTCGCGATAATTTCTCCAAGCGGATCAAGCTCGGCTTAGATCTGCAGGGCGGCACCCATCTCATATTGCAGGTGCAGGTGAACGAAGCGGTCAGCCTGCAAACCGATCAAATTATCGACCATCTGGGCACCCAACTGCGCGATAAGAACATCCGTTACGATGATCTGCGCAAGGCAGGCGATACGCAGATCCTGGTTCACAATCTCGCCCCTGACTCGACTGCGGCATTCCGCGACCTGGTGAGTTCTAATTTCCCGGAATGGGATCTGGCGCCGGCTCCCGGCGAGCAATCCGGCTATCTGCTCACGTTGAAGCCTTCGACCGTAGGCGCCATTCAGGCGCAGACCTTGTCCCAATCCGAAGACACCATCCGGCGCCGCATCGATGCGCTGGGTTTGACGGAGCCGGTCGTCGCGCCATACGGGCAGGGCGCTAACGAAATGATCGTGGAATTGCCCGGCGAGGGCGATCCGAATCGCGCCAAGTCCGTCATTCAAGCGGGTGGGCAGCTGGAGTTGCGCAGAGTAGAAGACGCCAATCCATATCCTTCCGAAGCGGCGGCTATGGCCGCGCATGGGGGCATTTTGCCTCCCGGCACGGAACTGCTGCCGTCGAAGACGGTTGACGCCTCCGGCCAGGGAAGCTGGTATCTGGCGGACCGTGCGCCGATCATCACGGGCCGCGATCTGCGCAACGCGACGGCGATACCCAGCACGGATAATCCGGGATCCTATGAAGTGAATTTCACGCTCTCGACGGATGCCGCGCGCCGGTTCGGTCCTTTCACCGAGCAGAACGTCGGCCGCCCGATGGCCATCGTTTTGGACCGCAAAGTGGAATCGGCGCCGGTTATTCAGAGCCGCATCGAAGACTCCGGACGCATTACCGGCCGCTTCGGCCAGCAGGAGGCCAATGATTTGGCGCTGGTGCTGCGCGCCGGAGCACTTCCCGCATCGATTCGATATTTAGAGGAACGCACGGTGGGACCGTCTCTCGGAGCGGATTCGATCCGCCACGGAGTGCAGGCTTCGATTATTAGCCTTCTGGTGGTGCTCATCTTTATGGTGTTCTATTACCGGATTTCCGGCGTGAATGCGGTGATCGCGCTGCTGCTGAACCTGGTGATCTTGCTGGCGGCGCTGGCCTATTTCGGCGCCGTGCTTACGTTGCCGGGGATTGCCGGCGTAATTCTGACCATCGGCATGGGCGTCGATTCCAACGTGCTGATCTTCGAACGCATCCGAGAGGAATTGCGCGCCGGGAAGGCTGCGGCGTCGGCGGTGGATCTGGGTTTTAAGCGGGCCTTTCGGACGATCATAGACACGCACGTAACCACCGTCGTTTCGGCCTTTTTCCTGTTCATATTCGGGACCGGGCCGGTGCGGGGCTTTGCCATTACCCTTACCATTGGTTTGATCGCGAACCTGTTTACTGCGGTTTATGTATCGCGCGTGATTTTTGAGTGGCACCTAGCGAAGCTGCAGCGCCAGGCGGCCCTCAGTATCTAAAGCCGTTTTCGGGCACTAACTCGGCCCGTGCGGTGTCTAATTGAAGGGACCAAATTCGGGATGGAGTTTTTTCGTCACGACGTCAATTTGGATTGGATGGGCAAGGCGAAGTATTTCGTCGGCCTGTCTTTGACGCTGCTCCTCATCGGCGCCGCGTCATGGATTCACAAAGGCAGCCTGGATTACGGGATTGATTTCAAAGGCGGAACCCTGGTCTATGTGCGATTCGCCAGCACACCCCCAGTTGACAAATTGCGGCAAGGACTGGTGCAGCAGGGGCTGGGTGATAGCGTGATCCAGCAGATCTCCGATATTGCCACCCCCAACGCGAATGAGGTGGTCATCTATCTACCGCAGCGCGGACAAGGTAACGAAGCACTCGATGCAGGCAAAGGCGCCATCCTCAACGCTCTGCACGCAACTCTGGGTTCCGGCGAAGCAGGCAAGGCGGACGTTAACGATTCCTCGCCAGACACAATCGCTGAAGTCCTAACCCGCAAAGATCCGCTTTCTCTGGGTACCGCGGGCGCCACGCGGTATCAGCAATTGGCGAAGCAGTTGACCGATTACCGCGACCGGCAGGCCCGAGGAGTGGTCTCGAATCTCGATAATCTTCGAGAAGCTGGCGCGACGCCGCCGGTTCTTTCTGCTCTTCGCGATTCGTTCTATGCCGGCCCTTTCGCAGTCGTGAATGTGGAGATCGTGGGGCCTAAGGTCGGTGCCGATCTGCGCCGCCAGGCCGTCTTCGTCACCCTTTACGCCCTGGCGGGAATGCTAGTTTATATTGCACTTCGGTTCGAATTGGTGTACGGTGCCGCGGCTGTTCTAGCCGTCTTCCATGATGTACTTATTACGTTAGGATTGTTTTCGCTTTTACATTTTGAGATTTCTTTGACCGTGATTGCCGCGCTTCTAACGCTCGTGGGTTACTCGATGAATGACACCATCGTCATTTTTGACCGCATCCGGGAGAACCTGCGGCTGATGCGCCGTGAGCCGTTCAAGGCGATCGTCAATCGCTCCATCAATCAAACGCTGTCAAGGACGATATTAACGAGCGGACTGACCTTCCTGACAGTCCTGGTACTTTTTTTAATGGGCGGCCAGGTGCTGCGCAGTTTTTCATTTGCACTGGTCGTTGGAATTTTGGTAGGAACGTATTCAAGTTTCGGCATTGCTGCTCCACTGGTGGTCGCCTGGAACTACTGGAAAGGTCAGGGCGCAGTGCCTGTTTCCGGGACAACAGCCGGTTCAAAAACTCGAACAGGAGAGGCGCAGGGCCGCTTGGCTCCAGCCGGCAGGAGGTAATATGTTTGATGAACTTGTGGAATCGAGCGTAGTAAGAAAAAAGACGAATACCGGATGGGCGATCATTCTCTCCACAGTTTTTCAGGTCTGCGTGCTGCTGGTCCTAATTTTGATCCCTCTGATCTATACCCAGGCTTTGCCGAAGGCAATGATGGCGACGCTGCTGATTGCGCCGCCGCCTCCGCCACCTCCGCCTCCTCCTCCGGCCGAGGCTCCGAAGATCATAAAGCCGGTGGCTCGGCTCATCCAGCAAGGAAAGCTGGTGCAGCCGCGAGCGATTCCGAAGCAGATTACGGTCTTTAAGGAAGCCGAGTTGCCTCCGGAGGCGCCGATCACCGGCGGTGGCGTGCTGGGTGGCGTGGATCAGGGCTTGCTCGGCGGACTGGGCGCAGGACCTGCAGTCGCAGCCCCGCCTCCTCCAAAGCAGACGCGGATTAAGCTCGGCGGACAGGTTGTAGCCGCGAAACTTCTGGCCCAACCACAGCCAGTTTACCCGCCGCTGGCGCGGCAGGCCCGCATTCAGGGCAACGTGGTTCTCCACGCGATCATCGATAAGGATGGGCGTGTGGGCGAATTGCAGGTCATTTCAGGCCACCCGCTTCTGGTTCAATCGGCGTTGGATGCCGTCAAGAACTGGCGCTATCAGCCGACCCAACTAAATGGAGAGCCAGTGGAAGTGGACACGACCATCACCGTCTCGTTTGTCCTCGGTGGCTAATCGTTAGGTGGGTAGAAATAGGCCCCCGAAAAGGTATCCGGCCGGGGTCGGCTCGTGAGAAGACTCCGGCCGAAAGTGTGCGAATGAAAAAGGAGCAAACCGTATGGTTGCGAACGTAGCTGTATCGGCACTAAACCTGCTGGCTTTGCAGGCAGGGACGTGGGATTTGCGTTCCATGTGGGGCAGTATGAGCATCAT
>QHYR01000338.1 GCA_003223315.1 Acidobacteriota bacterium | reverse complement strand
ATTCGGGTGAACGCAGTCAGGGCAACACAGAGAGGAGAATCCTATGCAACTTCAAGATGACTACTTTGCTGCCTATCGCAGCCTGAAGCTGACGCGGGATGCTGACGGTGTGCTAGTTGTCGAATTTCACAGCAAGGGCGGGCCGTTCAGATTCACGGCACAAGATCATACGGAGTTTGTCGATGCCTTTTACCGGATCGACACCTACTTGTGATCGGCGGCGGCTACGTCGGAGTAGAGTTCTCCCAGGCGATGCGCCGATTCGGCAGCAAAGTGTCGGTGATCGCTCGCAATAAGCGATTGATGTCTCGAGAAGACGAAGACGTGTGTGAGGCTCTTCGCAGTCTGCTTGAGGACGAGGGCATCGACATTCTTCTGCAGGCGGGCGTTAAGCGCGTATCGGGTAAATCCGGAGACTCGGTAAGTATCGTCGTCGAGCAAAATGGAAACGAGAAGGTTCTGGAGGGCAGTCATGTGTTGGTCGCGGCAGGCCGCACTCCGAATACCGAGGGACTCGGGCTGGAGTTGGCCTGCGTCGAATTAACCGACCGCGGATACATCAAGGTCAACGATCAGCTTCAGACGACCGCACCCGGCGTATGGGCGATCGGCGAGGTTGCGGGCAGCCCGCAGTTCACGCACATCAGCATTGACGATTTCCGTGTGGTGCATGACAACCTTAATGGTGTTAATCACACAACTACCGGCAGACAAGTTCTGTACTGCCTATTCACGGATCCGGAATTGGCTCGCGTGGGACTAAGTGAGAACGAAGCCGAAGAGCGGAAGATTTCGTACCGGTTGTTCAAGGTTCCAATGGAAGCAGTACTGCGTGCGCACACGCTTTCGGAAACGCGCGGCTTTCTCAAGGCCCTGGTGGAGGCCGACGGCGATCGCATCCTCGGTTTTACTGCCTTCGGTGTTGGGGCTGGCGAGGTCATGTCTTCCATTCAAATCGCTATGCTGGGAGGACTCCCCTATACCGCGCTGCGCGACGCCGTCTTGACTCACCCCACATTGGTCGAGGGGCTTATACCACTGTTCTCATCTGTGGCGTCGACACACAATGCTGCCGATCCGGCGCTAAGCAAGACCTCCGCAGCATGAAGGTGAAGCGCACCGTAAAACGAGTGGGAATCGCCGGGCAATCGCGCCTTTGATGGCGCTCCTGAAAATTGTGGCGAGGGCCAACTTCCGAAAAACGGTGTACTCGGAAAGAATCAGCCCGGCCGTATAACGCGCTTTGTCGTGGAATAGGCGTCTCGAAGATCCGTCGCCGCCACTCTTTGCCGCTCCGCCCGCTCCGCCGACAGGTGTGCCGTGCGGCTTGCAGAATCTGACCTACACCTACGACGCGTTCGGCAACATTACCAACATTTATAACGATGCCCAGCAGACAGTTTATTTCTCCGACCCACCTTCACCAAATTTGAGTGGATAACGTTTTGTGCAGCGCCAGACCGCCAGAGTCGATGGCGTCGTATTCAAAATTGCGCAGCCATGGTGGGCGCCAATAGGTCCGACCGCACAGGCAATACATTCGAGGGAGAAATTTGCTCGTTCATTTTTGTTTGTTTACCTCCTGTGTCGGAGTATCGATCAGCTGGCTTAAAGTAAGGCGGACACTTCGGCAAATATTTCATCTGGGGAGTTTCAGGTAAACCGGCGGTAAACCAAAAGACACTGGCGGCAGCCAGTTATTCAAAAAAGCTCGTTTTTATTGGGAGTTTTGGTGGACGGCAGGGGACTCGAACCCCCGGCCTCCTCGTTGCGAACGAGGCGCTCTTCCAACTGAGCTAGCCGCCCACAGTGCAGGCCGAGCACCTTTGCGCCAAAGCAGCTCGCAGCAAACGCAACCGATTCGCTTCGGCGCCGCAAAGGATTTCCCGGATTTCGTCTATGCTAGCAAACGCTCTTGCGATTGCCAATGCGGGCACCGCTTCTCCGTGCTCTCTCTTGGCGCGGGCACCCGCGGCAATTGTCAACGCCGCGGAAAGTCTCTTTGCGGGGAGAAATTGTCGTGGCCGGAATCTATCATCTTGACATTCGATTCGCACGGAGTAGATCATGCCGTCAGAAAAGCCGCTTCTCCTGGCGGAAATTACGCTGTTACGTTGGCAGATATTGAGAAGGAACATGGGTGTTCTTTCATCAAGGCCGCGGCCGATGTGCATCCTGGCCACACTGCTTTTCCTTGGAGCAGTAGGATCAACGCAGTTGGTCTACCCGCAGGCGGCTCAAAACCGCGGCGCTCAGAACGCCGCTCCGAATACGAATGGGCCCGATACTACTAAAGAAGATCAGAAGCCCAAGAGCGGAGATCTCGAAGTTCTGCCCGTGCAAGGCAACATCAGCATGCTTGCCGGCGCCGGCGGCAATATCACGGTGCAAGCAGGAAGGGACGGGATCCTGCTGGTGGACACCGGTCTGGCAACAATGAGCGATAAGGTGCTGGCGGCGATCCGGCCGTTATCCAAAGGCCCGCTCACCTACATCATTAACACCGATTATAAAAGCGATCATGTAGGCGGTAACGAGAACTTGGCCAAGACGGGCCGGCCCTTAGCCATCAACCGAGCCTCGCAAGCCAGCGTCATGATTGTGGCGTTTAACACGGTTCTGGACCGGATGAGTGCACCGACCGGGCAGACTGCTCCGACGCCGGAAAAGGCCTGGCCGAACGACACGTATTCGGTACCCGAGAAGAACCTCTATTTCAATGGGGAAGGGATCCAGATCTTTCATCAACCGGGAACCACCGACGGGAACAGCATCGTATTTTTCCGGCATTCCGATGTGATCAGCACCGGTGATATTTTCGATCCCACGGAATACCCCATCATCGACTTGAAGAGTGGGGGAAGCCTTCCGGGAGTGCTCGAGGGACTGAATC
>QHYR01000070.1 GCA_003223315.1 Acidobacteriota bacterium | reverse complement strand
AATACCTCCGCAGTGACGAGGTCCTCTGGTTGTTTCCATCCAGCGACCTTTTATCTGGTCTCGGATAGCTGTTAGGATTCCCTTCGGTCTCTCTCCAATCATGAATGTTTTATCAAATTGATAAATCTAGCGCCTCGCACTGAGCCTGCGGATTTTCCGCAAGTGGGGTAAAGCAGCTACGCTCCTGTCGGGGCTGCCTGAAGCTTTGTCGCGGCGGCTGCCTTCCTAGCGACGGCTCTCCCTTTCTTCTGTTTTGCTTTCCTGCCAGCCGACTTTAATTTCCGTGTTCGAATCGCCTTTCTCTGCATCGAGGTTCTTTTTGTGGGCATGGTCATTCCTCTCGCGATCACTACGATATCCCAATAACCTGTTGGTGGGGTACTTTTGGCGCGCTCGTATAACACCCCCCAGCTGCCTTGACCGGCCCTAGAGGCTCGCTTACACTAAATGTTTTGCTGGTCCGCTGTGACGGACGCAGCGACCGCAGCCCCTTGCATGGCGCGTTCGGGTAGGAATCGGGGCCTGCTGTGAGGAGCATCGTTGCCCAAACGCACCTTTCAACCCAAAGTGCGCCGGCGCCATAAAACCCATGGCTTCCGCGCCCGAATGAAAACCAAAGGGGGCCGCAAAGTCCTGGCAGCGCGCCGTAAGAAGGGTCGTCATCGCCTCACGCCCATTTAAAACTTCCGCGGGTGCGCCGCAGGCGTTTTCTCGCGCCGCGCGTCTGGTACGCCGCGCCGAATTCGAGGCCGTCTATCGCGGCGGCGGGCGGAAATCCTCGGCGCAGTTCGTGGTTTTTTATCGCGCCAATGGCGGACCGCGAAGCCGTTTCGGCATCAGCGTCAAGAAAGCTCTGGGAGGCGCGGTGCTCCGCAATCGGATCCGCCGCCGCATTCGAGAAATTCTTCGGCGCAATAATTCGGAGATTTCCCCTGGATGGGACATCGTGATACATCCGCGCAGTTCCATGAGGCGGACTGCTTTTGCAGCGATGGAGGAGGAGTTGCTCGCGCTGCTGCGGAGCCTTCGCCGGTGAAAGTGCCCGTGCTGAAAGTGGCTCCGCCAAAGGCGACTGCGGCGAGCCGCGGGGCGATCTGGCTGCTGATTGCTGCGATCCGTTTTTATCAGGCGGTTTTCGCTCCACTGATGCCTTTGGGTTGCAAGTTCTATCCTTCCTGTTCGCGATACGCCGCCGAGGCGATCGCGCGTCACGGCGCCAAGCAAGGTGCACGCCTTGCGCTGGCGCGGTTATGGCGCTGCCGTCCTTTCACGCAAGGCGGTGTCGATCCGGTTCCGGATCTCCTTTCGGATATGGCCGAACTTTTGCGTAATGGGGTGGGCGATGGGGCCGGAAATGGGGCGCGTAGCGAGGTGCGGCGGTGAGGGAGATTTCGGACCAAGCCCGGGTCGCACTGGCATTCGCTCTTGCGCTGCTGGTGATGGTCGGCTGGTATTTCCTGAATCCGCCGAAGCCGCAACCGCCGCCGGGAACCGCAGCCGCGCAGCACGCTCCTGCTGCGCCGAGCAGCGCTGCAGCCCCGATTGCTCAACCCAACCAGCCGGTCGTGGCAAGCTCGACCGGCGCGACGTCTGCTGCGCCTGCGTCAGCCAGTGGCGAAAAGAATGTCGTCATCGAGAGCGATCTGTATCGCGTGGAGCTCTCGAATCGCGGCGCCGTGGTGCGCAGTTGGCAGCTCAAGAAATATACCGATGAAGGCAATCCGCCGCGCACGCTGGATTTGGTCAATGCGGATCTGGCGCGCCAGACTGATGGCTGGCCGCTTTCTTTGCAGCTTGCGGACCCGCAACTCGCGAGCGCTGCCAATCAGGCCCTTTACGTGGTCAAGGCTTCTTCCGACCGCGGCGCCGAAAATACGGATCGCACGATCACGGCTCCCGCCCAGATTGAATTCCACTGGAGTGATGGCCGACTCGGCGTCACAAAAACGCTGAAGTTCGATCGCAGCTACATCATCGGGCTGGAAACTTCAGTGCGGCAAAACGGAAGCCCGGCCAGCTACAGTGTCGCCTGGCGCGGCGGTTTTGGCGACGTGACCGCATTTCGTGCCGCGCTGCAAACGCTCGTCTTCGATGGCCGCGCCGGCAGCGTCAGCACAATCACAACCAAGAACATCGGCGCGCCAAACCAGCGCAATATCCCGGCCGAAGTGCCCGGAACCTTCGACGCTGTGGGCATCGAGGATCTGTACTTCGCTGCCGCGTTTCTCCCGCCCGAGCCGCCTCCGGGCCAGGCCGTCCCTGACGACCTGACGCTTTCGGCGCGGCAGACCACGCACACAATCCAGAGCGATGGGAAGACACAGCAGGAAATTCTGCCGGAAATGGCCGTCGGATCGACCACGCCGGGACCGCTTGTGCTGCGGCTTTATGTGGGCCCGAAAGACATCGACCTTCTGAAATCCGTTCGTCCGCCGCTGAATGGGCTGGTGCAATTCGGCTGGTTTGGTTTCGTGGCCGAACCGCTCTTCTACAGCCTGCGCTGGATCTACCACTACATTCCCAACTATGGCTGGGCCATCGTGCTCATGACCATCGCCATCAACATGCTGCTTTACCCGCTCAAAGTGAAGAGCTGGCGGTCCATGCAGAAGATGCAGAAGGTGGCGCCGGAAATCCGTTCCATTCAGGACCGCTACAAGAAATATTCCATGCGCGATCCGCGCAAGCAGGAGATGAACAAGGAAGTCATGGCGGTGTACAGCCGCGAGGGCGTCAATCCCATGGGCAGCTGCCTGCCGCAAGTGATCCAGATGCCCATCTGGTTTGGCCTTTATCGAATGCTGAATGTGACCATTGAATTGCGCCACGCACCGTGGTTCGGCTGGTTTCACGATCTTTCCGGCCGCGACCCGTACTTCATCCTGACCATCACCATGGCTTTGCTGATGTACGCGGCGCAAAAGATGACGCCCATGACCGTCACCGACCCGGCCCAGCAACGCATGATGACGCTGATGCCCATCATGTTCACGGGCATGTTTTTCATCATTCCGGTTTCCAGCGGCCTGATTCTTTATATCGTCACGCAAAATATTATGGCTGTGATCCAGCAGTGGCATCTGAATCGGAGTGCGCCGCTGAAGGCTCCTGTGCGGAGCAAAAAACAAATGGCACGCGCGGCGCTGACGAAGTAAGTTCCGCGGGAAGGTCGGAGAACCAGCCATGACCGCCAGTGTTGTTCGTGATGGCCAACTCGACCGTGAAGCCGCCGCAGGCGAACTCCGGCGGTACCTGGATACCATCCTGCGCCTGGCGCGTTTCCACCTGAGTTATCACGTGGATATCGCCCCGCAATCGGGGGACGAAGATCTGGAAACAGCCGAGGTTGTAGTCCACTTCGACGGGCCGGATAAGACCGTGCTGATGGAGCGCAATGGAGATTTGCTCAAGGCTCTTGAGCATATCGCCGTGCGCTGGCTGCGGCTCGATCCTCAGCTCCACAATCGAGTGTGCTTCGATTGCGGCAACTTTCGCGCCTCTCGCATCGCCGAATTACGACTCTCCGCGGAGGTGGCCGCCGAGCGCGTTCGCCAGACGCGTGAGCCTTTTCGCTTCCAGCCCATGGCCGCGCGTGAACGCCGCATCATTCATCTAGCCCTCAAGGATCAGCCCGGAGTTCGCACCACCAGCGAGGGAGTAGGCGATATGCGCCAAGTCGTGATTTTCCCTGCCGATTCAGAAATCAAAGAGACGAGCTGACCGGCGCGAGAAATTCCCCGCGCGCGGCAAAGAAATCGCGAGAGATCAGGAGGGGTTAGCCCTGGCCGATCCTGCCCCCCGCATCAGTCTTCCCGCAAGCGGCCGTGAGAGAGGATTCTTCCGTCGGGGGCGAAGACGACTTCATAGGTAAAATTTGGCGGCCGCCCGATATCACCATGCAGCAAAGCGGGCCGGCGTTCTCCGTAGAAGCGCAGGTCGCTGATCTCCACCACTGGCTTGCCATCGCGCTCGAAAAATCTGAAAAGCGGGAAGCGTGCAAACCACAAAAATGTTCGCACCTCACTCAATCCGCACGCGGCGGCGATGTATTGGTTCTGAGGCGCCTGGGGGAAAAAGTCAATGTGGAAGGGCTCATCTCCCAACTGAGCGAACTGGATGCGATAGATGCCGTCCGGAGTCTCGATCAGGCCGGCCCAGCGCGCCAGGGAAGGCGGCAGGGGTATCGCGGCTATATTCTGAACATTGAGCCGCGCCTGGGTGGCAAATTCGGAGACATGCTGGAAAGCTAAATGCTGCATTGTGGCGGCCAAGCCCAAGTACCCGGCCGTCAATGCTAACCCGATGCGGCACCATTTCATGCGTCCCGCGTGCGAACCGCTTGCGCGCCTCAGCGGCAACAGAAAAAAACAGCCCAAAGCCCCTGCCAAGACAAAGGATGCGCCCGTGGGAAAGGGAATATCCATGGGCCGCACCAGCGGCCCGATCGCAAAACCTGCCGCCGAAAACGCCAACCACATTGGCACCGCGCGCTTCCAGCTATCTTTGAGCGGCCGGAAGGCCCAGGCGGCGAGTTGCGGCATGAGCGCCAACGACGTGAACGTGAGATCCACGATAAAAATCAAATCCCAGGCGACACGCGAATGGGTCACTGGACTCCACACCATGGTGCCGAATGCCGTGATCACGTCCAGAAAGATGTGGCTTCCGATCGCCACCAGGTAAATTGCCATTAGATCGCTGAATTCGGGAGCTGGCCATCGCGCGCGGCGCGCCGCCCACCACGATAGGCCAGCGAGGAGTACCGCCCATACCGGCAACATAACCACCGAATGCGTAATGTTGCGGTGCCAGGTCAGTATCGCGAGACTATTGTGCGCCAGCGGGCCAGCGAAGACGTCGATATCCGGAAACATCGCCCCCGCCGTGCAGCAGAGAATGGCAACGCGACTGGCGGTCCTGGGCGGCTCCTGCCAGGAAGTCGGCGCCCGTGAAGGTTCGCCGGCGAAAAGCGCCTTGCCGATCAGCGCGCCGACGATCCCGTGAGTGATTGTATCCATCAGGGGACGGGAGAAGTTCGGCGGAGACCGGGCGCGGCCAAGCTACTTGACCTCCATCAGCGGAGATCGCTTGGACAGCACCTGGCCGATGCGGCGGGCGGACACTTCGCGAGCGGCCAGTGCTCCCAGTGCTGCATCGACCTCCGCTGCTGCGAGGGCCACGAGGAGTCCGCCCGAAGTCTGGGGATCAAAAAGGAGATTTTGGAACTCCTCCGGGACCGAAGGCTGAAACGCTACGCATTCGCCGATGAACTGCCGATTATTCCTAAGTCCGCCCGAATAGAAGCCCTCGCGCGAAGCGGCGACCGCACCCGGTAAGTATTCGATCGCGGCGTGATCGATCTCCAGAGACACACCGCTTCCCACGGCCATCTCACGCGCGTGGCCGAGCAGCGCGAAGCCCGTGACATCGGTGACCGCGTGAATCGTTCCGGGACTTCGTTCCTCGATTTCGGCCAGCGCTTCGGCGGCGTCGCGGTTCAAGCGTGACATCGCGGCCGTCGCTGCTATCACTGAAGTTTCTGCAATCCGTCCTTGCTTCAGGCCAGTCGAAATCACGCCCGCACCAAGCGGCTTGGTGAGCAGCAAAGCGTCGCCGGGCTGCGCACCTACATTTCGCCAAATGCGTGTTGGATCAATCAGGCCGGTAACCGCATAACCGAATTTCATGTCCTCATCGCGAATGGAGTGACCGCCGATGACGGTGCAGCCCGCCTCAGTCATTTTTGCCAAACCACCGCGAAGGATCTGTTCGAGAATTTCGAGATCGCCCTTTTCGGGAAAGGCTACGATCGAGAGCGCCGAAATCGGCCGCCCGCCCATAGCATAAATATCACTGAGTGAATTGGCCGCGGCAATCTGGCCAAACGAAAAGGGCTCATCGACAATCGGAGTGAAAAAGTCCACCGTCTGTACCAGCGCGAGTCCACCGCTTAGCCGGTAGACTCCGGCATCATCGCTGGTCTCAAATCCGACGAGTACATTGTCGTCGATTTGCCGGGGCAAGCGCCGCAGGACCGCATCCAGCACACTAGGACTCAACTTGGCGGCACATCCCGCCGCTTTTACCGTGGCCGTAAGTTTCACTTGCTCGAGCAAGCGCTCCTCTGCTTTTACCGTTTCGATTATAGCCGCAATCGCCCGTTGAGGTCGCCAGCAGCACGTATTCCCCCTTAAGTTACGGAGAGGAGCGCAGTTAACTGCCGATTGTGTCGGAGCTGTCACGGGTAACCGATAAAGGAAATTTCAACGAAGGACAGGTCTAGTTTCCAATGCGGGTGCCAGAATCAGGGAAAGCTTCCGCAGCGCGGCCGTATCGCGCATGCCAGATGGCGTCTGTTGCCGGCTCTCGGGCCGGTGGGCCGGAGCTTCTCAGCTCGAACTTTAGGAGGCATCGCCGTGATCATTCCGTTAAATCACGAAAACATGCACGGGCGGCGCTGGCCTTACGTGACGATTGGCATAATCGCCTTGAATGCAATCTTCTTCCTCGCTACGCATTGGACCATGGAGAGCGAGGGACACCAGATGGGCGAAATCCAGGAGCAGATCATTCTTTTGACTGCTGTGCATCCCGATACTCCCATGAACGCAGCGGAGCAGAAGTTAGTCGAAAGCTTCCGACATTCGCAAGGTACGCTCTGGAGTTTGTTGGCCGCTCCCGATCGCAAGCCTTTCAATGCCTGGGACGCGCAAATGCATACGTGGGCGGAGCCGCGATGCGAAGAAGAGATGAGCCGGCTGGGCGCCCAGCTCGACCAGATGCAAGCCGAATCGGTCCTCGGACGTTATGCCTTCTATCCTTCCCGCCGCGTGCCCGTCAGTTATCTGACGGCAAATTTTTTGCATGGCGGCTGGCTGCATCTGATCTTCAACATGTGGTTCCTTTGGCTGGCGGGCGCGATACTCGAGGACACGTGGGGCCGGCCTTTATATGCCGCTTTCTATCTCATCTCCGGTGTCGCGGCACTGTGGGGCTATGCGCTGGCGTATCCAAACGGCGTCATACCCGTCATAGGTGCATCCGGTGCGATTGCTTCTCTAATGGGTGCTTTTCTCGTTCGCTTCCCGAAAACGAACATTCAGCTGGGATTTTTCTATTGGATTCTGCGGCCCCGTCTCTATCGCTTCAAAGCGCCGGCGTTTGCTGTTTTGCCCTTATGGCTTGGGGTTCAGCTTCTCGCAGGAGTAAGGGCGGGCGAAAGCGGCGGCGTGGCCTACTGGGCGCACATCGGCGGCTTCGGATTTGGCCTCGTAATGGCACTCATCCTGCGCTACAGCGGGATCGAAGGAAAAGCCGATCAGGCCATCGAGGAGAAAGTCGGCTGGTCTGCCGACCCCCGCATCGTCAAGGCTACTGATCTTCTCGAAAAGCAGCAATTCGATGCCGCCGTTTCTGAGCTGAAGGCCTTGATTGCTGAGAAGCCTACTTCGGTAGACGCATATGAGATGCTACCTAGCGTCTACCTGCGGAAGGGCGATACACAATCCTACCTGCAAGCGATGGAGACCATATGTCAGCTTCACCTGAAGCTACACAACTCCGAGGCCGCGTGGCAGGACTATGAAGATTACCTGCATGCCGGCGGAGCCAAAATGCCGGCGGCGAGCTGGCTTGAACTCTGTCGGCACGCCGAGAACATTCACCAGTGGGGACGCGCCGCCAGCGAATACGAGAAACTCGCTGAAACCTGGCCCCAGGATCGCAACTCCGTGCTCGCCTTGATCTCCGCGGGACGAATCCAGCTCAAGCAACTCGGGCAGCCACAGCAGGCCCTGCGGCTATACATCGCGGCGCAGAACTCGCCTGTTCCGCACCATGATTGGAACGATACGATTCGTAAAGGCGTCGACGCCGCCATGGGCAAACCGAAGCCCCCTGCCACGCAACCAGCATCGCCGCCGCTGGCCGGCTCTTTGCGGTCTTAGGGATAACCATTTCGTCTGCTCCTAGCGGAAACCGGAGATCCAAACCTGTGGAAAGCCGTTATCCGGATTGGGCGGCGCGGATGGGAATAGTGAGCGGCCTTGCTTCCGACGGTGCAATGATGTGGCACTGTCCGTCAAAAATCCCGCCCGGCTCGATCACCAAACAATGCGAGTGGATCTCGCCGGTGGCGATTCCTTTGTTGTGAATCTCCACTCTTCCTTTTGCGTAGACGACCCCATTGAAATGGCCTGAGATCACCACGTCCTGGCCTTCGATCTGGCCTTCTACTCGGGCCTCTTCGCCCAAAATTAGCGTGTGCGTGGATATCAGAAGCCCCTTTACCTCTCCCTCGACGCGGAAGGTTCCGGGGCACTCAAGAGTGCCGTCGAAACGGACTGACTTATCGAGAAAGCCGGTCCACTCCGACTGAGCTTTTGAAGACTCTCGCTTTCCAAACTTCCAGGGCAGAAATCACCTCAAGGGATTTTGCGGGCGCCATAAATTGTTTCAAAGCCAGGTCTGGCGACACAAGGACTCTGCGGAACTACTACACAAGTAGTGTTCACTTCTCGATAACTAGGCGATCGTAGAGCCAGACGAGTTGAGACTCTTCGTGGTACTCGATGGCAAGCTCGCCAGGGCGATTCTTGGTGGGCTGGCGGAGTCTCACGCGCATTCCCAGCATATGTTCGATTTGCTCGATAGCGGCGCGCGTATTTGCATCAAGCTGCGGTTCGGCGACTTCGGAGGCCTGCAGGCGGACCCGCCGAGAAGCGCTCCGTTCCAGTTGCCGCACGGTCATCCGACCGTGGGCAGCACGCTGCGATAAAGCAAGGCGCACCTGAGGATCAGTTATGCTGAGAAGCGCTCGCCCATGCCCCGCCGAAAGCGATCCGTCCTCAATCAGCTCCAGGATCGGCTTTTCCAAACGCAGCAGCCGCGTCGCATTGCCAATGGTTGCCCTATCTTTCCCGGTTTTTGCGGCTACCTCTTCCTGAGTCAGGTGAAATTCATTGATTAGGCGCTCGAAGGCCCGCGCCTCTTCGATCGGGTTGAGGTCCTCCCGCTGAATATTCTCAACCAGCGTTATTTCGAGCGCCGCCTCGTCGCTGACCTCGCGGATGACCGCAGGTACACGGTTGAGGCCGGCGCGCTGCGCTGCGCGCCAGCGTCGTTCGCCGGCGAGAAGCTGAAAACGTGATCCCACTCGACGAAGCACGAGCGGCTGGATGATCCCACTGGCCCGGATGGATTGGGCAAGTTCGGCCAGAGCTTCTTCGCGAAAGTGCGTGCGCGGCTGGTAGGGGCTTGGCTCGATCAGGTCAATATCGATCAGTGTCGACCCCCCCGACCCTGGAGTCGTCTCGATATGCGCGACCGCTGGAATCCTTGCTATCTCCGCAGCCTGCGAATCGGGCTCACGAATGAGCGCTCCCAGCCCCCGCCCCAGCGCGTTTCTGGCCATTAGCAATTACCTCCTTTGCGAGTTGGATGTAGGCCTCGGCACCTTTACTATTAATGTCGTAGAATAGGATTGGCTTTCCGTGACTGGGTGCTTCGGCCAAGCGCACGTTTCTGGGAATTACACTGTCGAAAACTTGAGTGCCAAAAAAACTCCTGAGGTCCGCAGCAACCTGACGCGAGAGCGTTGTCCGATCGTCGTACATGGTCAAGACGATTCCCTCTATGGCCAAACCTGGATTGAGGGTGCGGCGAATTCGCATCAAGGTGTCCAGTAGTTCGGAAACGCCTTCCAGCGCAAGGTATTCGCACTGAATCGGCACCAAAACAGAATCGCTGGCTACCAAAACGTTCAGCGTAATCAGATCGAGCGCAGGCGGGCAGTCAAAGATAATAAAGGAATAGTCTGGACGGATTTGCTCGACGAGCTCTTTGAATCGATGTTCGCGGTTCTCGGCCGCGGCGAGTTCCACGGCCGCACCGGCCAAGTTCTTGTCCGAGGGAATGAGATCCAGTCCTTCCACTTGGGTCTTTAAGATGATTTTGCTTAGGTTTTCCCCAAGTGCCAGTGCGTGATACAGAGTCCGGCGGGAAGGGTCCTTCTGAAATCCCAAGCCTGTGGTGCTGTTCCCTTGTGGGTCGGAATCGATAAGGAGTGTGGGTTTTTCTGCTGCTGCAATCGAAGCGGAGAGGTTAATTGCCGTGGTAGTCTTGCCGACGCCGCCTTTTTGATTGGCCACAGCGATTACGCGCGCCAAATCATCTCCTTCCAGTAGTTCCGCTTTTGGGGCGGCAATTTAGCAAAGGCCGTGCTTATGTGCAAGAAGTTTCACAGGGAAGATTTTTCAGGTTTCAAAGGCAAGGCCTCGTCGGGTTCGAAATTGTTTCACGTGGAACATTTTCGCGAACTCAGGCGGCCTTTCCTACAAAATTGTTTCACGTGAAACAATCTTTCCTTCCGCTAGCCAGCCGGCCTGCCAGTCAGGACAACTCGGCGACGTGATTCCGCAATGCTGACAGGCAGCTCCCAATTCCAGCCTTTTGTTTTAGTCAATAAGTTCGAGTCCTCAATCCCTAGCCATAGAATCACATGCCCACCTGGTTTGAGCACCCCTCTGCACCATTGGAGCAACCGCTTGTAACCGCCCAATGCCCGTGAGCAGACGAAGTCGAAGGAAGCTGGCGGGGCGCCGAAGTCCTCGTAACGACTTCGGACGATCTCCAGGCCGGATAAGCCCAGAGTCGCCTGCACTTCCCGCAAGAAAGCGCACTTCTTGACATTAGGTTCCACCAAAGTGACCTGCAGGTCTGGGTATGCAATCTTTAGGGGCAGGCCGGGAAATCCTGCCCCGCTGCCCACGTCGGCGAGCCGACCACGCTCCATTGGGAGCAATGATCCTGCAAACATGCTCTCTCCAAAATGCCGGGCCACAATTTCGGAGTCCTCCCCGATCGAGGTGAGTGGAATCGTTTGGTTCCACTTTTTCAACAATGCCAGGTAGGTGGCGATGCTCATCAGTTGCGGGCCAGAAACGGTTTGGCGGATATACGGAGAAAGAGCACGAGCAATCTCATCGAGGGACAAGCCGTCGTTTTCGTGTGCATCCATCGGCGACCTAAAGAGCCTCGATCAAACCACCGATTGTGTCTGCACACAAGACTCCTCCGAAGAGCTCCAGCAGGCGTTGACACGGCGCAGACTCCGACATAATGTTGGCAGCTTCTATGCGAGTTTTAGTAATCGGAGGTGGCGGTCGCGAGCACGCGCTTATCTGGAAGCTGTGTCAGAGCCGTTTAGCGACAAAAATTTGGTGCGTCCCAGGGAATGGTGGAATTTCGCAACATGCGGAATGCGTTCCGGCCGATCTGGGGGACATCCATGCTTTGGCGGATCTGGCGGAAAACCTTCGGGTGGATTTAACGGTTGTAGGTCCCGAGCAACCGCTCGTGGATGGAATCGCCGATGAATTCAACCACAGGAATTTGCGGATCATCGGACCCTCAAAGAAGTGGGCTCGACTGGAGGGTAGCAAGCTTTTTGCCAAGGAGTTTCTCGATCACCACGGTATCCCCACAGCACGAGTTTACGGCGTATTCGCTTCAGCTCAAGATGCAACTGAGAAGTTGGAGAATTTGCGCTACCCGGTGGTTCTCAAAGCGGACGGCCTTTGTGGAGGCAAAGGTGTCCTGGTCGCGAAGTCCTACGGCGAGGCTGCTGAGTTTGTGGATCGGGTTTTCAAAAAAGGAGAATTCGGGGAGGGGGGCCAGCGACTTTTAATTGAAGAGGCATTAAACGGCGAGGAGCTTTCCTTCATCGTGCTCAGCGACGGGCACGATTTCCTCTCCTTGGTTCCAACTCGTGATCACAAGCGGGCATTCGACGGAGACCTCGGGCCGAACACCGGGGGTATGGGCGCGTATTCGTGTGACGGAATCATTTCGGGCTCGATAGAGGCGCAAATTCGCAAACGTGTGGTTGAGCCTACGATGGCTGCGCTAAGAAGCGACGTCTCTGCATACTCCGGCTTTCTCTATTTTGGGCTGATGTTAACGTCGGCGGGGCCCAAGGTGCTTGAATTCAACTGTCGGCTGGGAGATCCGGAAACGCAGGCAATCGTGGCACGGATGAACTTCGATTTGGGGGAGGTGTTCGCGGCTGTGGCCGACGGAAAACTGACGAGTCAGAGACTAAACTGGTATCCTGGGGCGAGTGTTTGCGTCGTAATGACGTCCGGTGGCTATCCAGGGAAGTATGCGATTGGAAAGGAAATCCATGGCCTTGAAGAGGCTGCGGCGATGACGGGGGTAACTGTATTTCACGCCGGGACGAAACGAGAGGGGCCTATATACTACACTAGTAGTGGTAGAGTCCTTGGCGTTACCGCACTTGACGAGACCTTAGACGCAGCTCGGCGAAGGGCTTATGATGCAGTTCAGCTTATTCGATTTTCGAACTGTCACTACCGCAGCGATATTGCCTTAGCCGCATGCCGAGTAGCGAATATTGGGGAGGATTGAAGAAGATGGCGCATGTCTCGAACCTCTTCCTCGCAGTGGAGCACCGTAAACCAATGAGGGCCGTGGATCGAGCCATTGCCTTGGCGGATCGAGGATTTGAGGGCTGCATACACGGACGGCAGGGCAGCAAGCGGCAGCTTCTGCTCGTGGACAGTGAGACTCTAACTGAATTTCAGTTGGCGCCGGGCGTTGTGCGAGAGAACGTCACGACGGCGGGCCTGAATATGTCCGAATTAAAGCCAGGACAGCGGTTAGTGATTGGCAGCGCTGTGCTCGAGGTGACGATCCCGTGCGAGCCCTGTTTTCAGATGGATGACATTCGCATAGGATTACGGGAGGCGTTAAAAAATCGCAGGGGTGTGCTGTGCCGGGTGATTGAGGGCGGACAAATCGCCTGCGGCGATGCGATTGAGATGAGTGGGGCGGCCAAAGCCAGTCCCCGTGTTGGAGGGGCGCGTTGAGCAAGGGCGAAGCATCGAGAGAAAAACCTGTCGTAGGCATCATCATGGGTTCCGACACCGATCTTCCCATCATGAACGAGTCGGCGAAGATGCTGGCGAAGTTTTCGATTCCCTTCGAAATTGAAGTCGTTTCAGCACACCGTTCGCCGGCGCGCACGCATGAGTATGCCAGTACGGCAATCGAGAGAGGACTAAAGGTAGTGATCGTCGCGGCGGGAGGCGCGGCGCATCTGGCCGGCGTCGTGGCGGCGCTGACCACTTTGCCCGTGATTGCGGTGCCCATGGCCACCACAGTGCTCTCGGGCATCGACGCGCTGCTTTCGAGTGTGCAGATGCCTGCCGGCGTCCCCGTAGCGGCGATGGCCATCGATAAGCCCGGGGCCATCAATGCGGCTATTTACGCGGCAGAGATCATAGCCACATTCGATCCGCGAGTTGCGGAGCAGCTCGTTGCCTACAAGCAGGAGTTGGCGCGCTCGGTGGCCGAGAAAAGTGCGCGCGTCAAGCAGCAGTTCGCGGAGAGGTCCGCTGCCAAGTAGCGCCTCTATTCTCTAAAAGATTCGCAGATAGGCGAGCTATTGCGGCCGGGGTCCGCGCTTGCGGAGTGAAGGGGCGTCAGGTTCGGTAGGTTGCGTCTTACCCGGCGGAATGGGCTCCTGAGGCGCGAGCACCCATTGGAACCCGCGGTTCATATCCAATACAGCCATGGTCAGATTTTGGTCATTTCCGCCAGCCAAGGGGATTGCGGCGCGCATGAAGTCAGAGATGGGAGAAGAAGGCGCCTTGGTACTATTTCCCGCAGCAATAAACGCAACCGCCTCCGATACATCGCGCGACGAATGGGCAATACGCTCGAATTGGGGATCAGGTTGCGTAACGCGCTCCGCCAACCGGAGTTGCGGAATATTTGCAGGATAATCCGCCTCTATAAACGTGCGCGGCTGTCCTTTTTCCGGTGGAAAAAGTTGGACGTAAGCAGGGCGGAGAATGCGCGTCTGCCAGAAATCATTGGCCAGGTTTTCCTGACGCACGTGATACTGCAGGTTCCAGATTTCGGGCCCGTAATCCAGGACGTAATCGGCGAGAATCAGTTCGACCAGCGGCTCATCCGGAGCCAGTTCAAGCTTATGGTGGATCTGATCCACCACCGGACGGATCAACTCGAGCATTCCCACGCCAATGTCTTCGATCTCACTGGGTTCCTGGGCAGGCTTTTGCGTGGGACGACGAAGAGCATTCGCCGCGACGGCCGGCAGTTCGGAATCAAAGCGCGTGGTCTTGGCCGTATCCGGAGCGGTCCAGTCAATGGCGCCCAAGAGGACACCGATTCGCCCAGAACTGACGGGGAGCACCGCAGGAGGGCGCGAGCCGACTTCCCCGCCCCCGCTCGTTGCGGCCACGATGATCGCATCGTGGGTAACACAAAACACGACTCGACCCGTGGCCAGGTTGGCTACGATTTCGCCGCCTCGGTTTTCTTGCGCGGACAACGAGAGTGGCAGGGCAATTACGGCAAAAGGCGCAAACGCCAGCAGGAACAGGAGTGTACGCCGGCTAGAACGGCTCGGATTTCGCAACAGAGCGAATCGCATGATTCTCGCAGGTTGGATGTGCTTCACAATGCGCACGGCCTAACGAGGCCCGTATCTACGTTATCACAATTCAAATTAAAGAGCGGAATGGCTGGAAGAGGGGGCCGCCACGTCAGGAAAAGTCGAAATACAAACCTCTGGTGAGCTGATCCAAGCGATGATTCCAGTAGAATAGGGCAGCAAGAGGGCTTTTTCCGTCGAGAGGACGAGCATGGGACTTTTGGATTTGATCCGTGGTGGCAAGGGCCTGCGCAAACCGAGTCGAATTCGCCACCGAGGCGAGAGGCTTGCGCAAATCCTCGAGGCACATAGGAATCATTTTCTCGGCAAAGTGGGAGGTAAGCGCGCCGATCTGAGAGAGGCGGATTTGAGACTGGCAGATCTGCGACACGCAAATCTGACCGGCGCGATTCTGGAAGGGGCCAGGTTGGAAGGCGCGAATCTGCAGCAAGCCAAGCTCACCCATGCCAGCATGGCAGGCGCTCAATTGCACGGGGCTGATCTTCGCAATACGGACATGACCGAAGCCGACCTGCGCGGCGCCGATCTGAGCGAAGCGCAGGCCAGCGGCGTGGAGTTTTTCCGCTGTGATTTGAGCAACGCGGACTTCCGTCGCGCGAATCTGCGCAATGCAAATTTTCGCTCCGCTAACATAAGGGGTGCGCAATTTACCGGCGCGGATATGGGCGTGACCATCCTGCGCGAAACGAATCTGGAAGGGGTAGATCTCTCCGGGGTGGACCTTACGACGACGCTGCTTCCAAAGGGATACACGCCCCCGGTTGCGCCGGCCGCGACGCGTGGGCCCGGAAGATCCTAAGACGGAACCGCGGAATTATCGCCTGCTTTCCGCAGGCTGAGCCAGCGGGTCGCCTGGACCGCGGCCGGCGGTGCGGCGGCGAATCTCGATTCCCAGGCGCTTGATCTTCTGGTTCAAAGTGGAAAGCGGAACCTGAAAGCGCTCGGCCGCCTCGGTCTGGTTCCAGCCCGTTTGTTCGAGCATATCTACGATCACCCGGCGTTCAATTTGCTCCATCATCTCAAAGAGCGAGGGGACAGGCTGCCCGGCAGCCGCGCGCTGATGGCTTTCCTTCGCCAGAGAGTTCAGGAGTTCCGAGAGTTGCAGGCGCGCATCGCCAAGCATTCCTCGCGTGAGGATGGCGTCGGGCAGCAGGTCGATATCGATCTCTTCGCGCGTGGAGAGAACTACGGCACGCTCCACGACATTTTCGAGTTCGCGCACATTTCCGGGCCAGGGATAATCCATCAACAACTTCGTGGCTTGCGGAGTGAAGCGCCCCAAAGCCCGGTTGTTCTCTTTTGAGAACTGGCGCAGGAAATGGTCGACGAGCAAAGGAATATCCTCGCGGCGCTCGCGAAGCGGCGGGAGTTTGACGGCGATCACGTTCAGGCGGTGGTAGAGATCTTCGCGAAAACGACCGTCACGCACCAGACCGAGCAGATCGACATTGGACGCGGCGACGATGCGCACGTCCACCTTGATATTCTCCGTGCCGCCCAGGCGCATGAATTCGCGTTCCTGGATAACCCGCAGCAGCTTGGCCTGCGTTTCCAAGCCGACAGTAGAAATTTCGTCGAAGAAAATAGTGCCTTGATCGGCCACCTCGAAAAGTCCCTTCTTCGAGGCGACAGCGCTCGTGAAGGCCCCCTTTACATGGCCGAATAGCTGCGATTCGAGAAGATCAACGGGAATGGAGCCGCTATTGACAGCCACAAAGGGCTTGTCTGCGCGAGGAGATGCGGAATGGATGGCCTTGGCAATAAGCTCTTTCCCTGTTCCGCTTTCACCCACAATCAGAATGGTCGATCGTGAAGGGGCCACCTGCGCCACCAAATCAAGAACGGAAACGATGCGCTCACCTTTGCCGATGATGTTCG
>QHYR01000069.1 GCA_003223315.1 Acidobacteriota bacterium | reverse complement strand
CCAGATTGTTCTGCTGCACCGGGGCAAGTGCCTCCGCGTGGGCACGCCCGCCGCTGTCTATCAGCGCGAACTGCTCGAACAGGTTTTCGAGGTCCCGCTCGAAGTCGAAGCCGGGCCCGCCGGCCGCCCGCGCGTCATCGTCCAAGGAAGAAGGGAAGAAACCAGCAACGCCGCGCGCCAGTAGTGCGCCATCGAACGGGACCCTCCCTGCCCCGCGTGGTGGGCCGATCCAAAATCGCCGAATCAGGAATGTTATAATCGCGGAATTCGCCATGGCCAGAGCCACGTCTGCAATCGCGCGAGTCGCGCCTGAAGTCGCCGCGGCTTACGAGCCCGTCATCGGGCTCGAAGTCCACGTGCAACTGAAGACTGCGACCAAAATCTTCTGCGCCTGCTCCACGCGATTCGGCGATCCGCCGAACACCAACACCTGCCCGGTCTGCCTCGGCCTGCCCGGCTCCCTGCCTGTGCTCAATAAGCGCGCTTTGGAGCTGGCCCTGCGCGCCTCGCTGGCGCTCAATCTGCGCGTCCAGCAAGATTCGCGCTTTGCGCGAAAGAATTATTTTTATCCCGACTTGCCCAAGGGTTATCAGATTTCCATGTACGAATTGCCGCTGGCCACGCACGGGCGGCTGGAACTCGAGCATGATGGGGCGACGAAAAAAATCGGCATCACGCGGCTGCATCTCGAGGAAGACGCCGCAAAGAATATCCACGAGGGCTTTCCGGACTCGGATCGCAACACCTATATCGATTACAACCGCTGCGGCATGCCTCTCGCGGAAATCGTCTCCGAACCGGACTTGCGTTCCCCGGCCGAGGCCTACGCTTATCTGAGCGCGCTGAAACAGGTGCTCGAGTACGCTGATGTCAGCGATTGCAATATGGAAGAAGGCTCTCTTCGCTGCGATGCGAACGTCAGCGTGCGCCGGCGGGGCGACCAGCGCTTCGGTACAAAAACCGAGGTCAAGAACCTGAACTCGTTCCGTTATCTCCAGCGCGCCCTTGAATATGAGATCGAACGCCACATTTCCGTCCTCGAATCCGGAGGCCGGATCTCTCAGGAAACGCGCCTCTGGAACGTGGCCGAAAGCCGCAGCGAATCGATGCGCTCAAAGGAATTTGCGCACGACTACCGCTATTTTCCCGATCCCGATCTGCTCCCCGTTTCCGTCAGCATGAGCTGGCTCGCGGAAATTCAGCGCGGAACGCCCGAATTACCTGCCGCGCGACGCCGGCGATTCGTGCAGGAACACGGCCTCTCCGCCTACGACGCGGGCGTGCTCACCGCCACGCGCGCGCTCGGCGATTACTTCGAGGCGGTCGTCAGTGCCGGCGGCCCGCCAAAAACTGCGGCGAGTTGGATCCAAACCGAGTTGCTGCGAAGATTGAACGATTCCGGCCAGCCGGTCGAAGCCAGCCCGCTCGCTCCCAAGGCTTTGGCGGGGCTGCTCGCGCAAGTCGAAGCAGGGAACATAACCGGCGCTTCGGGCAAAAAGGTCTTCGCGGCCATGTTTGAAACCGGGAAGTCGGCGGAAGAGATCGTCTCGGCGCAAGGCCTGGCGCAAATTCAAGACACCGCAGAGATCGAGCGCATGTGCCGCGAGGTTGTGGAGAAAAATCCTGAAAACGTAGCCAAGTATCGCGCCGGCAATGAAGGCGTATTCAAATCGTTCGTCGGACAAGTGATGAAGGCCTCGCGCGGCCGGGCCAATCCGCAGATCGTCAACGAAATTCTTAAGCGGCTGCTGGGATGACGGCCAAGACCGCGACCAAAAAAAGGGGGAGCAGAAAGAAAATGCTCAAGGTAGGCGACAAAGCTGCGGATTTCCGGCTGCCAGCCGCCGATGGGCAGGAGGTCACGCTTTCCGCCCTTCGCGGCAAACCCGTGGTCCTCTATTTTTTCCCCAAAGCGCTGACTTCGGGTTGAATCAACGAAGCGTCCGAGTTTCGCGACGCCAAACCACAGTTTGACAAGTTCAGCGCGGTCATCCTGGGCTGCAGCGGCGATAGTGTGCCAACCCAGGCCAAATTTGCGGCCAAATATAATCTCAATTTTCCCCTGTTGAGCGATCCGGAATTCAAAGCCATCGAAGCCTATGGCGCGCGGCGGATGAAGCAGTTCCTCGGCAAGTCATTCCTAGGAATCGTGCGCTCCACGTTTCTGATCGGTCCGGACGGGCGCATCGTCAAAATCTGGGATAAAGCGCCATCCAAGGGCCACGCCGCCGAGGTCCTCGAAGCCGTAAAACAGCTTTAGGCTTACGCGGAGTTTCTACTTCTCTCGCTGTCATCCCGAGCGCATCCGGGACCCTGGCGCGCTCTCGCTTTGCGCGCGCCGGGGTGGAGAAGCGAGGGATCTGCAGTTCTTGCTGGCGACACGGCTCTCAGCCATTAAAGCGTGCACACAACTCCGCCAGCGCCGCCGCCGGACTCAACGATTTCCACCTGCATGTTATCGATTAGGCGAGCCGCGCCAAAACGCGCCGCCAGCAGCACCAGACACGAGCGCGTGAGCCGCATGATCGGCTCAAAGGAATCGGCGTCCACCATCTCTGCATAATCTAGCGAGGCCAGCGGCTCTGCGGCGAACTCCTGGCGCATCAAGCCCATAATTCTCATCGTCTCGCGCTCACCTTCTTCCATCGCGCTACGCGCTCGCAAAAGTGCCCGATAGAGTACCGTTGCGGCCTTGCGTTCGGCGGGCGAAAGATAGAGGTTGCGCGAGGATAGCGCCAAGCCATCAGGCTCCCGCACAATGGGGCGAACCACAATCTCGCAGTCCAGCGCCAGATCAGCCGCCATCTGACCGATGATGCGCGCCTGCTGCGCATCTTTGCGCCCAAAATAGGCAAACCGCGGGACCACAATTTCCAGCAGTTTGAGCACAACTGTGGCCACGCCGCGAAAATGCCCAGGCCGTATTTTGCCTTCCAGGCGATCGGCCAAGCCTTCCACGTTTACTGAGGTGCGAAAGCCCGCGGGATAGATCTCCTCCACCGGAGGGGCGAAAAGAAAATCCACTCCGGCCTGTTCCAGTTTCTGGCGGTCGCCTTCCGGATCGCCCGGATATTTTCTGTAATCCTCAGCGGGCCCGAACTGCTTGGGATTGACGAAAATCGAGACGATCACCGGGCTCGCATCGCGCCGCGCCGCTTCGATGAGGGAGAGATGTCCCGCGTGCAGCGCGCCCATGGTTGGAACGAAGCCCGCGAGCCGGCCTTCGGCGCGCGCCTCGCGCGCCACCTGCTTCATCCACTCAACAGTGTGAATGACTTCCACGCGGCGGCGGCGCGGATCTTCCTAATGAGCGGCCTGCGCCGCGCGCTCGCGGTAGAAGCCGATGAGGTCCGTGCTGATTGGCTTGGCGCCGAGCTGGCGCAGCAGCGTAGTCACCTGGCCGCGATGATAAGTGCCGTGGTTGGCCAGATGCTGGAGTGTCTGCCAAAGCAAGTTGCTGTGAGAATTGCCCTTGGTGTCTCGGTAATCGAAGCTGCGCTCGAGATCGGCGGCCGAAAGACCATCGACATAAGACAGCAGCTCGCGTTCCACCTGCGTCCAGCGGGCGCGCAGGCTCGCCATATCGGGGAACTGATCGGCGCTCAGCAGCGAACCGGCTGATCGGCCGCGAAAACGTTCCAGCCAAAGCCACTGCGCTCCCATAATGTGCCCCAGAGTGTCGCGCACCGACCGAAAACTCGATCCAAGGTCCTTCGTGAATTGCTCGCCTGATAGGGCGGCGCAGGCGTCCAGCAGCCGGCGATTGGCCCAGGCGTCATAGGCAAACAAAGTGCGGGCGTGCTCCGGTGTGATCATGTCTCTCTCCTCTGCGCTCAGCTTCGCCGAGCGGCCAGCAGTCGTTCGCGAACCTCACTCGAGAGATGGTAAGACTCTTCGTCTGCCGGGAAGCGCCCTTCACGCACATCCTCGGCGTATGCGCTGACGGCATGGGATATTGCCTCGCCCACGTTGGCGTAGCGGCGCGCAAATTTCGGCGTATGCCCCAGCGACAACCCGATCATGTCGTGCAGCACGAGAATCTGGCCATCGCAGTCGGGGCCGGCGCCGATGCCGATGGTGGGAATGCGCAGCTCGCTCGTGATCCGCGCCGCCAGTTCGCGCGGAATCGATTCGAGCACGATGGAAAACGCTCCCGCCGCCTCCACCGCGCGCGCGTCGCGCAGGAGTTGCTCTGCCGCTTCCAGGGTTTTGCCCTGAACGCGGAAGCCGCCGAGCGCGTGCATCGACTGCGGAGTCAACCCGATGTGGCCCATCACCGGAATTTCCGCCTCAACCATCTGCGCGATCAATTCCATGCGCCGCTCACCGCCTTCGACTTTGACGGCTTCAGCCCCGGCTTCTTTGACGAAGCGCACCGCGTTGCGTACGGCTTCATCCTTATCTCCGTGAAAACTGCCGTAAGGCATGTCCGCCACCAGCAGCGCTCTGCGCACAGCGCGCCGCACCGCGCGCGTATGGTGCAGCATTTCTTCCACCGTGAGCGGCAGCGTATTTTCGTAGCCCAGCACGACCATGCCGACCGAGTCGCCCACCAGCACAACGTCCACACCCGCTTCATCCAGCAAGCGAGCGGTTGGATAGTCGTACGCCGTGAGGCAAACGATTCTTCGCCGCTCGGAATCTCCCCGATCGGAACGCCGGTCAGAACTTTGATTGGAACTGGAAGGCGTGCTGGTTTTGCGACCGAGTATGTCAGGCACGGTAATCTTGCCGTTGCCCGCATCGAAAGCGGTGCTCATCTGAGCCTCCGGTGCCGTTCCTTTTTAGGGATACAGCCCTTTGCTTCTCAGCCAAGCCTAACAAAATTCGATGCGAATGGCCACCACTTCAGGTAACCGCCTGCTCAGCCGTGCACCAGCGGCGCCCGAGGGCGCCGGCTAGCTCTCACGAGCCTCCAAGGGCTCGGGGTGAATAGTCACGCGGGAAATTTGGGGAAACCGCTCTTTGACCCGGTCCTCGAGCCGCGCAGTGACATCATGGATCACCGTGATGGGCAAATTATCGTCCATGGCACAGTGGCAGGAGAGCTGAATCCTCCGCTCCACCTTTTGGACACGAACATCGTGGCAATCCTTCAGGGCGTGGAATTCGCCCCGTAGCCCGTTCACGAACGCTTCCACGTCGTGTGCCAGACCGTGCAGGTCGCCGGAAGAGCGGTCGACCGTGGCAATATGCGCGCCTAACGGCTCGATGTGGATGTTTACCAGCACTCCGTTTGCGCCTGCGGTGCCGGCGAGCGACGGCAGCTTGCGAATTTCTTCTTCGAGATCGGTGGCCTGGCGGTGCGCTTCGCGAAGAGTCAGATGTTCGTCCACCTCCAAGTGCATCTCGATGAAGAGATGACCGTCAAGTTGATGCGCGGAGAGGTCGTGAACGGCCAATCCGCGTCGCTGGGCTGCGGCGCGAATGGAATCGAAGACGTGCTCGCCAGCCTGCGCTCGCGGTTCCATATGCACCATGACGTCCGCGGGAATAATCTCGCCGACGCGCCGCTCCACCTCATCACTGATCGCGTGCACCTGCTCGAAACTCACCGCTCGCGGGATGCTGATCGTTACGTCCACAAAGTGCCGATTGCCCGCTCTCCTGACGCGCACGCGCTCGGTGCGCAGCACGCCTTCGAGCTCCTCCACTGCTCTCGCCACGCGCTCCTGCAATCCGGCCGGAGCTGTATCCAGCAGAGCATCGGCGGTGCGCCGGCCCAGCCGCGCCGCCACCCAGATCACCACCGCCGCCACGCCCAACGCCGCAACCGGGTCGGCGTAACGAAGCCAGCTCACACCGGTTCGCTGCCCCACCCAGGCCATCGCCACGCCCAGGATCACCACCGACGTGCTCCACACGTCGGTGGAAAAGTGCAGTGCGTCTGCTTCCAGCGCCTCGCTTACGTGCTCCCGAGCGACGCGTGCGAGCGTTCGAGACCTCAGCAGATCAATTCCCAGGGCGATGCCCAAGATGCCAATCGCGAGCAGGCTGGGCCGAATCGTGATTTGGCGAAAAAACAGCCTTTGCACAGCTTCCCAGATGATGTAGGCGGCGGTGAGAATGAGCAGGCCCGTCTCCAGGAACGCCGAGAAATTCTCGACCTTGCCATGACCGTAGGTGTGGTCGGCATCGGCCGGGCGGTCGGAAACTCGAACCGAGAGATAGGTAATAATCGCGGCGATGAGATCCAGCGTCGAATGCAGGGCCTCGGAGAGCACGCCGAGACTTCCCGTGGACGCGGCTAGAAAAGTCTTTAGCGATAAGAGAACAATGGCCGAACCCACTGAAGCGAGTGCGGCCATCTGCTTTGCCGACCTGATGTTGGACGTGGAGATATCGGTTCCCCGGAAATCGTGTTGGCTTTCGCGGTGATTATACGACGATGCGAGAACTCTTCACCGCTGTGGGCCCTGCTGGCGTGTTCCAGCCGCACGGCTCGCCGTCAAACGCATTTCAACGGAAGCACCCGGCCGGAATTCCGGGTCGGTTTCAGCGATGCGCTTTATTGCAGTGGCGGGGGCGGAACGAGCGGGGTGCGCCGCGGCTCCCCGTGCGGTCCGCGAACTTCGACTTCCTCGAATAGCAGCGACGGCGCAATTACGTCGCTCGGAACTCCTCCGTTCGCGCTGCCGAACGCGCCCAGCGCAGTTCCGGCCGTCTCGGCGTCCTGGCTCTGCGCATAATAAAACACGGTATTGTCGTTGCCGCTGCCGAGCAGCGTGCGCAGGTTCCGCACGGTCAATTGCGAAATCAAAGCTCCGCGAACCAACTCCTCACGCCCGTCACTCGCGTTAACGCGATAGACCAGAAGCGGCATGCGGTCGCCATTGGGAGCTCCCGAGGCCAATGTCGCCAGCGAATCAGAAAGCTCTTCCTGGCTGGAACTGGCGATCACCGGATTATCCATCTCGCGCACCAGCAATCCAAATTGCTGGCCATTTTGCTTGCAAGCTTCAAGGAATTTCCTGCGCAGATCAGCCGCCGATTCGCCACTGCTGGAATTGAAAAAGAGATTGCTCAGCATGGGGCGCGGCATGGCCAAAAATGTCGACCGGCCATGACCATTAGAGCGGTCTAGATCCGGTCCCGGCCGCCGCGACATCAGCAACTCCTTGAGCAGGCCGTTTTGCACCAGTGCCGCTTTCTGGGCGCGAACACCGTCCTGATCGATTTGATATGAGGCAATCAGGTCGTGTCCTTCAAACTGCTGCACGGTCGGATCATCTGTCAGGTCCACCGTCAAAGGCAAAACGCGCTGCCCGATGCGTCCCATCCATTCGCTCCGCCCGCCCAGCGCCTGCATCATTTGCTCGAACCGCGTATTCATCGAAACAGGCGGCCGGGCCCCGCCTACCGACGGCGCCAGCACTTGCGCCAGAAGCGAACCTGCCGCCCGCGCTTCGAACAGCATGGGTCCATCGTAATCGTGTACCGGGGGAGCCATGCGCAGCGCTGCTAGTTCCTTGCCTTTGCTATCGAGCTGCTGCCGCACCGCCTCCGCCGCGGGAAGCTGCGCCGGGCGATTTACATAGACCGCCAGAAAATTGTGCAGCGGCATGCCGTCGTCGGCTTGCGTTCCCAGGCTCGCTTCGATGGCCGCAAGGCTGCGGCTGGTGCGAATTTGCGTGCCTTCCGTCGTAACCAGATAGCTGGTCGCATAGATGAGGTGATAGGTCACGCGCGAGTTGTATAACTCAGGATAGCTTTTCAGAACCGCAGATACGGTTCGCGCCTCGGCCTCCCAGTTTCGTGAAGTCCAGTCCGGCTCAACCCGCGGCTCGACCATGACCACAGCCGCCTCCTGCGAAAAATCGTCCACGGTAGGCGCGTTGGCGAGAGCGCGCAGCGCCGCCTGTTTATTTGAGAACGAATCGAGCGCCTGCTTATAGGCCTGATCGGTGGCCAGCCAAAGGTCCTGCCGCAAAGAATCATAATCGCGATCAATCCCTACCGTGCCAGTGGAACCCAGGAATCCGCGGAATCCCTCCCCCGAGAGAAAATTTGAGCTGTCCACCTTGTAATTGCCCACGCGCACATCCACGCTCATGAAGCGATTCCGCGTGGTGCTGCTCGACAGCAGCGCCCCGAACTCTGCGCTGATGACGCGCTCGTCCAGATCGAGCAGGCGATATTCGATGAAGTAAGGATGCTGCTGGCCCGGCAGGACCAGGCGATTTTTGGACCGCTCGAGCTCATCATGCAGAGCCGCCAGCGTTTTGTCGGTGTCTCCGGCGGGAACCGGGGCAATCTGGCCCGCCGCCCCTGCCTGCCGGATGGGCGCAGCATTAGCTGCGAATCCAATCACGGGCGCGCAAAAAACCGAAATTATGAATGCCATCCACAAAGGCGCTTTTATCAGCCGGTGACGGTTCATGGTTAATTTACCTTCGTCTGCGGATCGTTTGCCTGAGGATCGTGCGCTGGCGGCGGCAGAATGGGCGGCCGGTCCGTGGAGGTTTGTTTTTTCTCTACTTCCATCTCCGAAACCAGCAGCGGCGGCGCTGCTGCTGCCACGGGAACAGAACCCGATTCCGCCCCGCAGTAGCCGTTGAAGACTTCCGTCGTATCGCCGGTGGCCATGATCTTTTGCAGCGAAACGAGCGGCGTCCCCACGATGGCCACTCCGCGCACCAGTTCATCCGGCCGGCCGTCGGCGTAGACGCGGTAAACGACCAGCGGCTCGACGTGAAAGGCCTGCGGCTGGCTCCGCCCGGTAAACGTGAAGCCTCCCGAAATGTCATCAAAGAACAGGCCGTACGGCTTGTTCTGACGCTTAATTTCCCCGATGAACATCTGGCGCAGGCGCGTGTTCGCCACCTTATAACTGCTTTCCACGATCAAGTTTCCCTGTCGCGACTCCGGCGGCAAGCCCACCTGCCGGCGTCCGTGTCCGTTCGATTGCGGAAAGCCGTTCAACGGCTGCCGGGACATCTCGAAATTCCGCAGCACTCCATGATCCACTAAGGTTACTTTCTGCGACGCAATGCCCTCGTCATCGAAGGGATAGTTGCCCAGCAGCACCGTCGAGCCGAGCTTCGCAGCCGTGGGATCATCCACGATGCTGATGAAATTGGGCAGCAGCAATTCGCCGACCTTGCCCGCGAATGTCTGGCCTTCGTTGATATCCTTCTGGCGAAAGCCCTCGTCGCGATGGCCGAAAACCTCGTGGAAGAAGACAGCCGCGGCCCGTCCGGTCAGCATCGCCGGCCCCGCATAAGGTTCGGCCAGCGGCGCCTGCACCAACGACTCCAACTCCTTCTGAATTACGGCGCATTGCGCCAGCACCGTTTTGTCATCCGGAGCCGAAGCGGGATCGGTCCAATCGAAGTTGTAATAGCGCTCGAGATCCATCCCGTCCGAGGCCTTGCCCTGAATGAAAAGCTCCAGCCGGTAGCGAATTCCGCCGAACTGAACCTTGGTGCCCTCGCTCGTCACTTGATACTGATTCTGCGCCTCCGCCCTGAACGTAACGATGGAATTCAGCACTGCGGCGGATGCCCGGAACGAATGCGTATACTGCCGCACCTTGTCTTCCCAGGGATGCCGGTCCAGCGCGTAAGAGGCGCGCGGGCCGTAATAGACTTGCGGCTTCTCCTGAGAAAAATCGGGAGCGCCTTGCGCCACTGTTTGCACCTGGACATCTTTTCCAGTTTTCACCTTGATGAAAGCCTCGGCGGCGGCCCGATACTGGGTTTCAGTTTCCCGCCACATGGCCCGCTTGAGCACCGCGGGATCGTCATCGATCGGCACAGGCTCTCCGAAGCTGCCGGGGAAGCCTGGACCGTCATTGCCAACGCGATGCGTATTGTCGAGCTGATAGCTGCCCACGCGCACTTGTCCCTCGAGCCAGCGGCTGCGTTGCTCTTGGCTAGAAAGCAGGGCGCCGTTAGAACCCGTCACTTCGGAGCGATCGCCATCCGTGACGGTATAACTTAGGAAGTAGGCCGGGGGATCAGCCTTACCGATGACCGCCATCTCGCGATCCAGTTCCTCCTTTATGGCTCCCAACAGGGGCGAGGGCGCCGCCTGACCGGCCTGAGTCGTCTGTGCAGGCGATTCGGCCATGCGGGGAGCTTTAGCTTTAGCGGATGCGCTCGACGCTGGGAACAGTAGGGCGAAAATCAAAAGAACGGTGCATGTTGGTTTCAAGCGAGTCACTCCCTAGGCCCGAATGGCGGGCTACGAATCCACTCAGTCTACGCTCGTTTGTCGCAAATCAGCGCCCCGAATTCCCGCAGGTTTGCCGATTACAGACCAATCAGCCGATTCTTAAGACAGCTCTCATTCTGGTTGCGAGCGGCGCAAATACGATGAGAGCCGCGCATACTCTCCCGCGCGCCAAGTCGGATGCACAGTGTAACCCACCGGGCTGCTTCCTGCTCGAAAGGGGACCAAACAGGTTGTCTCTACTAGACCCGCACCTTTTGCGTGCGGATGATCTCTTCGAGAGTTGCTACAGCGGAAAGCGCCGCAAGACGCGAGGTGCGCGGATTCGATGGTGAGGGCACGTTTTCCAGAACGATGCGGAAGCGGCCAAAATCGCCCACCGCCTGAATTTCATGCACGTTCTCGGTTCCGCCCGGCACGGCGATGACGCGAACACGAATCTCCACGGATTTGCCCGCGGCCAGCCGCAGCGAGGCGGCCACATTCGAGGTCGAGGGAAAAGCCCGGCAAGCATCTTCGGGCGGACCCTCAAACAAAACCGTTTCTTCTTTGAGCCGGTCCAGGTCGATTCTCCGTTCAGTTACGTATCTCGCGCCGCGCAAGGCGGCAATTGGTTTCCGGCTGGTCAGAATCACCAGGCTCAAGCGCCCCATCGCCGCGGCCCTCAGCCCATCGAGCCCCGCAATCGCGCCCGAAGGAATGTGAATCCGGCACCCTTGCCTCTCCGCTTCCGCGAACCATTCTTCATGCTCCAGCAAGCCGCCCACGCTCATCACCATCAAATCTTTCTGCGCGCGAAGCGCTCGCGGAACAATTTCCGCCAGGGCCGCCTGGCTGGCTGCCTCGATGATCAAATCCGAGCGGCGCACCAGTTCATCGATTTCAACCACCGGGGGGCGCGCCTTCAACTGCGCCGCAAACTTCTCCGCTCGCTGCCGATCCTGATCGGCAATCGCCACCAGCACCGCGCGATCTGGTTCGGCATCGAGCGCCGTAGCCAAAGTATGGCCGATGGTGCCCACGCCAAGCAACCCGACCTTTAGGGCTACCGGCATCAAGCCAGTTCCAACATGCGCTCGATGGCGCGCCGCGCCTTTCGCGCAGTCTCCGCTGGCACGGTCACCTGAGGCGAAAGCGTTTCCAGCGAGTGGATGACATTATCCAGCGTGATCGTCTTCATGAAAGCACAAACGGCGTTCGGATTGACCGGATAAAACGCGCGGTCCGGAAACTCCTTCTTCAGCCGGTGCAGGATGCCCATCTCCGTGCCTACCGCGAATTCTTGCGCCGGCGATGCGCCAATGTGCCGCAGCATTCCCTCTGTGGATAAAAAGAAGGTGCGGTTAAACGGCAGGCTGCCGTCGAGCGCCTTGGCCATGCAGGAGCTCACGCATCCGCACTCCGGGTGCAGCAAAAGTTCCACGTCGGGATGCGCTTCAAGCACTTCGCTCACGTCTTCGGACCGAATCGTACGGTGCACGTGGCAGTAGCCCGGATAGGCGATGATATTGCTTCGCTCCGCTTGTCTCGCTACCACCTGCGCCAGGAACTTATCGGGAAGGAAAAGGATGGGTCGCTCGGCGGGAATCGCTCGCACGACTTTCGCGGCATTCGCGGAGGTACAGCAGTAATCGCTCTCCGCCTTCACCTCGGCGGAGGTATTGATATAGGCGACCACCACAGCATCGGGAAAACGTGCCTTCCAGGCACGCAACTCGTCCGCCGTAATAGCCGCCGCGAGCGAGCATCCCGCGCGCAAGTCCGGCAGCAGCACCGTTTTCGTGGGGCAGAGAATGGCCGCCGTCTCGGCCATGAAATGCACCCCGCAAAAAACAATCGTCTCCGCATCGGTAGCGGCCGCGCTTTGCGAGAGCCTGAGCGAATCGGCCACGTAGTCTGCCACCTCCTGCACCTCCGGGCGCTGGTAGTGATGCGCCAGGATGATGGCCTTGCGTTCGCGGCAAAGCTTCCGCACGCGCTCCTGTTTGGCCAGGATTTCTTCCGCCGTGTCGTTTATTTTTTCGATCGGCGGAAGGGTATAGCGGTTTTCGTAAGTTTCACGGGTAACGGCTGCTGGGGTCATGGCTTTTCCTTTAGGCGACTAGAGTCTTTCACACAGATCGAGCGCGCGCGGCGAATGGGTCAGCGCGCCCATGGAGATCGCATCCACACCACAGGTGGCGTACTCCTCGATATTGTTGTCGGAAATCTTTCCGCTGGCTTCCGTCAGAACGTGGTCGAGCAGCCTTTGGGCGCGCAGCTCCGCGATAATCGCGGACATTTGCCCGGGTGACATATTGTCCAGCAGTAACAAGCAGGGACAATGTCCGTCCGATTCCTCTTGCGAGGATTCCTGCACGCGGCGAAATGCCTGTGCCGCTTGAAGGGCGGCCGGCTCGCTTCGCACTTCCAGTTCAATAAAGGCTGCGGATTTGCGGGCCGGCCAGGCGCGTTCCACTGCGATACGCACCGCTTCCTCTTCGCGGTTTGCTAGAAGCGCGAGATGATTGTTCTTTACCAAAATCGCATCCCACAATCCCAGCCGGTGCGTTCCGCCGCCGCCCAGATGCACCGCGCGCTTATCCAGCAAACCCCACGGCGTCTTTCTCGTGGCCACCACGTGCGCCTCGGCATTGCGCCGATGCACTAGTTCCTGAAGACGCCGAGTGGCCGTCGCGATGCCGCTCAGTCGCTGCAGAAGATTTAAGCCAACCCTCTCATGCGCCAGCAAATCGCTGCGGCGGCCTTCGATCTCCAGAATGACCTCTCCGGCCTCAATAGCCTCGCCATCCTGCTTGCAAACCTTTACTTCCACATCATCGCGGTTCAGCAGCCAGCAAAACTCAGCGAGGCCCGCGATCACGCCCGCTTCCTTGGCCAGTATTTTCGCGCCCGCATGTTCATCCGCTAATTGGAGAGCCGCAACCGTCAGATCGCCGGGACCCACATCCGAATCCAACAGCTCATCCAGCAGCGCTCGCGCAAAGTTGAGATATTCGCGATTCCCTAAGTGCAGACTCTCGCCTCGGAAAAGCGCCCGCCTTAGCCGCTCCCGCCGGGGCCAATATGCCGCCGTCTGTGCTGCTTGCTGTGTCATTTCAGTAAGATCCCACGCGACTGGAGTTCCGCCCGGGCCCTCGCAATCATCTCCGGTTTGCTCGCTTCCACCGTATGCAAGTGCACGCCGCGCGTCAGCGAAGAAAGCAAGCTGGCTTTCGTGCTCCGCCATCGCCGCAGAAAATCCTGCACGTCAGCGCGCGACTCGATCATCAACGAGCCGCGCATTTCGCCGTAAAGCGCGTGCTCCACGATGACGTCCAGAACGCGCACACCGTTGTCCACAAAAACCTGCAACTCCTCTTCGGTCCGTTCCGGACCGTGCTGGCAAGCAATTACGACCCGGTGCCCGTCGGGCACTTGTTTCGCCGGAAGCCGGTAGCCCTGCGGCGTCGAGAGAATGTCGTTGCGCTCCGCCCGCAGAATGGCGATGTCCTGCACCACGCATTGCCGGCTCACCCGAAAATGGCGCGCCAATTCCGTCCCGGGCACCGGGCCGTTCCGTCCTCGCATCCACTGAACAATGCGCCGGCGGCGCGTCACGCCCGACGCCATCCGCGCGTTGGGCCCGCTTTTGTGGGAGCCAGCGATCGCCTTGGGCTGTCTTGTCACCTGCCTAGTGTGCTCCCTAGTCAGAACAAATTATAGCATGGCGGCCGCGCTTTGCGCCGGTTACGAATTCGGTGCATGACTCGCGGCTTGCCCGCACAAAGCCCCCAAGGGAAGCGATAATCGAGCTGTTATGCGCATGGTT
>QHYR01000344.1 GCA_003223315.1 Acidobacteriota bacterium | reverse complement strand
TGGAAGGCGTCATAATCCGACTGGCGCCAAAACCGGGTATGCTCGGCGACTGCCGGCGCGACGCAGATCAGAAAAGCCACAAGGAAAGAGAAAGCTCTCGGCAAGCCGAAGACGCGGCTGGACGTGCTCCGCAGTGGCATAATTAAATCAGACATAAAACCCTTTCAAACCGCAGCAGGGAAAAACCACCATGGTGTGACGTGCGTCCGCCGCGGACTGGATTTACTTAATTTTGATAAACACGGACGTCGAACCAGAGATGATCTCATCCATGCGGACAGACCATTGCCCAGCCGTGGACTCGCGCAACAGCGCTGAATTGCCCGGCAGCCTTTTCTGATCGAGGACATTGATTTGCGACAGGGGCGCGTCGGGAAGTTCCTTATCCTCCACGAGCAGCGTGGGCGTCGGCTTGAGCAGCGTGACGTAGAGCTGGTTATTGCGGCGCTCGCGATTCAGCAGCGAAATCAACTGGTCCAAACCGCCTAGGCGTCCCTGCGCGGCAACCAGGTTTGGAATGCGGTTGAGTGAATCGGCATCACTGACCTGCACCCTCAATGTGCTGCCGCGGGTGGCCTGCGCCGGGATGGTAATGGGAACGTCGCGAATTATGGGCGTACCGCGGTAAGGGCGCAGGAGGACTTTGATGGTCACAGGATCACCCGGTTGGGCCTCGCTCAATTCCGACCAGGCATTCAAGATCGAAACAACGCGGCGGTCCGGCGTGCTCTCCACGCGCAGAGTGACCTTATCGATTTTGGGCATCTCATAAGGATTCGAGAAGATGCGGGTAAAGATGGTCTGCACGCTGGAAGCGACGAAGGTCCCGTCCGGGACAAATTGATCCGTGGGAGCATACATATCTTCGAGCGACACGGGAGAATGTCCGTTGATGTTGATGTCACCGCTGAGCTTCATCGTGCTGCCTTCGCCATACGCGGTGTTTTGCGTCAAACCGTTGAAGGCGATGATGCCCATAAGCAGCGGCGTCAGTTTCGGATTGGAGATCATCTCCGAGTGAAACTGTTTCTCTCCGGCCGGGGTGACGACCGTCAGGTCAACGGGGATCATCTGCGGCGCGGGTCCGATGCGGCCCATGACGGCAGTCAGCCGGTCCTCGGTCAGCGTGCCAATGACGCCACCCGCGTTTACGATCTTGGTGGAATTAAAATCAGAAGCGAGCGTGGTGAGGGTACGGCCGCGCGCCAAAGGCATATCGCTCGCGCCCAAACCGAAGAGCGGATGCCCGCACGCGTACACGCGATCCTCCCGAACCGCAGTCACGGTGCATGCGGCGCTCATGGAGATGTCGCCTTGCACGAGCACCATGCTGACCATATCGCCGGGAACAACTTTGGCATCGTCGCTCGCGGGCGGCGCGGTTCCACCTGCGGCGGCCACCATTCCATATGGCGCCCATTCTCCGGCGTACTGGCGCAACGTGGCCGGGGCGAAACCCGAAAAGACAAGAGGCGAGGCGATTGGTTCGAGGTAGGCATCGCCGGGAGCGCCGGCAACCTGAGCCCATTTTTCGGGCACCGGATAATGCGGCAACGGGGCGGCCGAAGCCAATGAAGCAGCCCAGCCCGGGGCCGCCGGTTCAGCTTTATCGCCGACGCTGGACCGGACGCTCAGAGTCTTGGGGTCCGATGAATCACCGGTGGGAATCGACAAAATGTCCTCAATGGGAGTCACCCCGGCCAGCGGCTCTTTCACGAATACGCCAAACTTCAACGAGAGCGCTCCCATGAGCTTTCCGTCTATGTAGACGGGACTTCCGCTCATGCCAGCAACCACGCCGGTATGTTCCGCTTTGTCTCCATGCAACTCGACGAGGATAATCGACTGCTTTGGACCCATCAGGTTCGGCAATATGCCGATCACTTCGACCTCGAAGGGCTCGATCTTATCTCCAGCAAAAATCGTGTACCCGACCCCGCGCATTCCGGGCTTGACCTGCTCCAGGGGAAGAATGGGCGGCTGATCAGCGGCAGCGCGAACAGCCGGCGCGGCGGCAGATCCCAGAATAAGAGCGATTGCGGCGAGGATCAGATGCCGAAATAATTCCTTGGAGGGCGACACCTTCAAACATGGAGAAAGCATATTATTCACCAAAGCAGACCGCGGGGTCTGACCTTCGAGGTTTTCTATCCGCAAGGCACCTATCATACGCGCCATGACTGCGGGAATCAAACAGGCGCAGCCGAACTTATTGAGCCCATACCCTGGCCAGCGAGGATTCGAACGGATAAACGTGCACCATCCACCCGAAAATCACCGGATAAAAGCGCCCTCCGGCTTCCTGGCATTCTTCTTCGCTCGAAATCGACCCGGTCAGGCCGAACCGTCTCCAATCGGCATGTGCGGCTTCGCCCCGTTTTGGCATGCACAGATTCGTATGCTGGTGCCAGCGGGCCAGGCCAAGGGGAACGCGCTCGTCCAGTTCCTCCAGACTCGCAGTTCTGGGGGCGGTGTACATGGCGCCGATCAATTCGTACCCGTCCTTCGTTTTTTTGTAGAGCAGCGATGTAGGCCGGGCAGGATCGAACGTAAAGCCCTCCAAGTATCCGTTCCAGTAGTTCGTAAAATGATACTGAGCCTGCGGGAGGTTGGG
>QHYR01000343.1 GCA_003223315.1 Acidobacteriota bacterium | reverse complement strand
AGAGGCGGCTCGCAGATGATTACCATCGCTGTGGATGCTATGGGTGGCGACCTTGCTCCGCGCCCTGAGGTGGAGGGCTCGGTGCTAGCGGCCCGTGAATTCGGTGTTCGAGTTCTGCTGGTAGGCATACCCGCAGAGGTTAAGCGCGAACTGGCCCGGCACAGCGTGCGAGGCCTGTCGATCGAAGTGATAACGGCAAGCGAGGTGATCGCCATGAGCGATCCACCCGCGCAAGCCTTCCGCCGCAAAAAGGACAGCTCCGCGCACGTAGCTGCCCGCCTGGTGAGATCGGGTCAGGCGAATGCGCTGGTCAGTGCCGGGAATACCGGCGCGCTCATGACCGTGGCGCGTTTCGTCCTCGGCACGCTTCCTTCCGTCCAAAGGCCGGCGCTGGCCGCTCCTTTTCCGACCAGCCGGGGAGGCGTGACGGTCTTGATCGACGCCGGCGCGAATGTGGACTCAAAAGTGGGCCACTTGCTGCAGTTTGCGGTGATGGGAGAGATTTATTACCGCGCTATCTTCGGTACGCGGCGGCCGAAGGTGGCTCTGCTCTCCATCGGCGAGGAAGAATCCAAGGGCAACGAGCTCACAAAAGAGGCCTACAACCGGCTCAAAGAGTTGCCGCTCAATTTCATCGGCAATATCGAAGGACGCGACGTCTTTTCCGGCAGCGTGGACGTCATCGTCTGCGACGGCTTTATCGGCAATGTGGCCTTGAAGATCAGCGAGGGCGTGGCCCAGCACATCGCCGCGGTGCTTAAAAAAGCGCTCAAGAGCACCATCGCCTCGCAAGTCGGCTACGTGCTTTCGCGGAGCGCCTACCGAGAGTTCCGGCGCAACATCGACTATTCCGAATATGGCGGAGCGCCGCTGCTTGGCGCGCGCGGCATCGCCATCATCGGACATGGCCGGTCGAACGCCAATGCCATAAAGAATGCGGTGCGGGTAGCCGCCGAAATGACCCATGCGCGACTGAACGAACGGATCGAGCGAGAGCTTTCCTCTCTGCCAATTGCGGTTGGGGCATAATCCACCAGTCTGAAGGAGTCTCGGAATCCAAATGGGCGGAGTTGTATTTCTTTTTCCCGGTCAGGGATCACAATATGCCGGCATGGGCCGGGAACTTGCGGATTCGTTTCCGGTGGCCCGCCGAGTCTTCGATGAGGCTGACCGGGCGCTGGGGTTCTCGCTGTCGCAACTTTGCTTCTCCGGGCCGGAGGAGGAACTGAAGCTCACGGAGAATACGCAGCCTGCCATTCTCACCGCATCGGTGGCTGCTTACGGCGTGCTGGAAGAAAAGGGCGTGGTTCCCGACTATGTCGCCGGCCATAGCTTGGGAGAATATTCGGCGCTCGTCGCTGCCGGCGCGCTGAAGTTTGCAGATGCCGTGCGCCTGGTACGAAAACGCGGGCAGTATATGCAAGAAGCCGTTCCTCGGGGTGCGGGCGCGATGGCTGCAATCCTGGGTATGCCCCCGGGGCGAGTGACGGAGATCTGCCGCAAAGCTGCAGACGGAAAAGTGATGCCTGCCAACTTGAATTCACCGGAACAGACGGTTATATCGGGCGACGCCGCGGCCGTGAAGAGCGCCGTGGAGCAAGCGTCAGCAGCGGGTGCGAAACGCGCGGTGATGCTGCCGGTTTCAGCGCCATTTCACAGCGAACTGATGCGCCCGGCGCAAGAACGTCTGGAAAAGGATCTGCGCGCCACCGAGCTTTCCTCTTTGAAGATTCGGCTGGTCACCAATGTGGACGCGGGCACCATCACCAGCGGGGCGGAAGCGCGAGAAGCGCTGATTCGGCAGGTGACCCTGCCCGTGCGCTGGGAAGAGTCGATCCGCGAATTGATCGAGCAGGGCGCCACAACGTTTGTGGAAGTCGGTCCGGGACGCGTGCTCAGCGGGCTGCTGCGGCAGATCGACCGCTCCGTGCATTCTCTGAACGTGGAAGACGTAAAGTCGCTGCAAGTCGCGCTCGATCGTCTGGTGCAAATAAGAGGCCAAGAGGCCGAAGCCGGGGCCTCCTGAATGCCAGGGCGTCTCCCGTCATGTTCAGCTTAAAGGATCGCACGGCGCTGGTGACCGGCGCATCCCAAGGGATCGGCCGGGCGATTGCCCTGGCGCTCTCGTGCGCCGGGGCGCGCGTGGTGATTGCGGCGCGCAATGCGGAAAAGCTGCAAAGGCTGGCGGAAGAAATCGGCGCGGCACAGGGCGCAGCATTTGCGGTTCAGATGGACGTTGGCGACGCGCAGGAAGTCAAGGCCGGTTTTCATCAGGCCATCGAACGCTTCGGCCGGCTGGATATTCTGGTGAATAACGCCGCCATCACCCGAGATGGCCTGGCGGTGCGCATGAAGGCGGAGGATTGGGAAGCGGTTCTGCGAACGAACCTGACAGGCGCGTATTTCTGCATTCAGCAGGCGCTGGCGGTGATGTTGCGGCAGCGTTCGGGCCGCATCATCAACGTAACCTCAGTGGTGGCTCAATCCGGCAATGCCGGCCAAGCGAATTACATCGCGGCCAAGGCCGGCCTGATCGGACTGACGCGGGCCATCGCCACGGAAGTGGCCTCGCGCAATATCACCGTCAATGCGGTCGCACCCGGATTCATTGTCTCTCCGATGACCGACCCGCTGCCCGAGAAGGCAAAGCAGGAAATGGTGGCGCGGATTCCGCTGGGGCGAATGGGCAGGGACGCGGAGGTCGCGGCAGCAGTCGTTTTTCTGGCAAGCGATGAAGCAGGATATATCACCGGGCATGTACTCGACGTGAACGGCGGCATGCGCATGAACTGAATGCGGGGTAGTAACTCATTTTGACTGTGGCCCAGCCACTCTTGGCTCTGTACTTCGATTAAGCAGGTGGATGCGCACAGGCAGGAGTGCCTGTGCCAGCAGAGCCCTTTCGGAGACACAAACTGAGTCACTATCAGTGCGGGGAGCGGTTGACCTGGTTCAGAGCGCCGAATA
>QHYR01000068.1 GCA_003223315.1 Acidobacteriota bacterium | reverse complement strand
GCGCTACGGTTAGGCTCGCCAACGGATGCGTGGCTTTCTTCGCAAACTTCTCCTGGCAATTTTAGCTTTAGGGGCGCTGGCCGCGCTTGCCTATCTCTCCCGCCGCAAGATTCACCTAGGCGACTTTACCTGGAGCCGGTTCATCCACGCTGTTGGCCAGGCAAACGTCTGGCTTCTGCTGCTATCGGTTCTCGCGATCTATGGCGCTTATGCGCTGCGCTCACTCCGTTGGCAACAGCTCTCGCGCTATTTAGGGCCGAGCGGCTTTGTGGAGGTGTACAGCGCGACGGTGATGGGGTTCGCCTCCATATTCATTCTCGGCCGAGCTGGCGAACCGGTTCGTCCTTTGTTGCTCGCGCGCAAGAGCCGGTTGCCCGTGGTCAGCATGTTCGGGGTTTGGGTGCTCGAGCGGATTACCGATTTTGCCGGCGGCGTGGCGCTCGCGGCTCTGAGCCTGCTTGTGTTTGCGGGAAAACTCGCCGATGCGGGATTGAACACCGATTGGGTGGAGAACGCCCGCGCCGGCGGCTGGCTTTTGCTAGGCATCCTGGCGGCGATTGTGGTCCTGATGCTTTACTTCCGGCTGCATGGTGCGGGAGCCCTCGAACGGCGCCTCGATTACTGGCACCGCTCGGGGGGCTTGAAGGGTTGGCTGGCGGGAATCATCGCGGGTTTTAGCGAAGGATTGCAGGCCATTCGCACGGCGTCGGACCTTTTGATCGCGGTGGCCTACACGGCTGCGCATTGGGGTTTGGTGACGCTGGCGTATTTTTGGATAGCGCGCGCCTTCGCCAGCGCCTTCGTTCAATCCGACGTGAACTTTCCCGGGGCGATGTTGCTTTTGGCGGTCACGCTGGTGGGTTCACTACTGCAATTGCCGGGCGTGGGGGGTGGAGCTCAGGTGGCCAGCTTCATCGCGCTGACCACAATTTTTGGGGTCGAGCAGGAGCCGGCGGCGGCAATTGCCATAGTGCTGTGGCTGATCACATTTGCCGCACCGACATTAGTCGGTGTTCCGCTGCTGATCCATGAGGGTTTGTCCATGGGTGAACTGCGCAATCTGGCGCGGGACGAGGCCGCGGCGGAACGGGCGGGAAAGCATGTTTCGTTGACGCGTCTAGCCGGGGGCGGTTCCGCAGGGGAATCTGGCGAGAGGGGGTAGCGCCGGTTGAAATGCCCGTTCTGCTCGTTTAGCGACGACAAAGTGATCGATTCACGCGAGGGCCGCACCGGGGATTTGATCCGTCGTCGCCGGGAATGCCTCAAATGCGGACGCCGTTTCACGACCTACGAACGGATTGATGAGATTCCCTATATGGTGATCAAAAAGGATGGCCGGCGGGAACGATTTGATCGTCAGAAGATCTTACAGGGACTGCTGAAGTCATGTGAAAAGCGGCCTGTGCCGACTACAAGGCTCGAGGCTCTGGTAGACGAGGTCGAGCGGTTCGTTCACGATGCGCCCGAGCGCGAGCGGACTACCAGCGAGATTGGCGAGTTGCTCATGGCCCGTCTGAAAAAGTTGGACAAGGTGGCGTATGTGCGCTTTGCCTCCGTTTACCTCGACTTTAAAGATGTGCGGGAGTTTATGACCGAATTGAAGGGCCTGCTTCGGGAACACTCACGAAAATAGGCTGGATCGCTTGGAGGCGTCGGGTGACTTCCAGACGCCGGCTGTGAAAGTCTTGATTTGCGTGAATCCAAGACTCGCGTACAAGCGCACAGCGGGCTGGTTGGCGGCGGTGACGGTCAGCGAAAGCGCATTAAAACGCAGGGCCCGCAACGATTGAATGGTGGCCTGGATCAAGCGCCTCCCCAGTCCGTGCCGCTGGTAACCAGGCATCACGCAGATCTGCGTGGTGTGACCGACGCCGGGGGCCACTGCAGACGTCAGCACGGCGCCGACGAGTTCGTGGCTATGCGGCGCACGCAATACAAACGAGGCATGCTCCTGGAATTGGCCGCAGCCCGGCAGCATGATGATGTTCTTCAGAAATTTCAGGGCTCCTTCTTCACTGCGATACTGATCGTTGATCTCACCGTCCATGTGGTCCGCGTATGCCAATTGGATCAAGCGTGCGCAAGGCGCGAAGTAGCGATCGCTCCATTCTTCAAGGCGCAATCCCGAGAGCTCATTTGAATTTCTTGGGTTCCCGTTTTCCGAAGGGTTGAGCGCTGCATGATTGAGATCGAGCAACATGAATTGCCGCGGATAGAGGCGAAAGCCATGCACAGCGAGCGCCGCGTCGAACTCGCAACCGAAGGGGACCAATTGAGCTTCAATGCGCCCTATATAAGGAAGAGCCCGGAGCGTTTCGAGTGTGCTGGTCAAAAGCTTGTTTGCCAGGGGCATCTGCGGGAAACGCGGCGAGACGTACAAGCCGCCGAGAAGTCCCTTGTGCTCTTCGATTACGTAAAACGCGTAACCGGCCGCTTCACCGCCTTCCAGGGCAGCACAACCGGCGAGCGACCGGGCCTCCACGAACTTTTTGATCAGGTCCAGTGAAGAACGATAATCCCAGCGTAGCTCCTCTCTCCACCGCTGCGCTTCTTCAGCCAGAAGCGGCTCAATTTGACGCGAGCTCAGTTGCCGTAAGTCCACGATGGTCATGGAGCTCTCGATCCCAGGGGACCCTCGATGCCGATTGTCTTATGATAACGCTGCGGGGGCCTTACGTCGCTGAAAACTGCCTGATGCGACACACGCCGGGTGATGACGCATATTCTGGCGAGTTCGCTGTGCTAACATGCGCGGCGATGCCTCGACGCGACGCTTTGATAGCGGAATTTCGTTATCCCACGCGCTGGTATTCCAAATCAATCGCGACAATCTTGGCCCTAAGTTTCTTCACTTTTGTGGCGGCGTCCATCATATCGGGTTTTGTGGTGTTCAACATTGTGACCCTGCGCAGCGGCAGCCAGCCCATCGATTTCGCGAATTTTCCGGGTCATCCGGAGCAGATTTCCTATTCAGTGGCGAGCGCGGGAACGCGTCAAGGCTGGTTTTTCCCGGGTCTGAAGTCCGCACCGACAATTCTCTTGTGTCCCGGCTACGGGGAGGGACGCGAGGAATTATTGCCTTTGGCAACTGCCCTGCAAGAGCAGGGATACAACGTCGCTCTCGTGCAGTTTACTGGCGAGGGACCCCCTCGGATTGAAACGACGCTCGGCTATCGCGAAGTTCGAGAATTGCGTGCGGCCCTTTCGGCCGTGGCCCAGCGTACGGATGTGGACAAATCCCGATTCGGTTTGTGGGGTACCAACATGGGCAGTTATGCGGCCCTCTCTTTGGCGGAATCGGAGCCTCGCGTTCGAGGAATTGCGATTGAATCGGTATACGATCGACCACAAGAGATGCTGCGCCTCCTGGTGAACCGTTATGGCATTGGCTCATTACCGCTGTTGGATGGATTTTCCGAAAAGGTTTTCGACTGGCTGAATTTCAGCGATGCCGGAGCGCCTCCGCTCTCGCAACGGTTGTCCCGCCTGGCGGGCGTGCCAAAGCTGTTCATCGAAGCGTCCGACAACCCTGATCTGGCCAAGACCACTGCCCGGCTTTTCCTCGAGTCTCCCGAGCCGAAAGAGCAGGTCACCATCGCGCGCGGGAATTATGCCGGGATGCTCGATGAGGAGAAACGCGACTACGAAAATCGCATTGCCAGTTTCTTTCTTGCAAACCTGCCGAGATAGCTCGCCTGCAGCAAGCGAATGCCTGGCATCGGGGATTCCGAAAGCACGGCACTCCTGACGCATCGTGATGCGCAGCCTGCTGCCACAGAATTATTGTTCGATGCGCTGATCCATTCGCTTTCGCGGCTGGCGCATGACGCGCCGGGTCGCGCATAATGGCGCCTCATGCGCGAGCGCCTCGAGTATGCTTCCGCTTGGGTCCTGCTCAAACTCCTGGGGTGCTTACCTCGGACGTTCGCTCGCGGCATGGGCTCTTTCGTTGCGAATTGTCTTTTCTCCATTCGCCCGCCGCTTCACAGAGCCGCAGAATTCAATCTTCGGATAGCTTTCCCGGAATTGCCGGAGTCCGCACGGCGCGACATTTTGAAGCGCATGGTGCGCAACCTGGGCTGGATGGCTGCAGAATTCGCGCGCTTACCGCGCTACACCCGCCAAAATATTGAAAACACCATAATTCTCGAGGGATTTGAAAATTTTGCTGCCGCGGAAGCGCGCGGCAAAGGGGTTCTCTTCTTGACCGGACATATGGGCGCCTGGGAGCTTGGACCATTTGCGCACGCGCTTTACAGCCGTCCGATTTATTTTTTGGTGCGGCCGGTCGACAACCCCCGCGTAGACGCGCTTGTGAACCGTTGCCGTTGCGCATCGGGGAACCAGCCGATCAAAAAAAACGAATCGGCGCGCACCATTCTTCGAATTCTGCACGAGGGAGGCGTCATCGGAGTTCTGGCCGACCAGAATACAGTGCCAGCCGAATCTGTTTTCGTAGATTTCTTCGGCATTCCCGCCGCCACCACCAGCGGAATCGCCCGGCTGGCGCGACGCACAGGGGCCGCGGTGGTTCCTGCTTACAGCTACTGGGATCCGCAAATACGCAAGTACCGCTTACGCTATGAACCGGCGCTCGAGTTTACTGCCGGCGCGGATGAGCAGGGCGATATCCTGGCGTACTCAGCGCGCTTTAATCAGGTGATCGAAGATTACGTGCGCCGCTTTCCCGATCAATGGCTCTGGGTGCATCGGCGCTGGAAGACCCGCCCTCCAAATGAATCCGCAATCTACCCGGACGAGCAGCGTGGTTATGCTAAACAAGCGCGAGGCGACTAAGAATTTCTGTGAAGGAGATCGGTGATCATGGCGAATCGAACAGCCGGAGATCTGGCGAAGTTTCTGGGGTGCCCCCTCCAGGGTGAGAATGCCTTGCTCTTGAAAGGTGTGGCCAGTCCTGAGGCGGCTGAAGCGGACGATCTGATTTATCTTGATTCGAGCCGTCATAGGGAGCGTGTGATTCGATCGAGTGCCCGTTGCGTGATCACGTCGCCTGATCTACTGATATCCGGCAAGACGATGATCGTGGCGGCGAAACCGAAGCTCGCCTTTGCACGTGCCGCGGCCTGGCTGGTTCCTCTCTCTCCGATTGCCTACGGAGTACATGCGACCGCTGTCATCGCCGAGTCAGCAAGCCTGGGCCGTGGCAGCGTGGTGGGTCCTTTTGCGGTAATCGAGGAGGAAGTTGAAATTGGCGAGGAGACGCAGATAGGAGCTTTCTGTTTTCTCGGACGAGGATCTCGGCTCGGCAGGGGCTGCCGGCTGTATCCTCGCGTGACGCTTTACGCAGGCGTGAAACTCGGCGGCCAGGTCATCGTACATTCGGGGGCCGTTTTAGGGTGTGACGGGTTTGGTTACGTGACGGATCAGGGCAAGCATTGGAAGTTCCCGCAAGCCGGCGCTCTGGAGATCGCGGATGATGTGGAAATTGGCGCCAACACTACGATCGCTCGTGGTTCGCTAGGGATCACTCGATTGGAGTCCCAAGTAAAACTGGATAATCTCGTGCACTTGGCACACAACGTCCAAGTGGGCGAGCGAACCTTAGTGGCGGCGCAGACCGGAGTTGCGGGATCTTCCATTATCGAAGCCGACGTGGTGATCGGAGGTCAGGTGGGCATCGCCGATCATTGCCGCTTAGAGGCGGGATGCATTGCCGGTGCTCAGGCCGGCATTCCCAGCGGAAAAGTAATTCGTGGTGGGCAGACCGTGTGGGGTACGCCGGCGCGCCCTATCGAGCGGTTCAAGGAACAATACGGATGGTTTGCGCGCTTGCCGGAGTTGGCTGAGCGGGTGAGTAAGTTAGAGGAGCAAACTCGGAAACGTTAAAGCTGTTTCTCTTTTTGATAACAGAGGGGAGCGAATCGAGCCGAGCATCTTCATTGTTGACCGGCAACTCGATAGTGCCTGATAATGAGTTTTGTTTTGAAGGGTGGTCAGGTCAGGGACGGAACGGATGGGTTGCCTGCCATCCGCAATGCGCACCCAACCGTACCCCGAAAAGATCGCAAACCCGGCGCCCCGCGCGCGTGAAAGCCGCTAAGTAGTTCTTGCTAAAGCTATTTGGCTGAGGCATGCATCTGAGGGGAAATGGCGTCCAGCACCAGATTCGGCGTTGAGGCTGCAACAAGCCAGCCGCAGATCGCGGCGACTGGTGCTTTCACTGACGAACTGACCGAATCTATCGGCCAGGGCGTGAAACATCTGCTTTCCCTACAAGCCTCGGAGGGTTACTGGCTTGGCGAGCTCGAGGCCGACACGACCCTGGAATCGGACTACATCTTCTATTTGCATATTCTTGATAAGGCTGATCCCCAACGTATAAGCAAGCTCGCCAATTACATTCGCCGCCGTCAACTGCCTGACGGTGGATGGAACATTTACTTCGACGGCCCAGCCGAGCTCAATGCTACCGTCAAAGCTTACTTTGCTCTGAAGCTTGCCGGAGACCGCCCGGATCAAGCACACATGGAGCGTGCTCGTGCGCGCGTGCTGCAACTCGGCGGTCTGGAATCCACGAACTCCTATACGCGCTTTTATCTCGCTCTGGTTGGCGCCGTCGTTTGGGAGATGGTGCCGGCGATTCCCCCGGAGCTGATGCTGCTCCCGTCCTGGTTTTCGATCAACATCTACGAAATGTCTTCGTGGACGCGCGGTATTGTTATCCCGCTGGCCATTCTTTACGCCCATAAGCCCGATTGGAAATTGCGCGAGCCGGTGCGCGTTGACGAACTCTTCCGCGATCCCACGGCCAAGGCCACTGCATTTGCCTGGGGGGATCGCTTTTTCTCCTGGCGAAATTTCTTCCTGGCGCTCGATCGAGCGCTCAAACTTTACGAGCGCGTGCCCTGGAAGCCGCTGCGGCAACACGCATTGCGCCAAGCACAACGCTGGCTGCTCGAGCATCTCGAGCGCAGCGATGGATTGGGGGCTATCTATCCCGCGATGATGAACGCCGTCTTTGCGCTCGTAGCGCTGGGCTATTCTCCGGACGATCCTCTGACTGCCCGGGAGATTGGCCAGCTCGCGCGCTATGAGATCGAAGATGGCGAGACCCTGCGTTTGCAGCCGTGTATCTCGCCGGTCTGGGATACGGCGATTGCCATGGTCGCTCTGGAAGAAGCCGGGCTGGCCGCTGGTCACCCTGCGCTCATACGCGCCGCCGAATGGCTGCTCAAAAACCAGGTTCTGGGTTCGGGCGACTGGCAAGTGAAGGATCGCAAGGCTCGGCCAGGCGGATGGGTGTTTGAGTTCCGCAACGATTTCTATCCCGACGTCGACGACACCGCCTTTGTACTCATGGCTCTGCAACGTGTCGATTACCCGGCCCGGCGGCGGCTTACTGCAGCGGCTCGTTGCGGGGTGGAGTGGCTGCTTTCGATGCAAAATCGCGATGGCGGCTGGGGCGCATTCGATCACAATAACGATCGCCGGGTGCTCACGGAGATCCCCTTCGCGGATCACAATGCCATGATTGATCCGTCGTCGGCGGACGTAACGGCGCGGGTACTCGAGTGTCTGGGAAGGAACGGCTGGACCGCCACGCACCCGGTGGTAAAGCGGGGAGTGGCATATTTGACGCGAGAACAGTCTCCCGATGGTTCGTGGTATGGGCGGTGGGGCGTGAACTACGTCTATGGCACGAGCGGCGTTTTGCGCGCGCTCGAAACGATTGCGCTCAGCGCCCGTGATTATTGCCAGCGTGCCGTGGCCTGGCTTCGCGCGGTGCAGAATGACGACGGCGGTTTTGGGGAATCCATCGCTTCTTACTACGATCCTAAATTGAAAGGCCAGGGCGCCAGCACACCGTCTCAAACCGCTTGGGGCTTGATTGGTCTCTTGGCCGCAGCCGATCGGGATGATCCGGCCGTGAAACAGGCCGTGCGGCATCTGCTCGAACAGCAGAATGCCGATGGCTCCTGGGATGAACAGCAGTTTACGGGCACAGGCTTTCCCGGCGTCTTTTATTTGAAGTATCACCTTTATCGGAATTATTTCCCGTTGTACGCGCTCTCGCGGTACCGCAACTCGCTGCAAGATGCCAAGGAGTTTCACGCTTTCGAGATTCGCCCAGAGAGAGAGCATCTCTCGGGCGCCACACGAGGCAATGGATGAGATACCCGTTAAAGATGACCGCGAATCTGGCGCGATACATTGCCAGCAAGCGCTTGCGCGGAACCGCGAAATTTCCCATGGTCCTCATGCTGGAGCCCCTGCATGCATGCAATCTGACGTGCACGGGTTGCGGCCGGATCCGGGAATACAAGTCGACGATCAACGAGATGCTGAGCGTCGGCCAGTGTCTCGCCGCCGTGGACGATTGCGGTGCGCCGGTCGTCTCGATCTGCGGCGGCGAACCGATGATCTACCCGGAAATCGGAAAGCTCGCCGGCGAGATTCTGGATCGCGGAAAACACATTATTCTCTGCACCAATGGAATGTTTATCCGCAAGCGCCTGCACGAGTTCCGGCCGACCTCGAGTTTTTTCTGGAACGTGCACCTCGATGGCCTGGAGCGCACGCACGATCTCTGCGTGGAGCGAGACGGCGTCTTTCGGGAAGCCATCGAAGGCATCAAGGCGGCCAAAGCGGCGGGCTTTCTGGTCTGCTCGAATACCACCATTTACAAAGAGACGGACCTCGACGAAATCGCTGAACTCTACGATTACCTCGATACTTTGGGTGTCGACGGCTACATGCTGTCGCCGGCATACGGTTACGCAGCCGTCATGACCAAAGATATCTTCATGTCCCGAGAGGATGTGCGCGACAAGTTTCGCAAGGCCCTGGCGTTGCTCGACAAATACAACCTCATGGTTTCCCCGATTTATCTCGACTTCTTGCGTGGCGAGCGGGAACTCGATTGCACCGCTTGGGGCACGCCAACGTTCAATCCGCGTGGATGGAAGGGGCCGTGCTATCTGATCACCGATAATCACTACGGCTCGTACCAGGAACTGATCGAAAAAACTCCCTGGGAAAAATATGGGCCCGGAAATGACCCGCGCTGCGCCGATTGCATGATGCACGTGGGCTTTGAACCTTCGCCTATACTGGGCGCACGCCGCCAACTGGGCGACACCTGGAAGATGCTGAAGTGGCAGTTTTCCGGCCGTATGGGCGGGAATCGAAGGGAGGCCGATCGCGGGAACGGCGATGGGTTTGGCACTGGAGACGGCACGCCAATGCCGCCGCAGGATTTGGTCTCTTCTGACGATTTGGTCTCTTCTGACGGAAGATTGCGGGTGTTATGACGACTTTAGTTACTGGCGCGAGTGGGTTTCTGGGAAGCCATGTCGCGCGGCTGCTGGTGGAACGCGGAGATCGCCTGCGCGTGCTGCTCCGGCCGACGAGCCAGACGAGGCTGCTCGAAGGTTTGGCCTTGGAGCGTGTTTTGGGCGATCTGCGCGATCCCGCCTCGTTGGACAAGGCACTGACTGGAGTGCACACTGTTTATCACGTGGCTGCCGATTACCGCTTGTGGGCGCGGGACCCGCGCGAGATTTATGAATCGAACGTCCAGGGTACGCGAAACCTGCTCGAGGCCGCACGGCGCGCCGAGGTAGGGAAATTCGTTTATACCAGCACCGTAGGAACGGTGGCGGTTCCGCGCGGCGCCGTGCTGCCTGACGAGAGCATCGTTACTTCGATCGATGAGATGATCGGGGCGTACAAGCGTTCGAAATGGCTGGCCGAACAAGAGGCGCGGAAAGCGGCTGCGGCAGGACTGCCGGTAGTTATCGTGAACCCGACGACTCCGGTCGGGCCGGGTGATGCCAAGCCGACCCCCACGGGCCGCATCATCGTCGATTTTTTGAATGGACGCGTGCCTGCTTACGTGGACACGGGTTTGAATTTTGTGCCCGTCGAAGATGCAGCCGCTGGCCATATTTTGGCGGCCGAGCGAGGGCGAATCGGCGAGCGCTATATCCTTGGTGGCGAGAATCTGACGCTGAAGCAGGCTCTGGAGATCCTTTCGCAGGTATCCGGCCGGCCCGCACCGCGCGTGCGGGTTCCGCACGTCCTGGCTCTTGGGGCGGCGTACGCGGACGCGGCGCTATCGCGGCTGATCGGGCGTGAGCCGCAGATTCCGCTCGAAGGCGTGCGCATGGCGCGCCACAGCATGTACGTGAATACAGAAAAAGCACGGGCTGAGTTGGGGTTTTCGCCCGGGCCGCTCACTGCGGCATTTGAACGGGCGGTACGTTGGTACGAATCGAGCGGCTACGTGCGTGTCGCGAGCCGCGCGGACATGGCGGCTGCGCGAGCGGCCTGACGGAATTTGAAAAACGACCCGGGGAAGTTGCAGTACGAGGATGAAGATCCTGGTTACCTTCGCGGTGGCAAGCGAATTCGCAGCGTGGCGCCGCCGGCACGATTTCCGGCAGGTCGCGCACGAACCCTTCGCGATATATGTGTCGGAGATCGCCGGTAATGCGGTCCGGGTGTTGCTGACGGGCATGGGCACGAAGGCAGCGACGCAAGCGACGCGTTGGGCGCTCGCGTCGCCGGCCGATATCTGCATTTCGAGCGGTTTCGCGGGTGCCTTGAACGGAGAATTGCGCGTGGGAACGATTCTGGCAGGACGCGTGGTATTGCGAGCCGAGCGGGAACTCGCTGTCGCCAGCGATCATCAGCTCCTTGCCGTCGCCGAAGATGCCGGAGCACGGCACGTCGAGAGATTCCTTACGTCGGAGCATCTGATTGCGGATGCCGCACAGAAGGTGGCGTTGGGCGGTGAAGCAGATGCCGTGGAGATGGAGAGCTTTGTGATCCTGGCGGAAGCGGCCCGTTACGGCGTGCGCGCGGCGGCGATACGTTCG
>QHYR01000208.1 GCA_003223315.1 Acidobacteriota bacterium | reverse complement strand
TCGCGGTCCATCTCCTCGAGGAGCGCCTGCCGAATGGCATCCAGATAAGTCACCGGGGCCATGGCTATCTCCGTGCCCTGCGCGGGGCCGGTGCGGCTATTTTTCGCTTGCGAGCCGTCTGCCCCGGGTGCGCAACCGCCGGCTCCATTGCCGCATCCGGTTGTTCCGCGTGGTCCGCCGCAACCGCGGCCTCCGTTTCCATTGCTCCAAAATTCTTGATGGTCCACTCAGGCTTGACGCTGGACTTGGGCGGCATCAAGTCTTCCTTGGCGCGCCGCCACTCCGCTTTGATGTCATGGCAACCCTGGCAATAGACGCCCTGTTCAGCGAGCTCGGGAGGAGGGAATGGCGAGTTTTCCGCGAACTCCAGGTCCGCGGCCAGTTCGCGCTCGATGCGCGCGTGTATAGCGGCCTTTTCTTTTTCGTTCCAGAGGTTGCGCTGATCCAGATATTTTCCGTAAAGACTCAGAGGGTCACGTGCCTTCCAATACTCGAACATCTCTCGCGGCACATACTCCGCAGGATCGTGTTGCGCATGGCCCAGCATGCGCATGGTTTTGGCTTCGATGAGCACCGGGCCGTGGCCTTGACGGGCGCGCTCTACCGCTTCGCGCGCAATCCGCAGCACCGCCACGAGATCGTTGCCATCGACAGTGTAGGAGGCGATTCCATACGCGCGGCCACGATCGGCAAAGTCATGCAGGGGCGCCTGCCGATTGACGGGAGTGGAGTAGGCCCATTGATTGTTCTCCACCACAACCACGAGCGGGGCGCGCTGCACGGCCGCCAGGTTCATTCCCTCGTGAAAGGCGCCCGTGGAAGTGCCGCCATCGCCGATCCAGGTCATGGCCACGATCTTCTGCCCCAGATAGCGTCCGGCCATGGCCACCCCGGTCATCACCGGGATCAGGTCGCCCAGCATGGAGATGGGCGCGACCACGTGGTGAGTCTTCAAATCGCCGAAATGGCAAGTGCCGTCTTTTCCCTGCGTCGGCGAAGTGACGCGCGCCATATACTGGGTCATGATGTCGCGGGGCCGGTAACCGCGCACGAGCAGGGATCCCACATTGCGAATCAGGGGGGCGATCCAATCGCCTTTGGCCAGCGCGTAGGCGGTGCCTACCGAGGTAGCTTCCTGTCCCAGGCTTCCGTACAGGCCGCCGACAATTTTGTTTTGCCGGAAGAGGCGGACCAGGAGTTCGTCGAGCGAGCGGTTGAGCCGCAGGTAATAGTAGAGCTCGAGCGCTTCCTCGTGGGTCAGCTCCGGGCGCCGGCGTGCAGGGTCAGACTTCATGAGCTCTCCTTATATTGGGGCGCTATGGAAGTGCCGGCCGCATCCGTTTCCGCCGGGGCGCTCGTTCAGTATACGGGCGCCCCGACCGGCTGGGCTTCGCCTGCCAACCAGCCGGCCAACTCCGCGGCATCGGCGGGGACCAGTCCCAGTCCAAAAGTATCGCTGAATCCGGAGCTCAAACCCGCGATCGCGTCTGCGCGCGAGACTGGGCGCCCGAGCAGCTTTTCCAGCGACGTAGCGCGGCAACCGGCGATGCCGCACGGGGTGATCAGATCGAAAAAGCGCAGATCGGTGGAAACGTTGCAGGCGAATCCGTGGGAAGTCACCCAGCGGCTGATGTGCACGCCGATGGCGCCCAGTTTTTCTTCACAAACGGCACCGGCATCGCCGCCGGCGCTTCCTCCAACCCACACGCCCGTGCGTCCCGGAACGCGGAAAGCGCGAATGCCGAAGCTGGAAGCAGCCTCAATCATGGATTGCTCGAGCTGGCGCACGTACCACACGACGTCACGCCGAATTCCGTTCAAGTCGAGAACGGGATAGCCGACGATCTGGCCGGGACCGTGATAGGTGATATCGCCGCCGCGATTGGTCGGGTGAAATTCGACGCCGTTCTGGCGCAGAAGGTCCTCGGAAACGCGCAAGTGCTCGCGTTTGCCGTTGCGGCCGAGGGTAATGACGTGGGGATGTTCGCAAAAGAGCAGGAGATCGGGGGCCGCGCCGATTTTGCGCGCAGCAACGAGGCGTTGCTGGAGCGCCGCGGCTTCGCCGTAAGCGATCCTTCCGAGATCAAGCGTTCGACAATCCTTCATGGGCGGCAACTCTTCATGCGTCTGGCACCGCTCTGCTACTACGTTAGGCGAAATGGTCTCGCCGGGCAATTTCTCCGTTGCTAATAATGGATTGCTAGGCCTCGGACGGAGGCGAAGGCGTCTCCCATTGCTTCCCATACCGTGGGATGGGCGTGCACCGTAAACAACATGTCATCGATGGTAGCCTCGAGCTGCAGGGCGGCTACGGACTCGGCCAAAATTTCCGTCGCCAGCGGTCCGATAATGTGCACGCCCAGTATTTCGCCGGTCGGGTCGTCCGCCACTACTTTGATGAAACCTTCGTGATGGTTGAGTATGGAGGCCTTGCTATTGGCCAGGAACGGAAACTTGCCGGTCTTCACGGCATAGCCGGCGTCGCGCGCCTGTTTCTCGGTGAGCCCGACCGACCCGACCTGCGGTTCGCAATAAGTGGCATTGGGAATGCGGCTCCTTTCGAGCGCCGGCACCTGCTTTCCAGCTATTTTTCCGACCGCGATGATGCCTTCCATGGATGCCGCGTGCGCCAGTTGGGGCATTCCCGCCACGATATCTCCGATCGCATAAACCTGCGGCTCGGCGGTTTCCATATATTGTCCGACATGCACGAAGCCGCGCTCGAGCTTCGCGCGCGTTTTTTCCAAACCGACGTTTTGCGTCAGGGGCGCTCTTCCCACGGCAAGGAGCACATGCTCGGCCGCGAGGTTCTGCGACTGGCCGGATTTATCGCGAAAAACGACCGTGGCCCCGGCGGCGTCCCTTCTGACGGATTCCACTTTTGCTTCCGTGAAAATGCGCATTCCCCGCTTGCGAAAAGCCTTTTCCAACTCCACGGAAATTTCCTCGTCTTCCAGGGGCACGGCGTGCGGAAGCATTTCGAGAATGGTGACTTCCGAGCCGAAGGACCGAAAAATGGAGGCGAATTCAACGCCCACCGCGCCCCCGCCGACCACTACAAGAGTTTTGGGGATTTGCGGCAGCTTCAGGATGTCGCGATTGCCGACAATCACTTTACCGTCGAAGTCGACGCCCGGCAGCGAGCGCGCCTCTGAGCCAGTGGCAAAAAGGATATGGGTGGCTTCGACGTCCGCGGTTTTTCCAGCATTCTCCACCTGCACATGGTGCGGCGCCGCCCAGCGCCCCCAGCCCTGCAGGACCTCGACCTTGTTCTTGCGGAAAAGGAACTCGATGCCCTTGGCGTGTTTATTGACGATGCGCTCCTTGCGCGCCAGCATGGCGGGCCAGTTGATCTTGAAATCCGAGATCTCAATACCAAATTCATTGGCCTGCTTCAGAGTATCGTAAAGTTCCGCGTGGTGGAGCAGGACCTTGGTGGGGATGCAGCCTACGTGCAGACAGGTGCCGCCCAGGAACCCGTCCTTTTCGATGACCAGAGTCTTTAAACCCCATTGGGATGCGCGAATGGCTGTGACATATCCGCCGGGTCCGCTGCCGATAATCGCCAAGTCGTATGCAGGCAAAAGTGCCCTCCGCCATTCGTCGAAAAGGCCTTTCGGCCCCGGCACGCCATTTTCGCCGAGTACGGGATCAGACGCAACTTACCGGCGAGCGCTGGAATTCGGAAGGGGCATCGTACCCCCTAGCAGGGTTGAAGTGTTTGAGCGAGAAGCGGGAGAAGGAGATCGTGCGTGTCGGCAGAGATTTGCTGAAACAAACTCCAGCGAGCTTTGATGGCCGCGAGGTCCTGCTGGCGCTGATATTTTCTGCGCCGCTTTTTCATCAGGCCGTGCTGGCGCCAGATGCGTTCCAGGGCGCCATGGCTGACCGGCAGGTCGAACTCGCGGATCAGGCGGCGGGAGCCGAAAGTGGGCAAGGTCTGACGGAGCGCGACGACCTGGCGTTCGAGGTAAGCCGGAGTGCGGCGGGGTTGCTGGTGGGGCGCCCGCGGTTGCTCCAGGAGTCCGGAGGGTCCCTGCTGCTGGTAGCGACGGAGCCACTTGCGGACGGTGGGCACGGTGGTGGTTATAAGCGCTTTTCATCTCACGCACCAGGTCGAAATAGCGAGTGGCGGCCAGGCGCGGAGTTTACGTGTGCTCCGCCCGGCTCTCCCCCCAGCCGGGCGGCCAACTCCCACTGCCTCTTCTCACTCAAGCACTTCAGATTCGCCAGGGGGATACGAAGTGAGTAGGCTCTCCCACTTTTGTCGGGCTGTTGCGTTCCATTCGCACTTTTGTATAGATTCATCCTAAATGAAAATCTAAGCCCAGGGCCAAGTAAGCTTCCTTGGAGGTCGCAGATGAAAGTGACCGCTTTTGTTTTGACGCTTTTCACTGTGGGATGGGCGGCTGTGCCGTTGGCGTCTGCCAAGCACACGATCCTGGTGAACCGCATCGGACCTTCGGCCTCGGAACTATTCATCGCAAATGGAGATGGGAGCCACGAGAGAAAGCTGTTTCCTGCTACGGGATTTGACTATGACGCGTCGTTTTCCGCTGATGGTAAATGGATCATATTTACGTCCGAGCGCGACGGCTCCGCAAATATCTACCGGGTGGGTGTGGATGGATTGGGCCTTGAGCGCCTCACGGACAATTCGGGGTTCAATGACCAGGCGGCGCTTTCCCCAGACGGCAAGCTACTGGCATTTGTCTCCACCCGTGGCTCAGGATCGACCAATATATGGATTCTGGACATAAAAACCCGCAAGCTGCAGGACCTTACCCATACGAGGGCGCCCAGCGGCAACTTTCGGCCCACGTGGTCGCCCGATGGGAAATGGATTGTGTTTTCCTCCGACCGGAATATTGAAGCCGACCGGAATACAAAATTCGACCACGCCAAGGGAAGATGGGAACACCTTCAGGCAGCAAGCCTCTATGTGGTTCAGCCGGATGGCACGGGCCTGCGACGCCTGACACCAGCAGGCAAATTCGCGGGCTCACCGAAATGGTCGCCCGATGGCAAGCGGGTAGTTTTTTACGAACTGCCCGTCGAAGATACCTTTGCGGCTCGTGGGTTCGGAGTACCGGCATCTCAAATCGTCTCTGTCGACGTGGCCACGAGCGCCAGGATGGAGCATACCTCCGGCCCGGGTCTGAAAATATCGCCGCAGTTCTTGAGTGCGAATAGAATCGGCTATATCGCAAAAGCAGGTCCTGGTGAACACGGAGGGCTAGCGTTTACTACGGGTGAGCACGGACCTGACGCATGGATACGCAATCCTTCCTGGTCCCCCGATGGCAAGTCGGTGGTCTATGAGAAATTTATTTATTCTTCACGACAAAACCAGCCGGTGTTCGCCAGTGACCCCGAATTCGAACTGCGGTACTCGGGTGAATTCCCAGCAGTTTCTAGCACCGGAAAATTGGCTCTGAGCCCGTTCGGAGAGTTAACTGCTGGCGTCAACCTATCTCAAATTTCGCTTTCGGTAATGGATTTAGACGGCGGCAATGCGAAGCGGGTTTTCTCGGACAAGGAAGGAGGAGCTTACGCGCCAACATGGTCGCCGGATGGGCAGTGGATTGCCTTTGGATTCGGTGCATTCTTCACCGATCGCGAAACCAAACCTGCACGCCTGATGATGGTGCGCGCGGACGGCTCAGAAAAGCGTGACCTCACCAGCGGGCCCATCAACAGTGGCTTTCCGAGTTGGTCGCCGGATGGAAAGCAAATCGTGTATCGTATTTGGGCCCAGCAAGAACGCGGTCTCCGCATCCTGAACCTGCAAGACGGCTCGATTACAAAACTCACATCGGATTACGACAATTTCCCCACCTGGTCGCCGACCGCTGACCGCATCTGTTTCACTCGCGCTACCCAGAATGCATTTGACATCTTCTCTGTCCGACCGGACGGTAGTGACCTCATGCAATTGACAGACGCGCCTGGCAACGATGCTCACTGCGCGTGGTCGCCCGACGCCAAATACATTGTGTTCAGCAGTTCGCGCCTGGGCTTCAGGGATGAAGCCCCGCTGTACGACGTAGCGCCGCAACCTTACGCGGAACTCTACGTTATGAAAGCGGACGGTTCTGACCAGCAGCCCATCACCGATGACAAGTGGGAAGAGGGAACACCTACGTGGGTGCCAGAGACGGTGAAACGAGCACGGCGGTAACAAGAAAGACTTGGGCTAAGGCTTCCCATAATTGCTGAGGAGTTTTGCACACAAGAGCCAGCTCCTCTGCACGCATGGCCTTGCTCTTCTCACTTCCGTTTGTGCTCGAACCTCACATATTGAAAAAGGTAAGCGCTGTTGCGTTGACACTATGGCGCAGGAGGGCTAGACTCCGCCCCAGAGAAACTCAAACCTAAATTCTGGGCGGATTCAGCCTTCACAGCCTGACGCGCTGTCTCGTGCAGGCGGCATCGCCGGGATGAACGCAGCCGGCGAAAATTTCGAAAGCCTGAGAGGCGAGACCGGAGGGATTCACAATGAAGACTACCTTCTCCTTGTTGATGGTCGTTGCCGGATTCACAGTGATCTCTACCGCAGTGATCGCACAGGACCAGGTCACCTTCACCAGGGACGTGGCGCCGATCCTGCAGGAGCATTGCCAGGTTTGTCATCGTCCGGGCACGGTTGCTCCGATGTCGTTGTTGACTTACGAAGACGTGCGCCCGCGAGCCAAGGCCATCAAGGCGAAAGTCGTTGCTCGGGAGATGCCACCCTGGTTCATCGATAAGAACGTGGGCGTGCAGCACTTCAATAACGACACGTCGATGACTGACGAGGAAATCGCGACGATCGTTAAGTGGGTGGACGGCGGCGCTCCTGAGGGAAACCCAGCCGACATGCCGCCAGCGCGCCAATTCGCGGATGAGCTGGCGTGGCAGATTGGCAAGCCGGATGTCATCGTAACTTTGCCGAAAGACCTGGTCATGAAGGCCAGAGGACCCGATTGGTGGCCGGACATTACGATTGATCCTGGTCTCACCGAGGACCGCTATATCAGGGCAATTCAGATTATTCCCACAAAGGGATATCCGAATATCCACCACATTAGAACGTCCATGGTGAAGCCCGGCGACACCAGCATCCATGGAGGTGCCGTGGACGGAAACGTAGAGCTCGAGATGGTACAACAAGGCGTTTTCCTCGATGAGTATGCGATTGGAAAGGGGCCGGATTTATTCAAGGATGGCGCCGGTCGGTACATTACGGCAGGAACCAAGATCAATTTCGAGTTCCACATCCATGCGAGCGGCACGGAAGCTCCGATCAACGTCCTGCTGGGCCTGAAGTTCTATCCTAAGGGTTACACGCCCCAGCACATCGTCACTTCCATGACGGTCGGCTCAAACGTCGTTGACCTGCGGCCCCACGAAGCGGACGTGCGGTCCGATGGTTACATACCCTTAATCAAGCCGGCCCGCCTGCTGTCATGGCAACCGCACATGCACCTGCGCGGGAAGGCCGAGTGCATCGAGGCCATTTATCCGAATGGAAAAACACAAATTATTAATTGCGCCAGGTTCGTGTTTAATTGGATGGACAACTATGTCTATGCCGATGATGCGGCGCCATTGCTACCCGCAGGGACTATGCTGCATACCATCATGTGGCATGACAATAGCGATTCAATGAGGTCCAATCCTGATCCGGACGCGCAAATTGTGGGGGGATTGCGGACGGTCGATGAAATGTCATCTGCTTGGCTCAGCTACTACTATATGTCGGACGAAAATTTCAAGAAGGAAACCGACGCTCGCAAAGCACAACAGAAGACACTTACGAGTACGCGTTGATGGCGAAGGTAGGTTCACACAAATATGGGCTGGGCGTTTGTGTGACGCTTGTTCTGTTTTCCACCTGCCTCCTCGGCCTACATGCTCAGCAGCCCTCGTTCCCGGGAGCCCGATACTCTCGGGGCCAGGATGTAAGCCCTGTTTTTAATGGCTGGGAGAGGAATGCGGATGGCACTTTCTCGATGTGGTTTGGCTACTACAACAGAAACAGTGAAGAGGCCCTTGATATGCCTATCGGCCCCGAGAATACATTCGATCTTGGGGACGGCAATCAGGGCCAACCGACACACTTCTACCCGGGCGCGAGATGGTGGGTGTTCAAGGTAGTTGTGCCCAAGGACTGGCCCCCGGATAAGCGCCTGGTTTGGACACTCACGAACAGGGGCAGAACGAATCTGTCGAAGGCTTGGCTGGAGCCGGAATGGGAGGTAGACAAACTGCTGATCTCAGCGGACGCTGCCTCCGACCCTTTCACGGGGAGTCTGGGACGGCCCATAGCCGACGCCATCATTGCCGGTAACACGGCTCCCGTCATTACGGGCAGTTCCTCGCAAACCATCGCTCTACCCTCTACCGCAAAGTTAACCGTAACGGTCGCCGATGACGGGCTTCCGAAACCGCGCCCTGCAGAGCGCGGCTCCGACGGCGAAGTTAAAGGAGGAGTGCAAGGGGTGCGGGTCCGATGGATCCTTTATCGGGGTCCAGGACAGGTTCAGTTCGATCCCGACTTAAGCCCCTTTGTTTACGGAAAACCGCTCACTTCACAAACGAAGGTGAGTTTCATGGTGCCCGGTAACTATCGCATCCGTGCGATTGCCAGTGACGGCGCTTTGTTCTCCACTTTCGACGTCGACGTGAAAGTGAATTCGGGTACCTCCGCCGAGAAGTTGCGCTGACGCCGGTAGGCCTCTTTCTCGCCTCCCTGCGTCGCATGTCGCCCAGAAGTGCCAACTTCCACCCACTACCATCTGTACCACTGCGAGAATTACCTGGAAATCCCTACAAGCACAGCGTCCCTACTAACCCTTTTTGATGTAGGATGCTGCAGATGCAGAGGGCCCGTAGCTCAGCGGTCAGAGCAGCGGACTCATAAAACAGGGGACTGTTTTGATGCGTTTTGAAAATTGTGGACTCTACTATAGTCCTCAACGGCTTACGACCCTGCTTTGTTGAACTGTTGATACTCGATTCGCCCCGTTTTGAACGGAAAACTACTACAAATTTACTACAGTGGCCCGCTCCCATTTCGGGGCCTGATGCTCAAGCGGTGGTCAGACGGCCAGTTTCCGATTCTCCGATTCCGAAACGGTCATACGGCCGGTATGCAGGGCGATGGCGGAAAGGAATCGACCGTCGCGCAAGAGCGCTTCGGTAAGCTGGCCGACGTGCGTTTCTGGGTCTTTTGCGCCCAGGCCCGCATCCCACATCATTTCTTCAGCGTAGTGGGCCCAGCCTTCCGCGAATGCATACCCAACAAAAATCTGCCCGAATCGCGAAGGCACACGATTCGCATGCAGGAATTGCAGGAAATGTCCGGGCATGACTTCATGGACAGAAGCAAAGAGCAAGTGCGCCTTCCCTGGAAGATACGCCTTCTGTTCGGCGGCCGTCCATTTCGGGTCTGGCGGCGAAATGTAATAGACGGAAGGCAGCCCTTTTTCGTAGGGACCGGGAATAGTTATATATGCCAAATTCCAACGCTGGTAGGGTGGCGCTTGATCTACCTGCGCCTCTTCGGTTCCAGGAATCGAGACGATTTGGTTGTCGAGCACAAAAGCCTTTAGCTCCTTCAATTGCTGGCGGGCCGCGTCGACAGGGCTGCCGCTTGGTTTATCCGCCGTCTGTTTCGCCGTGCAGTCCGCCAATGACTTGCCGGGATCGAACTGCGCGCAGGCCTCCTTCAAGGCCGCCAAATTCCGCTCCAAATCCCGACGTCCAGCGGTTTCGAGCTCGCCGAGAGAGATCTCTACACGTTCAGTAGCGTAGAGCATCTGGCGGAAAAGATCGGCGCCGAGCGCAAAGTCTTCATTGGCTGTGTGGCGCTGCGAAGCAAACCAGGCGTCCAGCGACCTTAGAGCGCGAATCGCGTTAGCGTTTGCCGCTGCGAAATCGGATTGGAGCTGTGAGTCCTTGACCGACGCAAAAATGGCCTCCACGTCGCGATCGAAATACCGGGCCATTCCGCCGAATGTGATCCGGCCAAAGTCCACGTAGGTGCGTGGCATCGGCGTTTGAAGGTTGGCGCGGATTTGTTCGAGCGCCCGAGGAAGCACCTTTTCGTAGCTGATGAATGCGCGCATGCGCTGGTCGAGGGGCGCGTAGGGCCTGGTGAGATAAACCTGCGGATCGACGGCCCACGTGTAAAAGAAGGGATCGCGATACGGCCAGCGCGCCGACTCCAGCCAGAAGAGGTCGGAATCAATCTGCGCAATGACGTACTCCCGTTCGAACCGCTGCTTTTGGTCTAGATTGTCGGTCCAAGCGACGGCGCGCGCCCGCTCGGAATGCAAGCGTGCGACCTCACGGTCGAGGCCTGCTTTACTCCAGTCGGGAAGCTGGCCGTCAAACTCGTGCCGTCCCTCAGCCACCGCAATATCCGGATGGGCGGCGAAATAACTCTCGAGATAGTCGGCCACAAATTGGTCCCAGTCCCTAGAAGCCACGGGCCGTTGGGTCGTTCGGCAGCCCGTCAGCCATGCGGCGCCAAACGCAAGGACAACAATCACGAGGGTGCATCGCAGGAGACTATCGCGGCCCTGCGTACACTTGTTCGGCACAGATTTCACGCGTATTTTCGCTAGTCTCATCATGTTGAGGCCACCCTCACTGCCATCAATGGTTATCAAACGTCGAATCCACTCTGCAGATATTTTGGGCTGAGATTGTACCGCAGGTTTGATCCCGAGGTCGCTCAACACGGGCTGGCTAGCTTCTACGCTACTCTAGTCGTAGCTCCTGAGAAACGCATTATAAAAGGGCGCCCCTTAGAGTAGGTTTTGATCTCTCGCATCAACGCCTACAGGAAGGAGCACCCTCGTGAATGACGCCAAGTATATTGGGCTCGACGTTCACCAAGCAACGATCTCAGCGGCAGTTTTGGATTCCACCGGCAAACTGGTGATGGAGTCCATCCTGGAAACGAA
>QHYR01000342.1 GCA_003223315.1 Acidobacteriota bacterium | reverse complement strand
GAATCCAACAATCTGGCCATTAAGGGCGTCGCGGAGATGTACCGCGAAAAAGGAAATCACATCATCACCCAGGTTACCGAGCACAAGGCTGTGCTCGATACCTGTAAGCGCCTGGAAAAGTATGGCTATCAAGTGACATATTTGCCCGTGGCCAAGGACGGCCGCATAGATCCGGATGATTTGCGGCGTGCCATCACGCCGAAAACCATCCTGATCGCCATCATGTACGCGAATAATGAAATCGGCGTGATTCAACCAATCGAGGAGATCGGAAAGATCGCCAAGGAAAAAGGCGTTCTCTTTCATAGTGACGCGGTACAGGCGGTGGGGAAGGTTCCGGTCGATGTGAATAAGGAAAAAATCGATTTGCTGGCCATGACCGGACATAAAATTTACGGGCCGAAAGGCTGCGGCGCGCTTTATGTGCGGCGGCGCAATCCGCGCGTGCAATTAGCCTCGATCATCGATGGAGGCGGACACGAGCGGGGTATGCGCTCGGGGACCCTTAATGTGCCGGGCATCGTGGGCTTCGGCAAGGCTGCGGAGCTCTGTCAGAACGAAATGGCGCAGGAAGGCGAGCGGCTGCGCGCGTTGCGCGAACGGTTAAAAGAGGGAATCTTCAAGGGTTTGGATGAGGTGTACATCAACGGCTCAATGGCTTACCGGCTGCCAAACAACCTAAACGTCAGTTTCGCCTACGCGGAAGGGGAGTCTTTGTTGATGGGCATCAACGACGTGGCCGTGTCGAGCGGTTCGGCTTGCACTTCCGCGAAGATGGAGCCGAGCTATGTGCTGAAGGCATTGGGCGTGGGCGAGGATCTGGCCCACAGTTCGATTCGTTTTGGACTTGGCCGATTCAACACGCAGGAAGAAGTGGACTACGTGATTCAGCGCGTCGTGGAGGTAGTCAACCGCCTGCGTGATCTCTCGCCCCTTTACGAAATGGCCAAAGAACGCGCGCTTTTGAGCAAAACGAATTGAAAGCGGGGTACAATTAAGTGGTATGAAGGTGCTCGAGGTCGGAACTGGAAGATGATTCACGTCACGGAAAAGGCGGCCCACAAGATCCAGGAGCTCCTTGCCAAGGAGGGAGTTTCCGACAGGGGTGGTTTGCGCCTAGGCGTGCACGGGGGCGGCTGCTCGGGGCTCACTTATGCCATGCGCCTGGACGCGCAGGCCCGCGATCGTGACAAAGTGTTCGAGGAGAATGGAGCGCGGGTTTTTGTGGATCCGAAAAGCTACCTCTACCTCGATGAAGTGACGCTGGATTATGAAGAGACGCTGATGCGGCAAGGGTTCGTTTTCCAAAATCCTCGAGCCACCCACAGTTGCGGTTGCGGCACCTCTTTCACGGTATAACTTTGGTCCGTGAGCCCTGACATTCGAGCACAGCGATAGACTTCCCCATTTCCGCAGTGTAGGCCAATGACACCCCAATTCAGGTAAACTCGCGGCGAGATCTTCTATGATTCGTAGGAAAACCGCGAGCCGGCACCCCCGTTCGCGCGGCAAGAGTATCGGCGTTTGAGTTCGTATTATGCTCGCATGGAGCGCGCGCAGAGGTAATCGAGGAAGTTTAAGATTCGAAGGGAAGGCATATGCCACGGACAGTTGGAATCGACCTGGGAGCGAGTTTTAGCCTGATTTCTTATGTGGATAAAGCGACCGGCGAGGCGAAATGTATTTCGGGCCCCTACGGCGAAAGACTTTGCCCCTCAATTATCAGTCTGGAAGCGGATGGCAGCATCAGCGTCGGCGCGCCAGCTGGCCGGCGTTCCTTCAGCCAACAGGAGGCCGGCATCCATTCGCTCAAGCACCTGATGGGTCGAGGCGTAGACCACGTCCCCGACGCACTGAAGAGGGCGTTGCACGTCGATTCGGAGAGCCGAGAGGTGGTGCGCGTTCGCCTCGGCGACTGCGTCCTAACGCCGCCGCAGATATCCGCATTCATTCTGAGAGAACTAGGAATGTGGGCCGAAGTGTTTTTGGGCGGGCCGGTGAGCGAGGCGGTAATTGCTGTGCCGGCTTGCTTCGACGATGCGCAGCGCCAGGCCACCAAGGAGGCCGGTACGCTCGCGGGTCTGGAGTTATTGCGATTAGTGAATGAGCCCGTGGCTGCGGCGCTAGCCTATGGCTTGCATGAGCAGCGGCGCAGGCATGTGGCCGTTTACGATCTGGGCGGCCGCAGGTTTGAAATTACAATTCTGAAGTTGAATCCCGCGGCGGGTGGGGAGGTGTACGAGGTTATCTCGACCAACGGAAATGCACAGGTTGGGGGCGACCAGCTCGATGATGCGTTGCTCGGTGTCGCGCGTGAAGAGATCCGCATTCGGCACGGTCTGGATGTCGAAAACGATCCGCAGACCTTGCAAAGGCTGCGCAGGGCGCTCGTCCAAGCGAAACATGAGCTCTCCTTTGCAGACCGAGCCCGCCTGGAGGTACCGCTGCCCAATCGAAGCCTGTATGGGCGGGATATTTACAGGACTGAATTCGAGGGCCTAGTGCAACCGATACTCGAGGGAACCACGGGTCCGATGAGGATGGCGCTGGCCGACGCCAACCTCAACGCGGAGGACATCGATGACTTGGTGCTGGTTGGTGGCTCCGCTCAGATGCCGCTGGTGCGGCGTATGGTGGCCCAATTTTTTGGGCAGCGGCCTCATACTGAAATCAACCCAGACGAAGTGGTGGCGCTGGGCGCCGCCGTACAGGCAGATATTCTCGAGACTGACCTGACGGTCGCCAACTCAAGGGTTTAGGCCAGCGACAGCAAGAAGTGGTTTGCGATTTGCTGCGCAAACCTAGCCCGGACCGGGGCTCCACGGCCCCGGCTGCCATGGGCAGTATGTTAAGATTTGCCTTTGTGCGCTGCTTTCCCGCGCTCTCGTGGCCCCGTGGTGCAACGGTTAGCACATCGGCCCTTCAAGCCGGTAATACGGGTTCGATTCCCGTCGGGGCTACCAACCAGCCTTTCAGATATCGAGCTGAGAAAGAAGGTTGTCGAGGTTTGATTCGTCGATGATGAGGTCGGGCCGTTTGGCTTCGATCTCTTGCGACTCATCAAATGCTTGAAAAAGCCGAAGTTTCGCGATGGCATACTCTTCGGTGCCGGAAAGCTCGCGTCCTGCAGAACGTCCCCATCGATCCACAGCTGATTGCTTGACGAAGATTCGGAGCGGGAAGACCTGCCTGCGATCGAGCGAAACCATATATACGTACTCCCTCCCTGCAGAAAATCCGCGGCGGGTCTTTTGCACTTCATAAAAATAATATTGATAGACGTAGCCAGTCGCTGCCGAATAGGTTTTTACGCGCCGAATGGCCTCAGGGCGGCTCATGCCGCGATTATTCCGGCGGGAAATGGATATGTCAATTCAACCCGATGGGGCGGGCCGGGGGAATATCTGGACTCGTGTGCAACTTACTGCACACAGGGCTGATCTCGGAACTAAGCTGCTGGGTTGTCTCGGTGGGTCCTATTGCACCACTGACCGACGCGGCCATGCTAACAAACGAGGTTGGACTGTCAAGATTACCATCAGAGTGAGGCTGTCTATTCGATATGATTGAGGCCTATACAGGGCCTATTCCGAACCTTTTAGGACGGCTGCCAACGCAGGCTCCAAGTCTGGATAAAGAAAGCGATAGCCTAATTTTTGGAGTTTGGTGGAATATACCTTTTGGCTTGCGAGTAACAACGAGTCCGCCATTTCACCCAGAGCCAATCGCAAAATGAACGCAGGTGTGGGGAAAATCGCGGGCCTGCGAAGCACTCGTCCCATAGTCGCAGAAAACTCGGCGTTTTGTGCAGGATTTGGGGAGACGGCGTTGGCCGGGCCGCTGAGAAGATTCGTCTCCAGTGCGAAGCGGATGATGCCGACGATATCCTCCAACGTAACCCAGGAGATCCATTGGCGGCCCGATCCGATTTTCCCCCCCAAGCCCAGGCGAAAGGGCAAGGCCATGCGCGGAAGGGCGCCTCCGTGCTTAGCAAGGATGACGCCAAAGCGTAAAATGACCACGCGCGCGCCCAACTCTGTCGCACCGGCCGATTCTGTTTCCCAATCGGCCGTCAGTTGCGCCAGAAAATCAGTGCCCGCGGGGCTGGATTCCGTTAGTTCTTCACCGCCGCGATTTCCATAGAACCCGATGGCGGAGGCAGCAACGAATATCTGCGGGGGACGGCGAAGCCGCCGCAAGGACGCGATCAAGTGATGCGTTGCGGCTACCCGGCTATCGCGCAACTCACGTTTCCATGCTTCCGTCCAGCGATGCCCGGCAATGGATGCCCCGGCCAGGTGGATGAGGGCGTCGGCTTCCTCGGCTCGGGAGTTGAGGAGTCCGGATTGGGGATTCCAGAGCACATGGGGCAGTTCGCCGGACGGCGTAGTCTGGGCCGTGCGGACCTCCGTCCCGGGGCGAAACAACCGACTTAATTCGTGACCTTGGTGACTCAGGCGATCAACGATGGCAGATCCAACGAGGCCCGTTGAACCGGAAATCAATATTCTCACTGGGCGGCTCCGACTTCTCGAGTCCAAGCTAGGGGACTCTGCCGGTCATTCATTGGCCTGTCAATATACAGAAAGGTACGGCTTAGCTCGCGCTGCGTCAAGGAACTACTTGTTGGTAAGTTGCGTAGTTCAAAGGAATCTCCGGGCACTTTAGAGTCGTGGGCCGGTTGAAAATGAACCCGCTATGCCGCCGGAAACGGATAGAATAACTGCATGCGCGTGCGGGTGCTCTTTTTCGGACAGCTTAGAGAAATCGTGGGTCGCGCCGAGGATTACGCGGAACTGGCCGATGGCGCACGTTTGGAAGATCTGTTCGCAAACTACGGCCAGCGCTATCCAAAGCTCGCGGGCTTTCGCCACTCTGTAGTTGCTTCTGTCAATCAGTCCTTTGCTGACTGGACTTCACCCCTGGCCATGGGCGACGAAGTGGCGTTCCTGCCGCCGGTCAGCGGCGGCGCCGGTATTCCCGCTCTGGCGCGGAGCGAGGCGATCATCGAACTCGTGCGGCAGCGGATTCAAACCGGAGAGATCAGTTCTAGATTGAAAGCCCCTGAGGACGGCGCAATCGTCGTGTTTGAAGGAATTGTGCGCAATGAGTCCGGGGGCCGGCGAACTTTGTACCTTGAATATGAGGCGTACGAGGCGATGGCGCTGAAGCAAATGGGCGTCATCGGCGCGGCGATGCGCAGCCACTTTGGCGCCGACTCGGTCGCCTTAGTTCACCGCTTGGGCCGGCTGGAGATCGGCGAGACAAGCGTACTGATCGCTGCGAGTTCGGCGCATCGCCGGGCGGCGTTTGAAGCCTGCCGTTACGGTATCGATACGCTCAAGCAAACCGTCCCTATCTGGAAAAAAGAATATTTTGAGGACGGAGCCGTT
>QHYR01000207.1 GCA_003223315.1 Acidobacteriota bacterium | reverse complement strand
TTTCCACCACGCCGAATGCGCAGATGGCCAAAATGATGGCCACCAGCCACCAATCGTAATCGCGTATGCCGATGCCGTCGTCGTTCATGGATTGAGAGTCGGTGGAGGTGTCGGTCGCGGAGTCGTGGAAACGGGTTGCGGTTTCGTCGGTACGGGATCCGGGTTCGTCGGAACCGTCTCTTCAGCTCCGGCATCTGGCTTGTTACTCCGCGCTGCCTCTGCGGCAAACGACGGAGGAATGCCGGGTGGCACGGCCTGAGTGGTCAGTTCCTGAGGAGGAATTTTACCCTGCTTCTTATCGTAATACGCCTTGATCACCGCGCGCGCGATCGGCGCCGCAGCCACGCCGCCGTGCCCCCCACCTTGCACGAGCGCAGAAACCACAATGTCCGGATGTTGCCGGGGTGCAAACCCTACGAACCAGGCATTATCCTTCAACTCTGCCTTTTTCCCGGCTCGTTTCAGTCCTTCCTCACTGATCACTTGCGCGCTTCCCGTTTTTCCACACAATTCGATGCCAGGGAGTTTGGATGCGCCTGCAGTCCCTCCGGGCTCGTTTACCACCCCATACATCCCTTCGGTCACCGTGTCTACGGTAGAGTCGGAGATTGGGAAATCAATTTCGGGCGCCGGTTTATCGGAGAGCAGAAGGTGAGGCTGGTGGAATCTGCCTCCCATGGTGATGCCGCTGAGCATATAAGCGAGTTGTATGGGCGTAACAGCAACGGCTCCCTGCCCAATGGCCACGGAGATCGTTTCCCCAGGATACCACTTCTGATGGAAGACCCGCTGCTTCCAAGCCTCCGAAGGCACCACGCCAGTTTCCTCGCCAGGCAAGTCAACTCCCGTTTTGTGTCCCAGGCCAAGATTGCCGGCGTAAAAGGAGATGCGATCAATTCCCAGCTGCTTGCCCAGATTGTAGAAGAATACGTCGCAGGAATGTACGATGGCCTTGTGGAGATCTACCTCACCATGCCCCTTGGCCTCCCAATCGTGAAACACGCGCCCATAGAATGCCGCTGAACCGGGACAAAAGACGTGATAGTCTGCCGGAACCGCTTTTGACTCGAGCATAGCCGTGGCCATCAGAATCTTGAAAACAGAACCGGGAGCCAATTGCGCCTGAATGGCACGGTCGAGCAGCGGCCGCTCGGGATTTTCATTCAATTGCTGCCATTCCTCTTTCGAGATGCGCACGGCGAAATCATTGGGGTCGTAGGAAGGCTGGCCGGCCATGGCGAGGACTTCACCGGTCTTGGGTTCGATCGCCACGACCGCGCCTCTCTTGCCAACCAAAGCCTCTTCTGCGACCAATTGCAGGTCATAATCGATAGTCAAGCGGATGGGCTTACCCGGGACCGCATCGGTCTGCTCGAGCCGGCCTACCTCGCGCCCGACGCTGTTGACGACCGAGCGCCGCATGCCGTCGACACCCATGAGGTGATCGTTGTACTGCCGCTCGAGCCCGGCCTTGCCCACAATATCGCCGGGGCGGTAGCGCCCGCCGCTTTCCTCGATTTGATCGGAGCTGACTTCGCCGACATAACCGCTCACGTGCGCCATGAACCCACCGGACGGATACCGGCGGCGATATACCATGAGCATTTCCAGCACAGGAATATCGGCGCGATGCGATTCGATAAAATCGCGGTCGCCCGGGGTGGCCTCCGGCTTGATCACGATCGGCTGGAAATGCGCCAGAGACGTGGCAGCCTCAAGCTGTTGCTGAACGTCTTCTAACGTCAAGTTCAAACCATCGGCAATCTGGGGAAGCAGTCGTTCGACTTGCTGCGGGTCGTCGCGCAGCAACAGCACGCTGAACGAAGGATAATTATCCACGATGACGCGGCCGTAGCGGTCCAGCATGGAACCGCGCGGAGCGATGATGGGGATGGATCGAACTCGGTTGCGCTCTGCAAGCTGCGTATAGCGATCGGAATTGACGATCTGCAGCTTCCAGAAGCCGAGCAGAAGCAGGGCCATGAGCCCCACAACCGTGTACGAGATGACCGTCAGCCGCATCTGCGGCAGGCGGTTTTCATTTTGGAACCAGAGGGACAAGCAAACTCCGCGCCCGCTGCCCGAACCGTCCTGCTCAGCTTGCCATCGCGAAGCGGCAAGTATACCGCCACAGCATTGACGCGGCAAAATTTAGGGACAGTGCCGGAGAGCCTCTCACGGCGCTACGAACGGACCCCTCAACGTATCACTGGCGTCTTTAAGCGCGCAACTCTTTGCAGTCCAGCGATGCCCAATCGAATAAGGAGACCGACGCCTCCGCCGGATAATTGCAGGTCCTGCAGCAGATTCAGGATGGCTTACGAAGTTTGTCCAAAAGGGCGTAAAGGAAAACCGCCACAGCGGAATTTACCACCGAAGCGATAATCAGGTTCGCTTCCAGATAGGGCTCGTGCTGTCCCAGCAAGAGCCGGTTGGTCACTACGAGAACGGCATTGTGCACGTGAAAAAAGGCGAAGGTTAGCAGGAACCTGCTAATAGGATGCTCCACATCGATCCGCGAACCAAAGGAGGAGGCCACGAAACCAACGGCGGTTTTGGCGATGCCGTACATTCCGAAGGGCGTGTGGCCAAGGCTGTCCTGCGCCAGTCCAATGGCCATTCCCAGCAAAAGCCCGGAGGAAGGATTTCGCCAGCTCAACCCAAAGTAGATGGTCACCAGAAGAGGAAGTTCCAGGATCGCCGCCGATCGGAAATACACCGGCAGCAGCGCCTCGAGCGCCAGCGCCAGGATTGCCACCCAGACGATGGTGCCCGCGTAATACTTATGAACTTCTATGTACTGGTCGTATTGGGTGTGGATTTCCACTTTGGCCTTTAGTATTTGCTGATCACGGATTGTCCGGCGTTTCCGGAGCCGGCTCTGTTACTGGGGCCTCAGGTTTCGGTTCGGTTGCGGGAGCCTCGGGCTTGGGCTGTGCCACAGGAGCCGCAGGTTTGGGTTTGGGCGGTGGTGTGGGCGCCGCAGGTTTGGGCGGTGTCGCAGGAGCCGCGGGTTTGGGCAGTGTTGCAGGAGCTGCGGGTTTGGGCGGCGCCGCCGACGCAACCGGGACCGCCACGGATTTATCCGCATCCTTGCGGAAGTTGAATTCTTGCCGCGTGAGCAGCACCAGAACTTCCTCGAGGCCGTCCAGCCGCGCGGCAGGCTTCACCGATATTTTTAGGAAGGGGCTGTGACGATCCGGTTGCACTTGCACAACCGTGCCGACGGGCAAATCCTTTGGGAAGATCCGATCCTGTCCTGATGTGAGTATCCTCTCGCCGGGCTCGACTTTAACCTCATTGCTGATGTATTCGAGTCCCAGCAGCGGTTCGCCCGTGCCCCGCACCGGCCCTTGAGCCCGCGACTCTCCGAGCAGTGCGCCCACGCCGCTTTCCTTGTCGGTAAGCAGGAGCACTTGTGACGTGTCCGGATAGACGGCAAAAACCTTTCCGACCACACCCTCCGGAGTGATCACTCCCATATCGCGTCGCAGGCCATCGCGTGATCCTCGACTGATGAAGACCATATGGCTGGCCCGATCAGGGCTTGCCCCGATCACGCGCGCCGCCAGCATTTGCACCTCTGCATGCGCGTCCCGAAATCCGAGCAAGCCGGCGAGACGATCCGCTTCCGCCGCGCGGCTTTCCAGTTGAGCATTGCGCATTCTGAGCGCGGCGACCTCGGTGCGGAGTTGATCATCCTCCTCGCGCGTATGCCGCAGGGCTATGTAGTTATTCCACAGGCTCCGCGCTCCATCCACAGACCACGCCGCGCCCCGCCCCAAAGGGGAGACGCTCTCGATGGCCCACACGCGAATGAGCCGCACCTGCTGCCCACGCCTGATCTGAAGCGCGAGCAGCAGGATCTGAGCCGCAATAGCGGCCGCAAATAGAGTCAGAGATCGATGGCGTGAAGGAATGGGCAAGGTGATCTCTCGTTTCGCTGCTGGATTGTGGTCGAGTTCTGAACCGTCCGGCTAATCAGCCGATCGCTGTGGACTAATTGCCCTCACCTGATCGCCCTCTAGCCCTCTAATCGATCGACACCAAACGAAGCAGGCGGAAATCGCTCAGCATCTTCCCGGTGCCCAGCACCACAGACGCCAGCGGATCATCCGCAATGGAAACGGGCAACCCAGTCTCTTCCCGAATGCGTTTGTCCAGATTCTTGATCAGCGCGCCGCCGCCGGTTAAGACGATGCCTCGGTCACTGATGTCGGCGGAAAGCTCCGGAGGAGTGCGCTCCAGGGCCACCCGAATGGCATTCAAGATGGTCGAGACACACTCGGAAAGGGCCTCGCGGATTTCGCTGTCGTCGATGGTGACGGTGCGCGGCACGCCTTCAATCAAATTGCGCCCCTTGACCTCCATGGTCAGCGGCTTTTCCAGAGGATAGGCGGATCCGATCTCCATCTTGATCTGTTCCGCCGTGCGTTCGCCGACCAGCAGGTTGTATTTGCGCTTCAGATAGTGCATCACGGCTTCATCCATCTCATTGCCGGCGACGCGCACCGACCGCGAATAAACAATTCCGCTCATGGAAATGACGGCAATGTCCGTGGTGCCGCCGCCGATATCCACCACCATGTTGCCGGAGGGCTCCTCGATGGGTAACCCGGCGCCGATGGCCGCGGCCATGGCCTGTTCCACCAAATAAACTTCGCTGGCCCTGGCGCGATAGGCGGAGTCTTGGACCGCGCGTTTTTCTACGGGGGTAATTTCGCTGGGCACGCCGATGACGATGCGGGGGTGAACCAGAACACGGCGATTGTGCGCTTTCTGGATGAAGTAGGTGAGCATCTTCTCGGTCACTTTGAAGTCCGCGATCACTCCATCCTTCATAGGCTTGATGGCCACCACATTGCCCGGCGTGCGGCCTAGCATTTCCTTGGCCTCGCGCCCGACCGCGACCACTTCGCTCGTATTCTTGTTAATGGCGACAATCGATGGTTCGTTGACCACGATGCCCTTGCCCTTGGCGAAGACCAGCGTGTTTGCCGTGCCCAAATCGATGGCCAGATCGGAAGAAAGCAGGCTGAAGACGGAGCGAAGGTTGTACCCGTTTTTACTGAACATTGCCATTTCCGGGCCGTTTCCGGCCGCGGCTCCCCTTTGCCGGCGACACAGTTGCTATGGAATCACGATCGGCACGCGTTTGATAGCCGTACCGCCGCGACGATTCTGCCCGGTCACCACGATCTCATGACTGCCACGCGGGAGCGGCTGCGTGAAATAACGGAAATGGCCGTCGTGCTGGATGTCCGCCACGGCTTCCCCATTGATAATCAGCGCCGCATTGGGCTCTGTGCGCCCCATGAGCTCCACCACGCTTCCATGCAATTCCGTGCCGTCTACTTCCAGGAGCATCTCTTCGGTTTTGCTCTGGCTGATCAGTGTGAACTTAAAGGCATCCGCCGGCGCGCTCTCTTTTTTGTGCGCGTCGATCGCGGTTATGCTCCAATAATAATCGCCAGGATCGAACCCGCTGACGTCGGTGCTTGTCCCCGTGACCACCTTTTCGGCGGCGATGCGCGTAAACATGGAATTCGCGCTCACGCGCAAACTGTAGCTGGCCGCCTCGGGAACGGCGGCCCAGGCGAAGTGCACCGTGGCGTGTTTGGGATCTGCTTCGATCAAGGGCTGAAGGTTCAAAGGCGCCGTCAAGCTGGGAGGCGCGAGCACGTTCGTCTTGGTCACTGCGCCGCTCGTGGCATTATACGTCACACGTTCCCACTCGCCGATGGCGACGTGCTGATTGCCCACCTGCATATCCGCCTTGCCCGCGGAAACGGTGATCTGGTTTTCAGCAGTAGCAGGATCTGTACGAACCGCAGCGCGGCTGTTTTCCTGCAAAGATGCTCTGGCGTTGGCGAAAGAGACCTCGGCTCGGGACCGCGAAGATGGCCAGGTACCCGTGGCCAGGTCCACCGCGCCGGAACTGATGTGCACGGCCACGCTGGTCGATTGATCGCGATCAATGTAGTTCTGCTCAACCGTGACGAAGGAATTCGACTTGATCGTATAGGTTGTGCCGTCCACAAATGTGAGTCTGGCCGCGCCGTCATCGCCGGTGCGAATCAGATCTCCTCTGTCGAGCGTGGTGCGGTAATCGGCATTTTCCCAGGTGACGGAATTGGCGCGCTTGATTTCCACCTTGCCGTCGAGATTAACAAAACGGGCCTGGTTCTGCGCCAGCGCAGCGGCGTTGTTTGGAGCGGCGCTCAGGCTATGCGAGACGCGATCCATTGCAGAGACCAGCCAAGCGGGACGAGCGACGTACACTCCGGCGCATAGAATAACCAGCCCCAGCATGGCGTAGACGATCACGGTTCGGTAGGTGATCGCCGTCCAGTAAACCTCGATGGCCGGCCCCTTGGCATGTTTCGTAGCGTCGGGTTGTCGCGGATCGTGCATAAAAAATGCGGTTTTTCCGCTAGTTTTGGAATCTAGCACACGGTCTGGGGTGTCGCAAGGTAACGACCGGAGGGTGTTGCTCCGCCTTGCAACATGGGGGTCCACGCAAATTGCGAGCATACCTAGAGCACACCGCATCTCGGGCATTATGGGATGCGGATTTCGCGTTTGAGCCCAGGGCCAAGCTGCCCTATAATGACCCTTTCAGACCCAGAATCCATGCACGCCGTCGAGGCCGGGCGATCCCCCTGCGTGCTAGCAAGGTGGCCGTAACCAGTGTTCAAATCACTACATAAGAAGAACCTAGGCGTTCGTATCATGCTCGGGGTCATCGTCGGGCTGCTCGGCGTGGGTATGCTTCTCTATCTGATCCCAGGCCAGGGCACCGAGAGCGTCTCTGCCGCTGATGTGGTGGCGACAGTAGATAATCAATCGATAACCGTTACCGATATTCGCGCGCAGTTGTCGCGCATTGAGCGCAGCGGCACCATACCTGCCGCTCTGGAACCTTTATATGCACAGCAGGTCCTCAACGAGCTCGTGTTCCAGAAAGAGCTGGCGCTCGAAGCCAAACAACTGGGAGTGACGGTCACCGACCAGGAACGCGCCGAGCGCATTCGGCAGTTGGTCCCCACGGCATTTGTGGGCGGCGCCTTCGTGGGTAACGACCAATACGCGGCGCAGGTGGAAGCAAGTTCAGGCATGGGCGTTGCGGAATTTGAGGATCTGGTCGGGCAGGGCTTGCTGGAGGAGAAATTCCGCGAACTCGTAACCGACGGGATGACCGTGTCACCGGCGGAAGTCCAGCAAGAATTCCGGCGACGCAACGACAAGATCAAGATCGGTTATGTAGTCATCAAACCCGAGGACTTGGAGTCCAAAATCGAAGCCAGCGACGCCGACCTATCCGCTTATTTCGACAAGAACAAAGCCAGATACGCCATGCCGGAGCGGAGAGTCGTGCAGTATGCGTTTCTCGATCTCGAGCAGCTTCGGCTGCATGCCAATATTCCACAGGAGCAGATCCGCAACTATTACGACCAGCATATCGAAAGTTACAAAGTGCCGGACCGCGCCCATGTGGCGCACATTTTATTCAAGACCGTGGGCAAGACCGACGCGGAAGCCGAAGAGATCCGCAAGAAGGCTGAAGATGCGCTGAAAAAGGCCAAGAGCGGCGCGAATTTCGGTGATCTGGCCAAACAATATTCCGACGACACGACCAAAGATAAGGGTGGCGATCTCAACTGGATTGTGCGAGGGCAAACCGTACCCGAATTCGAGCAAGCGGCTTTCAGCCTGCCCATCGGTTCGATTTCCGATCTGGTGAAAACGCAGTATGGATTCCACATCATCAAGGTAATTGACCGTCAGGCGGCCCGCACGCAGACGCTCGATGAGGTATATCCGCAAATTTTGGGCACGCTGCAGGAAGAGCAAGCGCAGCGTGCGGCCGAGGACCTTTCCGCGCAAATTTCGGCCGAAATCCGCCGCTCGGGCCGCGTTTCCATCGATGATTTGGCCAAAAAGTTCAACTTGAAATTGGGACAAACGCCGCCGCTTGCAGCCAACCAACCCATCCCGGAGGTTGGCAATTCTCCGGAACTTACCGAGACAATTTTCCGCCTGCGCCCCGGCGACGATAGCGCTCCGATACGCACCGACAAAGGCTACGTGGTCATCTCCGTGAAAGAAGATCAGCCTGCTCATCCAGCAACGCTTCCCGAAGTTCGCGATCGCGTTTTAGCTGATTACCGGCGCGAGAAAGCCGCCGACCTGGCAAAGAGCCGCGCGGAAGAACTGGCGCGGCGTGCCAAATCCGGTGAGGACTTGGCAAAAGCCGCCAAGGCGCTGGGACTCGAAGCAAAGACCAGCGATCTTTTCTCTCGCACCGGCTCCGTAGCTGACCTGGGCGGCGCGTCGCAGCTCGGTTCGGCTTTTAGCCTCGCCGCCGGGCAGACCAGCGATGCGGTTTCTCTGGGCGCAAATTGGGCCGTTTATCGCGTGCTCGAAAAGCAGCCGGCGAATCCCGCGGATCTTGCCAAGCAACCGCAGGACATTCAACAGCAACTCTTGGATGCGCGGCGCACCATGGCCTTTGAGGCTTTCCGCACCGCTCTCGACAAGCGCATGAGACAGGGAGGCAAGTTGAAGTTAAACGTCGAAAACCTCAAGCGCCTTACCGCCCCATCGAGTTCTTAGCCAAAAGGATGACACCATCAGTTCCCTTGCGGCGAGGCAGCAAGGAACTTATACTGCCTGCCAAAATCCAACCTGCGCGGCTCCCTCGGGAGGGCTAGTGTTCAGACTGTACGTTCTCGGGCCGATCTTGTCGGTATGCATATTCGGTCAAGCAGTGTTTGCACAGGTTCCTGCCAAAGTTGATTTCCGCCGTGACGTTCAGCCGCTGTTCAGGACGTACTGCATCGGCTGCCACGGACCGACGCAGCAGATGAGCGGATTCCGCCTCGACCGGCGGCGAGATGCGATGCGGGGTGGCACCATATCGGATATCGGGCCGGGAAACAGCGCGGGAAGCCGGCTGTATCTAAAGCTCCTCGGAAACCAGTTCGGAGCGCAGATGCCGCCCACGGGAGCTTTGCCTCCGGAAGAAATCAACATCATCAAGGCTTGGATCGACCAGGGCGCCGAATGGCCCGACGATCTTTCCGGAGAAACGCCTCCCGCCCCTCCAAATCCGAAGGCCACTCGGATGATGGAGTTCATCCGTAACGGTGATCGTCAGGCGTTCAAGAAAATGTTGAGCCAGGAGCATGAGACCGCCAACCTCAAAGGACCTGGCGGCTCGACGCCGCTGATGTACGCCGCGCTGTACGGTGAGGCCGATTCGGTCGGAGTGCTGCTCAAAGCCGGCGCCGATCCCAACATTAGGAATGACGCCGGGGCGACAGCGCTGATGTGGGCCGTTGACGATGCCGAAAAGACGCGGCTGTTGCTCGAAAGCGGAGCCGACGCGAACGCTCGCTCGGAGGACGCGCGGACCCCGCTGTTAATTGCAGCGGGTCGGTTCGGATCAGCGGCCGTCGTGAAGCTGTTGCTCGATCGCGGCGCGAATCCATCCCTGGCAGGTCTCCGTGGGTCGCCGTTGAGCGAGGCAGCCTACGCGGGCGATGCCACCGTTTTGCGGATGCTCATCAAGCGGGGCGCGGATCGGAAGATGGCGGGGGCGCTCCCCCTGTTTTCCGCCGTGCAGGCGAAGTGCGTCCAGTGCGTGGACCTGTTGATCGAGTCCGCCGGCCAGGACGCTCTCAATGGCGCGCTTCGGGCTTTCGCGCCTTCGCGCGGGAACGCGATCGATGCGAGTACGGTCAAAATGCTGCTCGATCGGGGCGCCGGCGTCAACACCAGAGACGCCGAAGGGCGAACCATCCTGATGCTGGCCGCCAGCTCGGAAGCAATTCCCGTGGAAACCGTCAAAGCTCTGATCGATCAGGGGGCGGACGTGAAGGCGAAAAGCGCTGATGGTCAAACCGCGCTCGATTTCGCGAAGCGGCTTGGCGACACGCCCATCGTGGATCTGCTGATCAAGGCCGGGGTGAAGGAAGCGGGCGCCTCTACAGGGCGCGTCCCTAAGCCGGCCCCGGCCAAATCCCCGCGAGCGGCGGTCGAGAGAAGCCTTCCGCTGCTGCAGAGGACCGATGCCAGTTTTATGCGCAAGGCCGGCTGCATTTCCTGCCACAACAACTCCCTCACCGCGATGACCGTCGCAACGGCGCGATGGAACGGAATCACCGTCGACGACCAAATGGCACGCCAGCAAATGAAGGCTAGTGAATCTTACATCGAGAGCTGGCGTGAGCGTGTCCTGCAGGGCATCCCAATCGCGGGAGATGTCGATACCATTAGTTACATCCTGGTCGGATTGGCAGCCGCGAAGTACCCGCCCGATCCGGCTACCGACGCTTTGGCGCGCTTCGTGAAGAATCGGCAATCGTCGGACGGACGGGTGAGGATCAGGGTGCATCGGCCGCCTCTGGAATCGAGCGATATCCAGTCGACCGCCACCTCGATGCGCGCGATGCAAGTGTATTCCCCTGCAGCGCAACGGACCGACTACCAGAAAGCAGTTCAGCTTGCTGCAGACTGGCTGAAAAAGGCTCAGCCGACGAACACGGAAGACCGGGCGTTTCAGCTTCTGGGCCTCGGATGGGCCGGAGGGAACAAGGAACTCATCAGCACTTGCGCACAGCAACTCCTCGCCGAACAGAGGTCGGATGGCGGCTGGGCTCCGCTTCCGTCACTCGCGAGCGACGCGTATGCAACAGGCCAGGCATTGGTAGCGCTCACGGAAACCGGCGCTCTGGCGGTTACTGAAGCGGCCTACCAGCGCGGGACTCGGTTTCTGCTGAACACGCAGTTCGAGGACGGATCGTGGTATGTGAAGACCCGCTCGATCCCCGTCCAGCCGTATTTCGACAATGGTTTCCCGGGCGAACACGACCAGTGGATCTCCGCGGCGGCCACGAATTGGGCTGCCATGGCGCTTGCGCCGGCAGCGCGGCGATAGCAGCACTCATCGACGCGAACCGGCAGTGGAGCTTCGCAACCGGAATTCAAGACGAACATCACTTCTCCCGCAAAATGATCTCACCGGAACCGATCCACTGATCGTTCAGCCAGAGCCGGTAGCGAAACGATCCGGGCTTTGTGCCGGGACGGGGAGTTCCGCTCAGCAAACGCATCCCGGCGGGAGCCTGAAAGATATTCGAGGCAAAGGGAGAACGGTTGGCGTCGAACTCGATTTTCAACTGGCCTTCTCCGGTGACCCAGGCTACCTGGTCGGAGGGCCCAATGACCATGGCCTCCGGAATCACTCCAACTAAAATCGTTTTTTCAGCCATGACTGCGCGCCTTTTGTGACGGGGCGCGAAGATAACACAGTCTGAGTTTCGGGCAAGCGATTTTCGGAAGCGAAAAGAACCTCAGATGCTCCCCCCTGTCCCTTGGGTCAGTCGGTTCTTTTGCAACTCATTTG
>QHYR01000206.1 GCA_003223315.1 Acidobacteriota bacterium | reverse complement strand
CAAGGCACTGCGTGGGACTCCAAAAGAGCGCTGACCTCCACTTCCGCGTTACGCACTCCGGTAATATCTCCGTGCGAAGTGAGCTTCCAGAGTTGGGCCGTGAGAGGCTGGTCATTTCCGCACTGGAGAAACTGTCTCATAGATAGGAGCTTTGCGGATGTCGTGTAGTTCACCGAGCTGGCGCCCGCGCTCAGGGTACCGGTTGAAGCGCCGGCAAAAGCCGTCTTCACCGAAGAGACAGGATAATTGGCGCTCACACCACTGAGAGATGAGAGAACCACCGGGTTGCCGCTGGCAGTCACCGGACTGACGTTGATGTTATATGCAGTAATCGGGTCCGAAGCTCCAATGCCGGGATAGCCGGTTGCGGGGTTTGTGATGTAGTTGGCCGCGGCATGGAGGCCTGCTTCTGCGCCATAGCGGGCCTGGGTCATCAAGCGGTAATTCAGGCTGGACCACGTCTCGGACTGGGCCAGGAACATCATCGAAGCCGCCATGACCGAGAGCACCAGGACGAGAATCAAGGTGATGAGCAGTGCGACGCCTTTTTGGTTTGAGCGTTTCATGGGTATTCTCTCCTTGAAGTCCTCAGGGCAATAAGCTTGTAACCGAGGCCGGACAGCTTGCGCGCGCGTGGGCTCTGGTCAAATACGTCGTCGATTCAAGGAACTCAACTCGGAGCCGTCTTCAGTGGATTCGACGCGCCCACGCTAAACTTGCAATACGAACGCGTTATCGATGTTCCGCGTCTCTCCTGCCGCTGTTAATGGTACGTTAGTAACAATTACCTCGTACTGCGATGTATATACGTCGCTCTACGATGTGTGTCTATGTACCTCGTATTACGACGTACATATGTCGTACTACGAGGCACTCGGCGCTAGTTGGTATTCTTTGTCACTCCTTCCGTTTCTCCTCGCCAAAACATGGCACTTTGCCTTGCCTAACGTTTTGCAGGCCGCATCCACGTGATGGAAACAAGTCCCTTATCCTCAATGGATTCTGAGCAATGTGCGCGAACAATTACCTCTCTTCATACCGGACATGGAAGGTCGAAGACGCCGAGCGACGCGACCAGCGATGAGTGCCTTATCGGTTATGGAAGTACCGTTGTCGCGCTCCAGGGCATTTGCTAGGTTCCCTTCAAGGAGCCGCCCAGTGAGCCGAAATAAGATAATTTCCACTTTGATATTCCTGGCGTTGGTCGCCGCCGCGGCTGCCGGGTATGCGCTCTTACCCAAGCGGTACAGAGTGGGTCAGCGTCTAAACCAAACAAACGTCTTTTGGAATGACAAGGAAGCTTTTTTCTTTCTCAACACCGCCATTGTCGGACAATCCTCTAACTTCCTCTGGGATAAGCTGGGAAGAACCAAGTATGGCTACCTGGCATTCCTCCTGCCGGGCAGGTCCCAGTTTTATGAGTCCAGCGTCACCGCATATCGCCTGCTACCGTCCGGGGAATTGCAGAGCCTCCCTTTGCCGGAGGAAGCCACGACCTCTGGCAAGTGGACGCTCGAAGGAAGAAGGGAAGTTGCAGGTAACACCAGTAGACACGGAATACAGCCAGCACAACGGATTCCGGTGGGATGGTGTGAAGTTCATTTCCGTTCCTCCCCAACCAAAGCCGCAGTCACAGGCAGCCGGCACTGCGAAGCTGAGCCCCGATGACCTGGATGATGACGAGGACCGAGAAAATGGATTTCTCAGTGCTTCCGCACGCAAGGCTTTCAAGGACGCCGGCTGGCACTACAAAGATTTGAGGGGCTTCGGCCAGGACCCGCAATCAACTCTGGCCATTAACCTGGGGAAGGCTTCGTTCAACCTAACCATTACGAACATTCCATTGGTTGCAACGGAGACCCCTCGCTTCGACCCGCTCGCATTCGGAACAAAGTCCATGCAGATTTCCAAGAGCGATCCGCCGGAAAAAGAGCAGATGCTCTGGAGTCAAAACGGCTGGCAAGAGATTTCCAAGGGCGAGTTTGACAAGCGCGCCGAGCGCTCGGGTCAAGCCATGCGTTTGCCCGTTAATCTATGGGTCTGGCTGGCCATTTTTGCGCTGGCCACGTTCTGGCGATTCGGAGCTTGGGGTCATCTGCTGCTAAATTTGCTGGGCCTGAAGGGCCGCGTACTCAAAAACATGGCGACCTCGTACTCGTTTCCCCCGGCAACTCCCGCACAATTTCCGGCGCTGGATACGGCGGCGCTCGATCGGTACACGCGGGAATTTGAGAGCATGGGTTTCGTTCGACTGCTGGACTTCTCGCTCGTTTCGAATGCACCGCAGCCTATTCCGATTTTTGGCCGCTTGTTTGCGCACACGCGCCACCACTGTTTTGGCGAGATCGGGCAGATCTTTCCACGAGGCAACGCACCCCTGCCACTCGCATGTTCGATGCAAAGCGTGTTGCAAGACGGTTGGACCTTAACATTCTCGGACCGCAAGCCCATAGCCGCGGGCTCTATGATCCGGCGCAGGAAGGCACTATCGGTCTCCATGCCGGGAACGGCTAGTTCCGCCCTGCTGCAAGCCTTCCTGCAGATGCGCGAGCAGGTCTGCCAGGACCTGGGCATTTCGCCAATGAAGGACGATACGCTCGAAGCCTACATCGCGAAAGTTCAACGCACGGCCACCGAGATACATGAGTCCGTGAAGGAAAGGAATTTCGCGACCGCAGTCTCCCATGTGTATTTCCGCAAGCTTTCTCTCTTGAAGACACGCGAAGAGTACGCCTGGCTCGGCGACTACCCCAAAGAGGCAGAGCGACGCAAACAGGGCCTCCCCGTTGAGGCTCGGGCTCTTTGAAGAGGGCACTCTGCCCGTTTCCGCCCAGCGCCTGATCACTTCACTTTCGTCTGGCGAAAGTTTGGTGGTCAATCGTGCAGGACAACACTCAGCAGGGAACGATTGATCTGGAGGCCGCCATTGTACTTAATGAACCCCATTTTCCTGAATTTGGTCATGAAGAAATTGACTCGAGGGCGCGATGTGCCAATCATTTCCGCCAGCATCCCTTGAGATACGTTGGTAAGCATCTTTTGAGGCTGCTTTTGCTTGCCATACTGAGCGAGCAGCAGAAGAGTCCGAGCCAGGCGTTTCTCGCAGGAGTTAAAAAGCTGATCGACCAGGTCCTCCTCGAATCGGATGTTCCGTACCAGCATATGAGACAGGAAGCGGTCGGAGAACGCATGTTCCGCGTGAAGCACGCGAATCATCTCTTTCTTTTCGATAACGAGCAGAGTCGTCGAGGTGATGGCGATGGCCATCCCCATACGAACCGACTGCCCCGCCAGGCATCCTTCGCCAAAGAAGTCGCCGGGGCCCAGAATCGCCACGACCGCCTCTTTGCCAACCTCATTTACCACGGAGAGCTTCACGCCGCCATCTTGAATGTACAGGACAGACGTAGCGGGATCACCTTGAGAGTAGATCTTCTCTGATCTTCGATACTCGACAACTTTTCTCGCCACGCCGCCCGAATGGAGAAAAGCCTCGGCGCTGAAAGAATGCGTTTTCTTGGATTTTATCTTGCTCGAACTCGGGATTTCTTCCATGACAGTCCCTGCTTGAGACATATTCTAGCACTTTCACGCAAAATCCAGGACTAACTTCCTGGAGAGCATTTGGATCTGTTTCACTGGTCTTCCGGCGCGTCGAAGACTCATTTTTGACGCGAGGATTATCGCAAATTCATGTCGCTCGAGCCCATTCCCGGTTCCGGCGATCCGACCCGTTTGTTGGTGCTGACAGCTTCCCCAGGGCTGCGGATTGCAAACACAAATCCTTCCTTCCGTCCTTGGCCTCGTACAACGCCTCGTCCGCCGCGCGCAGCAGATTTTCGACCGTCTTGCCGCTGTCGGGATGGACGGCGACACCCACACTCACGTAGAGCGCCGGCTCTTGGTGGTCATCGGCCAAGCGGCAACAGATTCGACGCGCGGCTAGGCTGGCGGTCCGTTCTTGCGTCTCCGGTAAAACGAGGGCAAACTCATCTCCACCGTACCGCGCGGCCGTATCAATCGACCGGCAATGAAGGCGTAAACTGTCGGCCAGGCGGCAGAGTGCCCGGTTGCCAGCAAGATGACCCCAGCGGTCGTTGATCTGCTTCAACCCGTCCAAATCAAACAGAAGTACCGCGAAGGGCCGTCCGGAACGATCGGAGCGTCTGATCTCTGCATCGAGGACTTCCGTGAGCCGGCGGTAGTTGGCCAAGCCCGTAAGCGGATCGCTGGCCGCCAAATAACGGAGCTGCTCCTCCACTGCGTGCTGCTCGGTCACGTCCATGGCTATGATCTCGAAGCCCCCCATCGCCCCCTGGTCGTCGCGCACTTCTCGTCCGCTCAGGGCAACCTCTACAGACGTGCCGTCCTTGCGTTTGCACCGGACTTCGGCACGATCGAGGCGGCTCATTCGGAGATAATGTTCAAACAATTGCGGCCCTTCGGCGGAATCGTGAATGATATCGGTCGCCAAGTTCAGCTCGAGCAGTTCCTCCGGTGATTCATAGCCGAGCATCGCCGCCATCGCCTGGTTGCCCTCCAGGAACTTGCCATCCACGGTGCACCGGCAGATTCCATAGATTGGGTTTTCCACCAGTGCGCGGTAATGCGATTCGCTGCGCCGCAAATCCTTCTGCGCTCGATTACGCTCTTCGCGCAAGCTTTTTTGATTCACGGCCACAGCCACAGCCAGGGGCAGCCGGACCAAGTGGCCCTTGTCAACGCAATCCGAAGCGCCTTCTTTGATGAACTCCGCCGCAATATCTGCCCTCAAAACAGTGTTGGTCACGAGCACGAACGGAATTTCCTCGTCCCGCCCGCGCAGCAGTTCAAGTGCGTCCATGCCCGTCCAGCCCGAAAGAGAGTCCTCGGCGAGAACAACGTCGTACGATTGCGAACGCAGCCGTTCGGTAAACTCCTCGCGAGTCTGCGCCAGATCTGCACGGACTGCGACTTGCGCCCTCCTGAGTTCCTGTAACCAGAGCTCTACCTCCGCCGGGTTGCGGTCAACACACAGCAGGCGTAGCTGTCGTCGTGTGTGGATCGCCCTGCCTGCGGTCGGGGCTCGCTGATACTGCCTGAGACCGGTTTGTAATCCCTGAGACATGGTAAGCTCCCCCCGAATTAACAAAAACCCCCCAGCGCCCAGTTCTCTGGGCAGCTTCGAGCTTACTTCTTTACTTTCCTGAAGTTTAGGGGATCGGTGGAAAGTCAACTGTTCCATTTGGAACAGGGTTAACCCTTAGGGTTCATTCCGGGGCACTAGCCTCTCTCCGCGTGAAAATGCACTCCAAGAGGATCAAGTGCTAGTACGCGTGCGGCAAAGGACCGCGTAGAGAACGAGTTCCATAGTGGTACATCATCGGAGTTCGGAGCCGGCCCCGGCAGCCACCACCTTACCGGCCGAAGGGTAGTGTCTCAGTTTCAAACTGAGACGCTACCGCCCGAAGAAATAGGTTGACGCGTCGAATGGAGGAGCGTAAGGCTTAACCGCAGAAGAGCTACCCATCTCCTCTTCGCATGTCGGCTTTGTCCAGGTCGATTCGCGACCGTCGCGGACGACGGAACTTGTTCTTCTTCCGGAGCTACCGACCCGAGACATTGTAATGGCACCGAATTTTGAAGGGAGAGTGCCCCGTGCCGTTTCAATTTGTCACTGTCTGTGCGCTGTGCGGCAAACAATTCACGCTCCTCTGGGTCATGGATCCGGCCCGAGTTGGCCCAGAGAGCGTTGCGAAGATCACTTGCCCAATCTGTGGAGAGAAATTCTACCGAGCCCCGGGGGACCTTGTGCCGGTGTCTAAGCCCCAAAATCTTCCCGCCGGCCGTCCAGTTCGGACCACCGAATTGGTCTACGATTGCCCTTCGTGCGGCATGCCCGAACTCTCCGTAACCCTCGTGCACACGGATGTCTCTTGGGAGGAATTGTCTCGAGAAACCATGGAGCTTTGTGTGTGTAGTAACTCGCGTTGCCCCCAGCGAGGATTGCAACAGAACTTACACCCCACGCGTACCGGACTCGGAGCGCTGAATCCTTCCCGGGCGTAGCTCGCTCGTTTTAGGCTCACAAAAGTTCCCCTCCACGCAGTGTTTTTCGGACTCTTCCTAAGGTATCTTATGTGGATTCCGGAACCAGACAGCTCTTTTCTCTCGCGTGAATACAAGAAACTGTGTTGGTTCAGCCTGAAATGGAGAGAGGAGGCTCTCCGTTAGTGAGTCTTCCGCCCTTCGGGGCGGGGATTTTCTAGGCATCAACGTCTACCGATCCGATGAGGATTTGGAAGCAGCGCAATGAATGGGTGAGAGAAACTGTGCCCGCCCATAATAAAATCCCCACGTATGAGCTGGTAAAAGAAACTGACCTCTCTCGCAGCGCGCAATTAAGCTTAATTCTCTATGTTCAGCTTGAAAGGATACGTTTAAGTGTTGGAATCAATTCGGTTCCGGCAGCGGATTTGGGCACAAATGCATCTACTCCCACCAGTCGAACTGCGGCCAAGGCGTCGCGAGAGTCGTAGACCGTGAAGAAAACGATTTTCGTGAAGGGTGCGATTCGGTGTATCTCATACGCAACTCCAACGCCGCTCAACACCGGCATATTGACGTCGAGAAGGACGAGATCAGGTTTTAACTCCTTAACTTTCTCAATGGCCTCTTTGCCGTCCTCAGCCTCGCCACACACCTGCATAGCGTGACCATCGAGAAGAGACCGGATAGTTCTCCGGACCGACTGATGGTCATCCGCAATTAATATGCGAGCCGTATTCCACTTAATATATGTCTTCGCGTCCCGTTTGCTTCCGAATGTAGACGGACTCAGTTCTCCGAAAAGTTTTCCCTCTACCTCCGCCTTGTGGGTAGTGCACACGAGCCTTATAATGACACCCTGTGCCCACGATGCACGATACTTTGCAGGGTTCGAGCAATCCAGAGCTTCACAGATACCTTCGCTGACCGGGTCGAAATATAGTTCTGGGTTCTTGCTTGCCATCGAACATTCTCCTGTTCATTTTGCAGCTACAAGGCTGGGCTGCCCCAAACAATCAGGGAATTTGTCTGACTGGCTTCGACTGCCAGTTAGATTGCCGAGAACCGTGGCGTCATACCCGGTCTGCGGGATTATGTCTTGTGGCACAGGAACCGTCGCCCATGGCGGGCGCGGCGGAAGGTGTGTGACTAGACGCTTGAAGTATACACCCGTCCGCCACCGACTGTACGATTACTGGTTACTTGTCTTCAGGTAGTTCAGGCAATGCGGTAAGGGAATCACCTGCCCCGATATTACAGTGTACCCTCGCTTGTCGACTAAGCTGGTCAATGATAGGCATTGCTGAGATACGCCGGTTACGGGACTCCTAGGACGGAAACCCGTTCCAGTGAGCAAAATCTTCCGCACTTGAAGGCAGGAGGCGCTATGCCGTTCGACTCCAGCTCAAGGAAGCAAAGCCAGAACCCTGCCCAAGACGTCCGGTCAGAACAGCGGATTTCAGCGAACGAACCGGTGCAGCTGTCCAGCGTGGATCAGTCGGTCACTGAATCTACTCGCACGCAAGACATTAGTCCTCATGGCGCTCGCGTGATCACCCACCGGATTTGGCAGCCGGGAAGCAGCCTGCTGATCCGCTCTCTCAGAAGCGACTTCTGGGCTGAGGCGCGTGTGGTTTACTGGCGGGCCTTCGCAAGCAGCACATTTGCAATTGGGCTGGAGTTCCTCATACAGGCGGGTAATTGGCCAACGCAGTATTAGCGATGGGGTTGTTCCCTCCATCTCGCGACGGTCACGGTTGTGCCCTGGCCGGCCAGGAAGATGAAAAACCTGACGCGCCAGACGGCACATCGGTTGACCCCTGTTTAGAAGACAGATTCAGGCCCCTTGGTAAAACTTGGGGATTGGTTACTGCAGTGGCCCACAGGGGATTCGCCTCTTAATCAGATTCGCGAAGAGATCACTTGCAACATCGACTGGAGATCAACAATCGTTGCGAGGTCTTGGAAGAATTTAACGGAAATTCGGCGTTTGAAGGAACTCTTGGAAAGCGGACGGTTGGCTTCTGCAAAGAATCAAATTCTGGTTTTGCCGTAGCCGCTTTTACAGTCTATGTCCGTCCAGTTTAGGGTCTATTACCGATTGAGGCTTCGGTTAGGACACCTCACACTGCGCGCTCGGAATCTGTGACATGCGAGAGCCATTCAATAAGTTAATGGAGACGGCACATGCTGAGAATAGGTGAATCAAACGACGTGCAGGACGTGGATGCCGTTCTTCGCAATGAAGTGGGCATCTTGAGTGTGCTCGCTCCGACAGGGGAGGACATGATCGTAGTGTGCCCGCCGGGAGGCGCATGGTCCGTACAAAAGTCTATCTATCGCCCCGCAGCTGACGGCGCAGATAGGCTGTGGCACATCACCAAGGTCGCTTCCTGGGTGACGAGCGTAAAGGCAAGTGCATAGCGGTCGCGCGGGCGCGGCAATGAAAGGCAAATGCCGCCTCAGAATGGCGCCCTTCTCCTCCGGCGTGTAGTGCTTCCGTTGCTTTTTCATATGTTCGCTCCGTTATCTTAACGGACGAACGCTCTCTCCATTTCGAGCTGAGGCAGGACAAAACGGAGTAAGTCAGGCATATTGAGCGCTCAGTCCATGGGTGCATGGTCCGGTGGCTTGGTCTTCTTAAGTATCGTTCCGTACGCCATCAGGACCTATGAAGGCAAGATTCAACCGGTCCCAACTACGTGGTCGCTTTGGTCCCTCATCGGTCTCGCCGTGTTGCTTACCTACCGAAGCTCAGGCGCGGAAGCTAACGTTTGGCCCGCAGTCTTCGGCTTCACAAATCCGACCCTGATCACAATTCTGAGTGTCTGGAGAAACGGCAAATGGAAGAAACCGAGACTCTCGGAACGATTCTGTTTCTTGTTTGGCGTGTTGTCGCTAGCGATGTGGGTCTTCCTGCGGCAAAATCCGAATCTTGCGCCATATGCCCTATACGTTGCGCTCGCTGCTGATGTCTGTGCGGCTGTCCCCACGATCGTTTTTGTCTGGACAGAGCCAGATCGCGACCGACCGCTCGCCTGGGTAATCTTCGCTATGGGTTACTTCCTGGCAGTATTTGCCATTCAACAAGACACCTTGGCGAACTGGATTGTGCCGCTATACATGACTCTAGTGGCGCTGGTTGTGGCTTTCCCTCTCGCTCTATACCGTCTCCGCCGAGGGGTGCCCTTGAAGCACTGGGCGTGACCGCGGCCGGCGGACTAAAGCGACATCCACTTCGACAAAAAGAGGTAGAATACCAGCGATATGAGGATGAGGTAGGCGAGGACGACCAGGGTCCACCCCATATTGTGCCGGATCACCTGGCCCTCGCTGCGCACCAGTTTGCTGGTGGAAACACCTACGCTGGCCGTCTGCGGCGCAATGGGCTTTCCCACTTCGGCCCCCACGGAGTTGAAGGAGGGCAGCAGCAGGATCGGCAGGTTCAAAAGCCTGCCGGTTAGCGCTTGCACCGGTCCAAACATGGCATTGGTAGCGGTGTTGCTGCCGGAGAGCGCGACGCCGATCCACCCAAGAATGGGCGCCAGGATCACGAAAAACACGCCGATCTTGGAGAGGCCATAGGCCAGCGAGTTGGCCATTCCCGTGAACACGAAAATATAAGCCAGGGCGAAAATGAAAAAAGCCACCAGCAGCGCGCCCCACATCTGCTTGAACGTCTTGGAAAAGACCTGTGGGATGATCCGCCACTGGGGGCGCAAGATAAGCAGGAGCACCACCCAGGAGACCAAAATAGAGGTGCCGCCGGCGAAGGGAGTGAAGTTGAAAACCGACAGAATCGGACTCTGCGTGACCGAAGAATTGGCCGCCACCGACAGGCGGAACCAGCTGACGCCCGGCAGATGAGACCACGGACCAGTCCAGGAGACCACCACGGCGATCAGCACGATATAGGGTAACCAGACCGAGAGCGCCTCTGTGGCTGAACCTAATTCCAAACGGGGCGCGGATGGATTCGACATAAGCGACTTTTCCGCGGACGCCAGAGCGGCCCCGCCGAACGCGCGAATCTTTTTCGGGCGCCAAACCTTCACGAACAAGAAGAGGATCCAGAAGGAAACCAACGCCCCGCTTAAATCCGGCAGATACGGACCCAGGTAACGGGCCACCGGCCACTGGCCGGCGATAAAAGAAAGAGACCCTACGATCGCCAGCGGCCAAGCCTCGATCATTCCATCCCAGCCACTCACCAGATAGATCAGCACCCAGGGAGGCAGTAACGCCAGAATCGCGACAATGCTTCCGACGGAAGCCGAAAGCGCCATCATGGGAAGCCCGGTCACCGCTGCTAATCCCAGAATCGGCGCTCCCAGCGCGCCATAGGAAACCGGCGCATTGTTGGCCAAGGCGGCCACGCGGATGGCGTCCAGGTCCGCAATTCCCAAACCGACCAGAATCGGCACCACCACCGCCCAGGGATAACCGAACCCCACCAATCCTTCGAGCAGAGCCCCGAAAGCCCAGGCCAGCATGATCGTTTGGATCCGAATGTCTGCGGTGGCGTGATGAATCATCCATTTCTTGAACCTTTCAAATATGCCCGTGAGTACCAGGGTGTTGAAGATAATCAGGCCCCAGAACGTAATCCAGTCAATCGCCCAGAAACCGGTGAGCCCGCCGTACAGATAAGATTTCAGCGTATCCCCGGCAGGCGCGTGCCACACCAAGATGCCGAGAAGGATGGTGAGGAGCCCGCCGATGATCGTAGCGAGCCAGGCAGTGAGGCGCAGGGCAGCCAGCATGTAGAGTAAGGCGATGAAAGGGATCATGGCGATCAATACGGTCAGCCACAAATTTCCCGCGGGATTGAGTGTCTGCTGAAACATGTCGTCTCCAATCTCCTTTCCAACCCTTGTACTCCGAGACAAGCTAGCTGCGCGAAAGGGCCCGAGCGATCCATTGGCGGCGACTGTTATAACTGCCCGAGGCGCACAAGACAAGGTGCTAGCCGCACGGGCTCTGGAAGGTGCTGGCCGTACGGGCTCACGGGACATTAGGGACCGGCAGATATGTTAATCTCGCGTCTCGCGCGAACCACGCGGACTGAATGGATCGGCCCAAGATACTTGCCACGCATCGGTTGTTCGAAGAGCCACGGGCGAAGCTCGCGGAACATTTCGACGCGGAATATTGGAGCGATTCGGACCGCCCCTCGCGAACGGAAGTCCTGCGGCGCGTCGCGGATAAGGACGGCTTGATCTGCCTTCTCACCGAAAAGATTGACGAAGAACTCCTCGCCGCCGCGCCGCACCTGCGCACAGTGGCTAATATCGCGGTTGGATATGACAATATCGATGTGGACGCCTGCACGCGCCACAACGTCGCAGCCAGCAACACTCCGGGCGTACTCGACGAAACGACTGCGGACTTTGCCTGGACTTTGCTGATGGCGGTCGCGCGGCGGCTGATTGAAGGCGATGCGCTGGCCCGTTCCGGCGGGTGGAAAGGCTGGAACCTCGATCAGCTCTGCGGCGCCGATATCTGGGGCAAGACGCTGGGCATCCTCGGTTTCGGACGTATCGGCCGCTCGGTAGCGCGTCGTGCGTACGGGTTCGGCATGCGCGTCATTTACAACGATGCGGTTCGCGCGCCAGTTGAACTTGAAAGCCAATTGGACGCAGAGTTTATGGAACGCGACGCGGTTCTCAGGGAGGCCGATTTCCTCAGCCTGCACGTGCCTCTGCTCCCGGCCACGCGCGGCCTGATCGGCGCGCGTGAACTGGCCCTGATGAAACCGACCGCCTTCCTGATCAACACTTCGCGCGGGCCCGTCGTGCAGGAGGCCGCGCTGATTGCGGCTCTGGAGCGGCGGCAGATCGCCGGCGCGGCCCTGGACGTTTACGAGCGCGAGCCGCAGATCGGTCACGGCCTGCTTCGTCCGAACGTGGTCCTGGCGCCGCACCTGGCGTCGGCCTCGCTCGAAACGCGCACCCGCATGGCCATGATGGCGGTCGAGAACACCATCGCCTTCTTCGACGGCCGCTGTCCGCCAAACATTCTGAACCCTGGCGTATGGAAAAAATAATAGGAAGGAGAGATGACCGTGCCGGCCCTGACTCGCAATAATCCCAAATTGACCCTCGAAGGCGCCCAGTTGATCCTCGCTGCCGCGCAAGCGCGCGCCGCGGAAATCAAAGTTCCCATGGATATCGCCGTCGTTGACGACGGCGGCCACCTGCTGGCCTTCGCGCGCATGGACGGAGCGAAACTTTCTTCCGTCGAAATCGCCATTCGCAAAGCGCACTGCGCCGCCATCCGCCGTCTGCCTTCCGGGCCTTCCCGCAGCGGAGACGAAGTCAACGTCCTGCTCTCTCTGGGACTCTCCGTCGCCAGCCGCGGACGCCAAATCCCTTTGCGCGGCGGCGTTCCTCTGCAAGTGGATGGCGTCTGCGTTGGCGCAATCGGCGTGAGCAACGGCACGGAAGATCAGGACGTGGACGTAGCCCAGGCGGGCGCTCGCGCCCTCGAACGTGTCTGATCTGAAGCAACTCGCGCGTGAAATCCTTTACGAGACGCTCGCGGCAATCGATATCCCCTTGACCATGCGCCAAAAGCTGGCGCGCATGGGCTCGCGGATAAGCTTCGAGGGCGATGTCATCGATCTCAGCACGTACAATCGCATCGTCGCTATTGCCATCGGCAAGGCGTCGGTGGCCATGGCGCGCGGCTTTGCCGAACTCCTCGGCACGGACTTTGCCTTTGAAGGCATTTTCGTTGCGCCGCATGATAGCCTCGCAGAAATCCGGGGCTTTCGCGCTATGGGTGCGGCTCATCCAATTCCTGACAACGGCAGCATCGCCGCCGCTCACGCCATAATCGATCTGCTCTCGCCATGCGATTCGCGCACGGTGATATTTTTTCTGCTCTCCGGCGGCGGCTCGTCGCTTGTCGAATTGCCCCTCGATCCCAGCATGGGTCTGGAAGATCTCCGGCAACTGAATCGCCTGCTGGTCAGTTCTGGCGCCGCGATCAGCGAGATCAACGCGGTGCGCAAGCACCTCTCCGCGGTCAAGGGCGGGCGCCTGGCCGCCCTCGCCGCCGCATCCATGAAACTGACTCTGGGCATCACCGACGTGCCCGCCGGATGCGAATCGGCGCTGGCATCCGGGCCCACACTTCCCGATCCGAGCACGGTCGCCGACGCCGGTCGCGTGATCGCGGCATATAATCTCGATGCCAAGCTGCCTCCAGCTATTCGCGCCAAATTCGCCCATCCTCAATCGATCCCGGAAACTCCAAAGCCCGGCGATCCCCTGTTTGCGCGGGCTCGATTCTCGCTTCTCCTCGGCATGCACGATCTGTTTCACCATTCTCACCAGGCTGCCGAAGCCCGCGGTTTCCTTACCCAGTGTGACAATTCGAGCGACGACTGGCCCATCGCGCGTGCCGCCGAATATTTGCTCGGCCAGCTCACCAGCGTTGCGCACGCAAATCGCGGCCGCCGCGTAGCCCTCATCGCCGACGGCGAAGTCAGTTCGCCCGTCCACGGCGATGGCCTAGGCGGTCGCAATTCCGCGTTTGTACTGGATTGCGTGGAAAGGATCGCCGGCACAGGAATCGCCGTTTTAAGTGTGGGAACCGATGGAAAGGATGGCTCGAGCCCGGCAGCCGGGGCTGTGGCCGATGGCCAAACACTTGAAAGCGCGCGGGCGGCAGGATTAGATCCCCGAGAATTCGCGGCCCGCAGCGATTCCTACAGCTTCTTCCACAAACTCGGAGACGACATCGCGACCGGACCCACTGGAAATAATCTCCGCGACCTGCGCATCTTCCTTTCGGAATAAGTGCGGGCTTGCGGAATAAGTGCGGGCTTGCGGAATGATTACGGCGTCACTCTGCTCTGTTCCTGCTGCTCGATTTTCTTCAGCCTCTCGTTCATTTCGGCCAGATTCCGCTCGATCTTATCCAGCCGCTCGACGATCTGCTGGCTTGGAAACGCCCGCGCATCGCCCCCCGGCGACGCGGTGCCTGCACTCTCGCCGTTTGGCGCCGCCGCGGATTGCCGCTCACGTTCTTGAGCCTCGCCGGGATTTTTGATTCGAGCAATCTGTCGTTCGATCACCGGACCGCCGCCCGAGGGTATGTCTCCGCTCTTCCGCAAATTCTCCAGTGGCTCGATCGCGGCCGGATCGCCGCGTTCGCCCAGTGCGTAGACTGTCGCAAGCCGAATGTCGAAATCTGAATCATTCAACAGCGCGATCAGGCGCGATTCCACCGATTCGTCTTTCTTCGCAATCCGTCCTAGACTGTCAATCGCCGCAGTTCGCAGCCGCATCGGTTTGCCCGGCTCCAGCCATTCCAGCAGCCGCGGCGCGGCTTGGTCGTTACCAAGCACGCCCATGGCGCGCAGCGCCGCGCGGCGGATCACGTCATCCGGAGAGTCGGTCCTCGCCGCGTTTTCAAGAGTGATCATCGCGCCTTCGGCCTTGCGCTGGCCCAAGGCCAACAAAGCCGCAGCACGCACGCGATACGCGCTGTCTTTGCCGGCAATCTCCGTCAGCCTGGCGGCAAGCGCCGGATCATCGGAAAATTTGCCGAGTTGCTCCACCGCAGCGTCGCGCACCCAAGGCTCAGGATCAGCGAGTCCCGGCAGAACCGCTTTCTCCGCTTGCGCTCCGCCCATCCGGCCCAGCGCCGTCAGCGCCTGCACCCGCACTCCCCAAAAATGGTCGCGCGCCGCTGCTTCGCCGAGCGCCGCGATTGCGCCGTCGTTTTCTTTCATATCGCCCAGCGCCTGGGTTGCGTCAAGGCGGTCAGGCACGTCTTCCGCGTGCTGCAGTTGATAGATCCACTGCATCGCCGATTTGTGAAATTCCACAGTCTTGAGAATCTTGCCGCCTTTATCGAATAAGAGCAGCAGCGGCTCCGATTCCGCCGGAAAAGAAAATGTTTCGTCCGCCTTGGTTGCGGTGATGGAGAAGGTCTTGGTACCCGCGGGTGTTGTGACGGCAATTTCCACCGGCACCTCAAAAAGTCCCACATGGCCCCGGACGTCCTGCGTCTGCTTCACTTCCATGCGTACTTGCTTCGCGCCCGAGTCGTAGGTCGTGCTCACCGCAAAACGCGGCGCACCGCCGCCATAGATCCATTCGTCGAAGAAGCGGTCCACACTGACGTGCGTGGATTCCTCGATTGCTTTGATCAGGTCGGCGGTGGCGACATTTTGCAGCCGGTTCACCTCCAGATAGTGCTGCAAGGCATGAAAGAAGGCGTCGTCACCCAGTTGCCCCCGCAGCATCTGCAGCACCAGGCCTGCTTTGCCGTAGATATTCCCTGCGTACTCCATCGAGTTTCGGAACTCGTGCGTCACAATGGGCACGTCAAACAGCCGCCGCTGCCGCCACCACGCCGCTTGCGCGCGCCATCGCGCATAGGCCGCGTTGTCCGCGCCGTAGTGATGCTCTTCCCAAAGTGTGGCCATGAACGTGGCAAACCCTTCGTTCAGCCACAAATTTGCCCAATCCTTGCAGGTCACCAGATCACCGAACCACTGATGGCTCATTTCGTGCGAGATCAAACCGTCTGACCCTTCCAGGCTCTCCTGCGCCAACGCCGGGTGCAGGAGGTTGCGCGCCGTCAGGGTCGTCGCGCTCACATTCTCCATTCCGCCGAGCGTGAACTGGTCTACCGCCGTCTGGTCGTACTTGTCCCACGCGTAAGGCACGCCCAGCCGGTCAGAGAAAAAGCCCAGCATCTCGGGAGTGCGCGCAAACGTCGGCTCGATGCGGTCGGCCTCGCCGCGGGGCACGCGATAATCCACGGGAATGTTGCGCCAGGTCTTCTTGCTCTCGTCAAATTCGCCCGCCACCAGGGAAATCAGGTAGGTGGAGATCGGCTGCGATTGACGCCAGCTCCACGTCTTCAGCCCCGGACCGGCGTCCACGACGCTTTCGAGCTTGCCGTTGGACACGGTCACCCAATCGCGGGGAACCGTAACGATCATCTCCGTGGTCGTGCGATCGTTCGGGTAATCGTAGATGGGAATGTAGTAGCGGGTATCCTCGGCTTCTCCCTGCGTCCAAATCTCCTTTGGCTGCGCTGAATAACTCTTGGTCGGCAAAACGAAATGGAGGCCCTTCTTCGGGGCGCCTTGGTAACGAATGGTCACCTCATGCTTCTCGCCGGCTTTGCTGGCGCCGTCGAGATCCACGCGCAACTTCGATTCGTCAGTTGAAAAATGTGCATCTTTTCCATCGAGGCGAATGCTTTGAATCGTCAATCCCACGGAATCGAAATCGAGCTCGCGCAAGCCGTCCTTCAACGTAGTGAGTGTGTGCGTGACCTGGCCAATCACCTGCCGCTGATCCAAGTCGAATCGCAATTCGATGCGCGCGTTCTGCAGATCGTAGTCGCGGCTGCGGGCAAAGGGCTCGTCCGCGCGAGCCAGCGGCCCGAGCGCCGCTCCCAAAACCAGCAGGAAAAATGAAATGACGGCGACGCGGCCGCGGCGTTTCGTCCGCCGATTCACAAACGATTGACCATTGGTTTCTTTAGCCATTCCGCTCTCCTGAAATCGTCCTCGCCTGCTCAGACGCGCTGTTCGCGCAGGTAGGCATCTTCTCTGCGAATCCAGTCCTCCCGCCTCGGCGCGAAAAAGTCAAGGTCCACGGTATCCTCCAGCGCCACGGCCGAATGCGGGACATTCGCGGGAATATAAAGGACTTCGCCGCCGCGAACGACCACCTCTTGATCGTCAAATACGAATTTCAGCGCTCCCGACAAGATCAGCGAGAATTGCTCGCTCACGTGCCAGTGGCGCGGCACCACCGCACCGCGCGTCATGAGCAGGCGCGCAATGGTGGCGTTGTCGCCGCTCAACATTTGACGCGAGACCAGCTTATTAAGCTGCTCCCCTTCGAGCTTTTCCCACGAGGTCTTTTGCATCTCTCCCCCTTCGCCATCCGGACTGTGATAATCTCCGCATCGTCGCGCGAAAGAGCAATCGCCGTCAATGCCTGCCGCTCCGTACCGATGACCAGTTTCTTCGAGAGGGCCAGCCGCCTCATCGCCATTGCCGTCCTTGCCTTCGAGATGCCTGTGCCCGTCTACTGGCTTACTCTGCATACCCGAGTCTTCTTCTGGCGCAGACACATCCGCGCGGCCTTTCCCGTGGCGGTGCTGATAGCCTGGGGCATTATCGATTCCCTTCTTTATCGCTTCCACCTGGAACTTTTCCGCCGCGGTAGCATGTCCTGGCCGGCGCTTGTGGGCATGGCCCTGATCGCCTTCGATGTCTTCACGTTTTGCACATCGGAAGCCGTGATGGGCGGCCGCCGGCTGGCAGGACATGCCGAACTGGCCGGCAGCCGCGAATTGATTGCCCGGGGACTCTACGCGCGCGTGCGCCATCCTCGCTACCTCGGTATGATGACGGGCGTGTTCGGTGCTTGTCTGGTTATCGCATTACCGGCTTTGTGGGCGGTGAGTGTCCTCTGGTTTCTTCTGGCCCTTCTCAGCATTCGCGCTGAGGAACGCGAACTGCACACTCGCCTGGGCCCGGCCTACGCCGCTTACGCTGACCAGGTTCCCGCGCTCCTGCCATTTCGTCTGGGGTCGCGCAGCAGGCAAACTTCCGGGCGCCGAGAGCATCACCCTTGACCCAATCGCACCCAAGACTCCGCGTTGCCTTCCAAGGCGAGCCGGGTGCCTTCAGCGAAGAGGCCGCCGTCAAGCTCCTGGGCGGCGAAATCGAGACCGTACCGCGTGCCACGTTTGAAGCGATGTTTGCCGCCATCGCGGATGGCGCCGACCTCGTTCTCGCCCCGGTCGAGAACAGCCTGGCCGGCTCGGTCTATCGCTGTTACGACTTGCTGCTCGAAAGCAAGCTCAGTATTACCGCGGAAGTGATTCTTCCCATTGCGCACAACTTGATCGGCCCGCCCGGCGCAACCATCGGTCAGGTGCGGTTCGTGCAATCGCACCCCGTGGCTCTGGCGCAATGCACGCGCTTCTTCGAAGCGCATCCCGGAATCACGCGTGTGGCCGCGGAGGATACCGGTGGGAGCGTCCGCGAAGTGGTCCGCGCCGGTGATCCCCAGCGCGCGGCCATCGCCAGCCGCCGCGCCGCGGAAATCTATGCCGGCTGCATCCTGCAATCTCATCTCGAAGATCATCGCCAGAACTACACCCGTTTTGTCCTTCTCTCTCCTGAACCCGGCGTGCCCGCGGGCGCCAATAAGATTTCGCTGGTTGTTTTCCTTTGGCACCAGCCCGGCGCCCTGCATCAGGCTCTGGAACCCATCGCACGAGAAAAGATTAATTTGGTGAAAATCGAAAGCCGCCCCATTGTGGGCCATCCTTTCGAATACTGTTTTTATCTCGATCTCATGGCCCCGCCGCAGGCGCCAGGAGCGCAGGCCGCGCTCGAGGAATTGCGCCGGCGTGCTAGGGAAGTGCGTATCCTCGGCTGCTACGTCGCCGCTCCACCCCCGACCTCTTCATAGCGTCGGCGAAAAGAGTCGCTTTACGCATGCGCGGCGCATCGCCATCCCTGGTTTGCCGTTTATGTCGGGCCGCGTATAATCTTGAGATCGCTGCGTGGTGCGCGAATACGCTTCTAAGTTGATCGCCAGCTAGCCGTTTTGAGGCAGATGCGGCGGCAGGATCCTCGGCCAAATTTCATGACCTCAGCCTTTCTGAAATGCATTGAGCAGAGCTGCCAACAGCGCTACCCGCTCGATGCCAAAGAGCACCAATGCCCCGAATGCGGCGGCTTGCTCGACGTCCAATACGATTTCCCGCGAATCGACCCCGCCTCCTTGCGCCTCTTATGGCAGCAGCGCAAAACAAGCAGCGCCATCACCGACCAGAGCGGCGTATGGCGTTTCCGCGAGCTTTTACCTTTTGCCCCCGAGGGGACCAATGTGGTCAGCCTCTCCGAGGGCCGCACACCGCTTATCGAAGTGAACCGCACCGGGGAGTGGGCGGGAGGCGTGCGTCTTGCCATCAAGCATCAAGGCAATAATCCTACGGGCTCGTTCAAGGATTTGGGCATGACCGCCTGCATCACTCAGGCCGCTATTCTCGGGAGCCGCGTCACCGCTTGTGCCTCCACTGGCAATACCTCCGCTTCGATGGCGGCCTACGCTGCACGCGCCGGGATGAAAGCCGTGGTCTTTGTTCCCTTTGGGAAAATCTCCACCGCCAAGCTGGCTCAAGCCCTAGAATTTGGCGCTGTGGTCATCGAGATGGGCGACAACTTCGATCAGGCTTTCCGGATGCTGCGCGAACTCACAGATGAGCTCGGCCTCTACCTCGTCAATTCGCTGAACCCATTCCGGCTTGAAGGTCAGAAAACCATCGTGTTCGAAATCCTCGAGCAACGCGATTGGCGCGTTCCCGATTACCTGGTTCTGCCCGGCGGAAATTTGGGTAACGTCTCTTCTGTTGGAAAAGGCTTGCAGGAACTAAGGCAACTCGGACTGATTGACAAACTGCCGCGCCTAGTCGTCGTTCAAGCGGAAGGGGCCAGTCCCTTTTACACTATGATCGCCACCGGTGCGGGTGAGATCACTCCTGTTCAGCCGCGTACCGAGGCATCCGCCATTCGCATTGGCAACCCTGTTAATTGGAAGAAAGCTCTTCGCGCCGTTCGTTTGACTGATGGCCTGTGCGAGTCCGTCACCGACGAACAGATTTTCGAAGCCAAGGCCACATTGGCCAAAGATGGTGTGGGGTGTGAGCCTGCTTCCGCAGCCGCGGTCGCCGGCACTCAGAAATTGGTCCGTTCGGGCAAAATCGAGGATGGTGCAGACGTCGTCGCGGTCCTCACTGGTCACCAGCTCAAGGATCCAGAAATCAGCATCAAGCGGCGCAGCGAGCGAGAACTGGCTCAGCAGAGGCTGCATGTCGAGGCCGACATTCATAAGTTGCGAGCTGTCTTGGAAAGCGTAATGCTCCAATCGGCCTGAAGGCCGATTCCGCTAGTGTAGTGTCCCATAAATAGCTTTACATAATTCCAGTGCTTGGTATGATCCCAGTCAT
>QHYR01000205.1 GCA_003223315.1 Acidobacteriota bacterium | reverse complement strand
GCAGCGGCCTTGGAAGAGGCCAGGATTCCCCTTTCCTTCGCTCAGGAAAGATTCTGGTACCTCGATCAGCTTGAGCCTGATAACCCTGCCTACAACGTGCCGGCCGCAGTTCGAATCGAAGGACCTCTAAACCTGGAGGCCCTCCGAAGCGCCCTGAACGCCATCGTGGCTCGACACGAAACCCTGCGGTCTACCTTCGGTTTCTACGAGGGCCAACTGCGCCAGACGGTTTCCGCGAGCGGGACCGTGAAGGTGCCGGTTATCGATTTCGGCAGGTTGTCCGAGCGCGAGCGGGAGTCCGAGATTCGACGGGTTGTACACGCCGAGGTTCGATGTCCGTTTAAGATTTCACGCGATCTGATGCTGCGCGCCCTGCTGGTGCGAGCCGCTCCAGACGAGCACGTGCTGGTGCTGACCATGCACCATATCGCCGCGGATGGTTGGTCGCTCGGCGTCCTCTTCCGCGAGCTATCCGAGGCCTACGCTGCCAGTTGCCGGGGAGAGCCCGCGGGTTGGTGCGAGCTGCCCATCCGCTATGGCGATTTCGTGAAGTGGCAGCGGGATTGGTTGCCGGAGAATGTTTTCGAGCCTCAGCTTTCCTACTGGAAGCAGCGCCTCTCCAACCTTCCTGACTGCCAGCACGTCGCCACGGACTATCCGAGGCCGACACAGCAAAGCTATGTCGGGGCACTCGAAAGGATCATACTTCCCGACCCGTTGGTGACATCCCTTAGCGTGCTGAGCCAGGAGGAAGGCGCCAGCTTGTTCATGACGTTGCTGGCGGCATTCCAAGTCTTGCTTGGCCGCTATTCGGGACAGGACGACGTCGTCGTGGGCACACCTATCGCCAACCGCAACCGGCTCGAAGTCGACTCGCTGATCGGCTGCTTCGTCAATACCCTGGTGCTGCGCGCGGATCTCTCGGGTCCTCCCACCTTCCGCGAACTGCTTGGCCGGGTGCGAGAGGTGGCCTTGGATGCCTACGATCATCAGGACCTACCGTTTGAAAAACTCGTCGAAGCCCTCCACCTTCAGCGTAGCCTCAGTCGCACGCCCCTTTTCCAGTCTATGTTCGTTCTCCAAAACAGCCCGACGCAGGACTTTGCGCACCCGCAGTTGAAGGTCACGCGTTACGAACTGGACCCGGGTTTCGCGAAATTCGACCTGACGATCCTCATCGAAGAGAAAGATGGCTTCGAGGTCGCGCTCGAATACAACACCGACCTGTTTGAGTCGACCATGGCGAAACGGATGCTGGGCCATTACCGGACGCTGCTCGAGTCGGCGGTGAAGAATCCGCAGAAGCGCATCAGTCACCTCTCGATTCTCACTGATGAGGAACGGCAGAAGGTGGTCGTGGAATGGAACCGGACGGAGCGTCCCTACCCGAGGATGATGGTCCAGCAACTGTTCGAAGCGCAGGTGCAGCGGAATCCGGGCGCCGTGGCGCTGGCCTTCGGTGCTCGCGAATGGACTTACGCTGAGCTCAACCGGCGCGCCAATCGGATCGCGCGGGAGCTCCGTCGGCTGGGAGTGGGCTCGCAAGCGCGGGTCGCTATCTGGGCTGAGCGGTCGCTCGAGATGGTAGCGGGCTTGCTCGGCATTCTCAAAGCGGGTGCCGCCTACGTTCCTCTCGATCCCCTCTACCCGCCAGAGCGCTTGGAATACGTGGTGAAAGACGCAGGGGCGGGGATCGTCCTGGGGCCAAAACATTGCAAAGATAAATTACAGCCGGGCGTGACTCCGCTGTGCCTTGAAGCGTTGTCTAGACCGGCGGCCGACAAGAGTTCCGAAAACCTCGGAGTGGAGGGCGCGACCCCCGAGAACATCGCCTACGTGATGTACACCTCAGGGTCGACGGGCTCACCCAAGGGAGTGGAGATTCCTCACCGGGGAATCGTGCGCCTGTTGTTCGGGGTGGATTTCGCGCGTTTCGACGATCGGCAAGTTTTCCTGCAACTGGCGCCGGTTTCCTTCGACGCCTCCACGTTCGAGATCTGGGGAGCCCTGCTGCACGGCGCTAAGTGCGTGCTCTTCCCTGGCCCCGTTCCCGCTCCGCTCGAGCTGGGCGAAGTCATCCGAAAGCACAAGGTCAGCACACTGTGGCTTACGGCCTCGTTCTTCAACACCATAATCGAGCAGGCGCCGGAGGCACTTTCGACCGTCCGCCAACTCCTGACCGGAGGCGAAGCACTCTCCCTACCCCACATGCGGCGCGCGCTGGAGCTGCTGCCCGAAGTACAACTCATTAACGCCTACGGCCCGACCGAAAGTACGACTTTCACTTCCACCTATCGGATTCCGCGGAACCTCGGCCCAGTCTCTTCGATTCCGATCGGTCGCCCCATCGCGAATACCGAGGTCTACATCCTTGACCGGTACCTGCAGCCTCAGCCCGTGGGAGCGCCTGGCGAGCTTTACATTGGCGGAGAAGGCCTGGCGCGCGGATACTGGAACAGGCCGGACTTAACCCAGGAGAAGTTCATTCCCCACCCCTTCAACCCGCGGCGGGGAGCCCTTCTCTACAAAAGCGGAGACCAGGCGCGGTATTTGCCCGACGGAAATCTCGAGTTCATGGGCCGGCTCGACGACCAGGTGAAAATCCGCGGCTTTCGGATCGAGCTGGGCGAGATCGAAGCGGCGTTGCGGAGCCACGGCACCGTGCGCGATGCTGCCCTGGTGGTGGGGGAAAGCGAGGCGGGGGAGAAGTGCTTGGTGGCTTACGTCGTTCCGCCACAAGGACCCCTTGCGGTGAAGGAGTTGCGCGCCTTCTTGATGCGGAAGATTCCAGAATACATGGTGCCTTCCCACTTCGTCTTCCTCGAGAAGTTTCCCTTGACCTCCGGAGGCAAGGTCGACCGGCAAGCGCTCAGGTCTACGAAGGCGCTGGAGGCGAGCGCCGCGCGAACTCCAGTGTCCGCTCGCAACAACCTTGAACGTCAGCTGCTGGAGCTGTGGGAGAGGGTGCTGGGCATTCGGCCTCTAGGCATCCGCGATAATTTCTTCGACTTGGGTGGGCACTCGCTGCTCGCCATTCGCCTTTTTTTAGAGATCGAAAAGGTCTTCAACCGCCGCCTCCGCACTGCGACACTTCTAAGTGCGCCTACCGTGCCGCCACTGGAGAGTGGGTTGGTGATGAAATCAATATTGGCCAAGGAGCCCGAGAAGTTGCTCATGAACGCGGCATCGCCGCTAACGGTCCCGATGGTCAACACACCGAAAAACTTCGGCTGCGGAGTGTTATCTTGGATGAATGACCAATTGATCATTCCGCTAAGTGAGTCGCCATCTCCCCCGGTGAAGGTAAAAGGCTCCAAATTGGCGCCGGCCGGGAAGATGCCTGCAACCTGGGGGCCAGCCGTAAAACTTGTGGCACCAAGGGAATAGGTTCCCAACAAAACGTCAGTGTCAAAAAACGCGCCACCCGAGAGTCCCAAGGTCGAAACGCTAACGCTGCCCGCACCATTACCGAAGAACGTTATCCCGGTGGAACTGCTGCCAAACGTAATCGAAGTGGCATGCGCTCCGAAGGGCAGAGCAAGTACAAGAAGACTGCCAAACAGAATCGTCCGCATCAGAAACGATTTTTTCATACCCCTTGTCCTTTCCAGGAAGAATTTGTAGCTATAGCTGGGACCACGTCCATAACTTAAGCATTCGACGTTCCAACCCCACCCAATCGCTAAGTGCTTTGTTTATCGACTTTCGAAGGAGGCCGAATCGGCGGTCAACGGAAATTTGCTGCGCATGAAGAGCAGGAGATTAGACCTGCATTCACGTAAATGGAAACGGGCTAGGAGAGTACTCACTCAAGGTAGAACTGCCATATCGCCGAGCGGGAGATTCTGTGGTTTAGGGCCAGGCCGAATGTTCGGCGGGTGAAAAACGTAGTTTCGAGAACTTCGGCCTGACTTTCTGGCACCGCGAGGCCATTGGACGGTCCTCGGCGCATCGCTTATCGGGCCAAGCCGGAAGCGGCATTCCTAATATACGCAAAGCTTTTCCCCCGAAGTAGTTTCCCATTGCCAGCTCAGCGGAGCATATCCTCAGGGATCTTCAACTAGCTGGTGATGTGAGACTTAATGGATGCCTTCGGCATCTGCGGCCCCTCGCTGCGCCCCACCGCAAAACTTTGGTGTTCCATGTGCTCCATACTCCGGGGGGCAAGTTCGGCAAGTCTTGCTTCTTTGGGGGAGTTGACGAAGTGGTTCTGGCCACCGCACAGAGAGTTCCGCTCATGCTTCGGATAGATGACCTCCCGCGAGAAGAAGTAATCTTTGGCCGCTCGGCCATCATGCAGGAGTTCCGTCAAAAAATCCAAAAATTCGCCGCCACGAACGTGCCGCTGCTTATTCAAGGCCAGAGCGGTACCGGAAAGGGAGTACTGGCCCGCTATATTCATTCCCGATCAGCTGTTGCCGCCGGCCCTTTTGTCAATGTCAACTGTGCCGCTATTCCTGGCGCTCTACTGGAGAGTGAACTCTTCGGCTATGAAAAAGGTTCCTTTACCGGCGCGTACGTAAGCAAGCCTGGACGCGTTGAGATGGCTCACACGGGCACGCTCTTCCTGGACGGGATCGACGAGATTGATTTAGCGCTTCAGGCTAAATTGCTCCAACTCCTGCAGGATGGGCAATTCTCCCGAATCGGCGGCGGGCAAGAGATTACCGTGCAGATCCGCGTGATTTGCGCCACAAGCCGTCCCTTGGAGCACGAGATTGCCGCAGGCAGGTTCCGTGCGGACCTTTACTACCGGATTAACGTCGCCAGGGTGGAGTTGCCGGCGCTTCGTTCGCGGATCGAGGACGTTCCGCAGCTTGCCCTGCACTTCTATGAGCGATTCCGCAGGCAGTATAAAAGTTCGGCCAGTCCGATCTCGCCAGAGCTGCTGAGACGATTTGAGAAACATGCGTGGCCGGGTAATATTCGCGAACTCGAAAACCTCATCGAGCGATACATGATTTTAGGGTCGGAGGAAGCGATTGGGGAGGAACTGGCAAACTGGGAACGCATCCCAGTGGCGCTCACCCCTCCCGGCAATGGGCCGATCCACCTGAAAAACGTGACACGTAAGGCCATGCGGGAACTTGAGGGCCGGATTATCCTCAGCACTTTGGAAGCTAATCGCTGGAATCGTAAACAAGCCGCCCGCGAGCTGCGCATCAGCTACCGGGCGATGCTGTATAAGATCCGCCAAGCCGGACTGCCGGCCAAGCGTTCCTCAAAGGTCAAGCCGCCCAGTGGCATACCCCTCGCCTCGGACTGAAGCAATATTCTCTCCCACAGAGGGCGCGTCGAGTCGTCCAAGCCGTTGTTTCAGTCTGACCGCAACGTAGAGATTGGTTCAGTGATTGTAAGGGTTAGCTTTTCTTAGCAGGTTTGAGGTCACGTCACGGAGGGCACGATGTCACGTAACGAGGAATCCCGGTTCTCATAATATTTTGTGTAATAGGAGCGGTACTCACCTCCGCGCACATCCGTCAGCCACGCAGCATGAGTCCGATACCAGTCGATGGTCTGACGCAAACCGGCCTCCAGCGAAATCACTGGCTTCCAATTCAGTTCGGCCTGCATTTTTTGACACCGCAGGGCATAGCGCCGATCGTGTCCGGGGCGGTCTTTTACGTAACTGAGCAGCGATTCCGGTCTGTTCGCCAGATTAAGCAGACGCCGAGCCATGGTTAAATTCTCTTCGATATCGAAGCCCCCTATGTTGTAGATTTCGCCGGCACGCCCCTTTTCGAGTACGGCCAAAATTCCACGGCAGTTATCTTCCACGTGCAGCCAATCGCGTTGCTGTCTGCCATCCCCGTAAATAGGCAGCGCTTTATGGTCAAGCGCATTCGTGATCATCAGGGGAAGGAATTTCTCCGGAAACTGGTAAGGGCCGTAATTATTGGAAGAGCGAGTGATGACTGCGGGCAGGCCGTAGGTCCGGACGTAGGAAAGGACCAAGAGGTCCGCGCCGGCTTTGGAAGCTGAATAAGGGCTGCTTGGCTGCAGCGGCGAAGTTTCATCCGCGAAGGCGCCCGGCGGCAGGTCGCCATAGACTTCGTCCGTCGAGATATGCAAAAACCGCTTGATTTTCACGCCCCGCGCGACTTCGAGCAAGGTGAAGGTTCCCTTTATGTTCGTGTCGATGACGGGCGCGGGTTCATAGATACTGCGGTCCACATGCGATTCCGCGGCGAAGTGTACGACCGCATCGCATCCACGCATGGCCGCTTCCACGCGGGCGGCATCGCAAATATCGCCCCTGATAAATGTATAGTTCGGATCCTTCGCAACTTCCGCGAGATTGGCCAGATTTCCTGCGTAGGTGAGCTTGTCGTAATTAACGAGCGCGTAGTCCTTGCGCGCCGCCAGAACGTGACGGATGAAATTGGAGCCGATGAATCCTGCCCCACCCGTAACCAGGAGTTTCATCTGAGCACTTCCGGATCAGCCGCGAGTTGCTCCTCGCCGGCCCGGGAAAGCTTATTTGCGCCGGTTTCCGCTACCAACATATTCGCGCGCAGCAAGGAATCGAAAGTGCCGGCATCGGTCCACCAGCCGTCGAGAACCTCGTAGGTGAGCTTTCCTTCTTCTATATAGAAATTATTCACGTCCGTTATCTCTAGTTCCCCGCGACCGGAGGGCTTCAGGCGACGAATCTTCTCGAAGACGGTTTGGTCGTAAAGATAAATTCCAATGACCGCATACTGGGACCTGGGGCGCTTGGGCTTTTCCTCAATGCCGACTACATGATTGCCGCGGACTTCCGCGACGCCGAAGCGCTGCGCGTCCGTAACCTCCTTCAGCAGAATCTTGGCGCCTTCCCCTTGTTTCGCGAAGTTCGACACGGCTTGGCGGATGTTGTTTTCGATAATGTTGTCGCCCAAAATCACGCAAATGGAGTCGCCGTCTGCGAAATGTTCGGCCAGGGCCAAAGCGTCGGCAATGCCGCCCTCACCGTCCTGGTAGGTGTAATTCAGGTGCTTCAACCCGAAATCCCGGCCGTTCCCCAAAAGCCGCAAAAAGTCGCCCGCATTCTTGCCTCCGGTGACCAAAAGGATTTCATGGACCCCGGCATTCACGAGAGTTTGAATGGGGTAATAAACCATGGGCTTGTCGTAGATAGGAAGCAGGTGTTTGTTGGTAACCCGCGTGAGAGGATTCAGCCGGCTGCCCGTACCGCCTGCAAGCACTACGCCCTTCATTTCCGCTCCATCTAGCCGAATCGCGCTATGTGGCTATGTCCTATTGCCACTACTCGAGTAGTAGCGCAAAACACTTCTGGTTTATTCGGCTCAGTCGGCAGCTCACCTAGAATATCGAAGCATCAGCGAATATATCTTAATTCCACGTCATTCCAAAACGCTTTAGGCCACACTAATCTGGCGAACGAAAAGCAACAGATCGCTCAAGAAATCGTCAGTGATGGCGAAGCTTTGAGGATGTTCCACGGGCCAGCCTGTTTCCGTTCGGCAGTGACCGCACGAGCTCCTCTCACCAGATCGTGCGAAGCGCTCTAGACCGACGGATCTCACGGTCCGCAGTAAGCAGAGACAGCCCCTCGACCAATGCGGTCGCTCCGATAATGCGATCCGCTGGATCTTGGGGATAAGACGCCGGAAGTCCAATGGCGCGCGCGCACGCGCGGCCAGTGATCGGCAGGACAACAAACCTTGTCTCAACTTCCTGCAGGAAAGACTCTAGGCTGATATCGAGGCGGACGCGGCCCTTACTCGCGAGAGTCGCCAGCTCCATGAGAGTGATATCGGAGATTGCCAAGCCATCCGCATTCTTGCGGGCATCGTCGATTGCGGTCCTGGCCTTCCTGGAGATCTGGTCTTGGTCAAACGCCAGCCAGACGACAACATGCGTATCGACCAGAATCACCTGAGCTCGCCCCATTCCTCCCGGGAAATCGCAGGCGAAACGACGTCGCCTGTAATGGCCCCCTTGCCAGCAAGGAAATTATAGATTTCATCTTCGTCTGCGTTGACAGGGACGAGCTTCGCCACTGGCTTGCCATGTTTAGTGATCACGACAGTCTCGTGCTTGGCCTGAACCTCGTCCATGATCGCAAGACAATTTGCTTTGAAGGAACCCGCTGCCATCTTCTTCATTCCACAACTCCCGAACAGCCATAGTCATTATACCATGGTCATATTCTGTTGTCGGATGCGAGTGCAGTTACTTCCGGGACTGGCCTTAGTGGACGCCGGCGTACTCTCGTGTCAACGTGTGCACGGCACGCCTGCGGCGGACCGCCTTCACTAGAGCCATCCGATCCTGGGCCGGCCGATACGAACTCCTTAAACTACCGGCGCTCCCTTCGTCAGGACTCAATCCGCTTGACATCAGCAAGAAATCAGATAATCTGATAATAAGATTATGAAAAAAACGAACATAACCGTTACAGAGGCGGCGCGCAATTTTGCCGATTGCGTTAACAGGGTGCACTATCAAAACATGACCTTTGTGCTTCTGAAGAACGGTAAACCGTTCGCTCGCCTCGTGCCGGACAATGAGAGAGTCTGCGTCGGGCGCGATTTGGCTGAGGCTCTGGATAAAACTAACTTGCCGAAGAGCGAAGCAACGGCGTGGCGTCGTGATCTGCGAACCGGTCGCCAAAACCTCAAGGCTCCGGATGATAAATGGCGATAATGCTGGATGCCGACGTCATCATTCGGGGTGAGCAGGGTACTTTCGAACTTAAAAAGTGGGTGGCTTCTCGCCCCAATGATCAATTTGAGGTTGCAGCGATCACGGTTGCCGAACTCTGGCACGGAGTTGAACGGGCGACCGGAAGTCATAAGGCTACGCGCCAGCATTACCTAAGAGCCGTTTTGGAACTCATACCGGTCATTCCCTATACAGAGCAAACGGCCTATGAGCATGCGCGCATCTGGGCACAATTGGAAGCTTCCGGGCGAATGATTGGGTTCTATGATCTAATTGTCGGCGCAACGGCTCTGGAGCGCGGTAGTGACCTAGCCACCTTCAACAAACGCCACTTTGCGCAAATAAGGGGACTGCGCATCATCGAACCAACTTAGCTTCGTAGCGGAATACACGGAAACGGATTGAGGTACGCCCTCTTCCGAATCAACCGTGCACCCCCAGCCGAGCTTCGACCGGCTTGCCGACAACTGGCTTGCAGCGCATGAAGGACGCCACCACTTGAGTTCGCGTGGGGATCCGAACTCCTTGGAACGCATTCGATCGCAAAGTGCTGCGGGCACACCTCCATGAGACAGGCAGGATCACGTCCTCTCCTTTCCTGGAACCGCCAACGTCAGCGCGTCGCTCACGATGCGAAACTCCGCGGGCAGGCGCCCCGCAGGCTCGCCGTCCACTTGTACCCACACGGGTTCGGAGTCCATCGGGTCGCAGCGAACCTCCGCTGCCCTCAAATAACGGATATCGCGAGCGCGCCGAAGCCTTCCCGCCAGCAGGAGAGGCAGATAGGATAGGTATTTCCAGCGGCTGTTCGTCCCGCAGAGCATCAGCTCAAAGTCATTTCCGTAAAGATCGGCACGCGTTGTGATCTGAAACGGACCGCCGTAGTGTTTGGTGCGGCCCGCGATGATGAGCGTAGCTTCGAAGCTTTCATTTGGGAGCATGATGCGGAATCGAGGGAAGCCGTACGAGGCCAACTGCCGGAATCCTTCGACCCAAAATGCGATTATGCCCATACGGTCCTTTAGATTCTGGCTCACGGCTCTGACGATGGCGCCGTCGGGCCCCGCGCCTGCGAGCGAAAGAAAATAGCGTCCGCCATCTGCTAGACCGGCCGCGGTCACATGGCCCAAGGCGATGCGCCGCCGCTCACTATCCGCGATCAGTTCGGCCGCCCGTTCGATATTCCAGGGGAGGCCCACCTCCTTGGAAAAAACATTCGCGTTTCCTCCCGGAAGTAAAGCCAAAGGGATGGCGCTTCCCGCCAAACCATTCACCACTTCATTCAGCGTGCCGTCGCCCCCGCAGACGATCACCATTCCCCGTCGCTCATGAACCGCCCGACGGGCGAGTTCCGGTGCCGAGCCTGGTCCGTCGGTCGGTGCTAATTCCGATTCGATCCCCCGGCGCGCCAGCACCTTGCGTGCGCGTTCGAGTGCGCCTCTGTGAAGTCCTCGCGCGCGTCCGGCCGTCGGATTGAAAATGAGCAGCGCGTCGCGGCTTGCATCTGGCATGCGCTCGCCATTCGACGGAGATCCGTGCGGCAACCCGGCACCTCTAGCGATTAGATTCTCGCAGGATTCGAGATAGGATATCCGGGATTTCCAATAAAGCGCGGTTGTGCATCTTCCTGGCCTTGCATCGAAACTGTGCGAGCGTCTCCTTTTCGAGCAGGCGGCTGACGGCCTCGACAATATAATTGAAATTCGCTACCACCAGGCCGACTTGCTTTTCCCGCACCCACAATGCGTTATAGCGTTCCTGGGACAAAGTCCAGGCATTCCTCTCCACGATCACGGGTAAGCCCATCGCCAAAGCTTCAGCAATGCTCCCGGGCCCCGGTTTGCCGATGAAAAAATCTGCCCGCTGCATCTAATAAGGCATATTCGTGGTGAAGCCGCCGGTCTGGCTTTTCCTCTAGTCTTACTCAAGTAGTTCTACCCTGCGGCGACCTTGATAAAGTCCCTGGAACGCGCCAAGTGATTGATAAGTCTATGGATAGATGCGTTTTGAGCAAGATCACTGCATGCCGGCTCACCGTGACGTATCCTCTGGACAGGCTTGAGGAGGGATTGTATGATCGCGGTCCCCTGAGCTCCAATCCTTGTCGGGAGGGTCGCATGACCCAGAAGCCAAGAAACGAAAACGCTCGCGTCGTTTGCCTCTTCTGTGGGACCAGCACCTTTGTTCCTGCCTCTCCCGTACGCGATCTTGCCAACCAGCCGGATTACGGCCCGGGGATTTCCATTGTTCGCTGTCACGTCTGCCGCAAAGAGGCGCCCTACTCCGCGAGCGAGGTCTTTCAACTTCAAGACGCCTCGCTGCCCGAGGGCGACTCTCGCTCCCGCGCCGCCGGTATCTAGCTCCAGCCTGGGCGATTCGGATCGAGCTGTAAATCGAACGATCAGCACATATCCGCGACGAATCTCGGTAACCCTTCGCGCGAGCTCGTTCGCGAATACCTTGCTGCGGCATGTTTTCTTGCGGGGGATTTCGTCGCAGTTTTCAAGACCAATGTGCGTGTTCCCAGCGAGCTTGTCCTTGCCGGGGAGGGCTCGCCTGTCAAGCCATTTGAGAATGTAACCCTAGCGATGATCATCGAGACATTTGAAATGTAACCGAGGATGGCCCTCCGTCGCCG
>QHYR01000204.1 GCA_003223315.1 Acidobacteriota bacterium | reverse complement strand
TCGGGCTATTTGGATTTGTGATGATCGCCATAATCCTGGCCAGCGTGCGCTCCTGGTTCAGCGAGACGCGCGGGGCGGCGCAAGCGCGAATCGCAGCCGGCGGTGCTCCGAGCCTGTGGAACCGGAATAGCGTGCTCCTCACGATTCTCTGTTTGATCCACGGACTCAGCATGTATGGATTCCTTGGCGGTTACGCCTCTTTCCTTCAGGAAAATCTGCATTACACGCCGACGCGCGCGGGCGTTGTGGTGGGCTTCTTTGCCATAGGAGCTCTGGCCTCGATTGCGGGAGGCTGGGTGGGAGATCGTTTTTCGCCGCGAATCGTGTTGAGCGCAGCCTACGTTTGCATCGCCGTGCTGGGGTACCTTTTCTTTCAGATGGCGCCTTCAACCCTGACGCGGGAGATCCTAACCTGCGTCTATGGCGTGGTGGGGAGCGCGGTCCTGTATGTAAGCCTTGCGGCGTACCACGTGAAGTCCTTGCGGAGCAGCCTGGCCAGCAAAGGATCGGGAATGTTCGTCACCAGCCTTTATGGCGGCGCCGCGTTTGGCGGCTACCTGATCCGTGCATTGGCCGGCCATGGCGGTTGGCTATTCGCGGGGGTCATTCAAATGTCGCTGCTGTGCGCGGTGGGCGCCGTTCTCGCGCTGGCGGTGCGGCCCAGCGAAATGACCGCTTAGGTCGGAAGCGAACTCCAGCATTGAGCGATGGGGAGCCAGTCTAGTTGCCGGGATTCCTGCGAGGCGCATTGCTTGGATTTTTCGGTTTGGTTATCGGCATCCAGGTGATTCGGCCTGCGCGCACCAATCCTCCCGTAGATCAATCGCACACTCTGGAAGCCGTAGTGTTCGTGCCTGCGCGGGTCGAAAGCATATTGCAGCGCGCCTGTTCTGACTGCCACTCTGATTTGACGCGCTGGCCATGGTACAGCAACGTGGCGCCGATATCGTGGTTTGTCATCGATGATGTCAATAGCGGGCGCCGCCAGGCGAACTTCTCCGAGTGGCTGCGGCGCGACACCAACAATCCCGCGGAATTTACACAGCAGCGGTTCCATTCCCTGTGCCGTCAAGTGCAGACTCACGCGATGCCTTTGACCTCGTACCTTGCGCTACATCCCGAAGCAAGGCTCTCGCCGGCCGACATCGAGACGTTCTGCCAATGGACAGATGCGGGTTTGCTCCCCAACTAATCCAGGCCAATGGCCGTTGCGGTTGATGCGGACTTATGGCTGGCGCACTCGTGCCGGTCGCTAGTGTTGCGAGCGGTACCAATCCCAGGTCCTGCGCAGGCCTTCTTCAAAATTAATCTGCGGCTGATATCCGAACGCCTGTGAGGCCAGGGAAATGTCGGCCTGGGAATCGCGGATATCGCCCTCGCGGGGAGGGCCGTATTTTGGCTTGGCTGGCCTCCCCGCGAAGCCCTCCAGCAATTGCAAGGTGTAATTGAGGGTGTAGCGCCCTCCCGTTCCGAGGTTAAAGGCCCGCCCGCCGATCCCCGGCGTCTCACAAGCCTGCAAATTCGCCGTCACTACGTTTTGGACAAATGTAAAATCGCGCGACTGTTCCCCGTCACCAAAAACCAAAGGCTGGCCGCCATCGCGCATGGCCGTTATGAATCGCGAGAGCACCCCGGAGTACGGAGAGCCAGGGTCCTGACGCGGTCCAAACACGTTGAAATAGCGCAAGGCTACGAAATCCAGGCCATAAGTGCGGTGAAAGACGCGTCCATACAGCTCGCCAACCAGCTTGGAAACGCCATAAGGAGAAATGGGCGCGGGCGGCATGCCCTCATGCTTTGGCAAAGTGGGCGTGTCACCATAAATGGAAGAAGAACTGGCAAACACCACGCGGCGCACACCTGCATCGCGCGCGGCGACGAGAACGTTTAATGTGCCATCCACGTTGATTTGATTCGTCTCCAAAGGCTGCTTTACGGAGCGCGGCACGGAAGTGCGCGCCGCGAGATGGAGAACATAATCGGCGCCACGGCAGGCCTTTTCGATTATCTCGCGGTCGGTGATCGTGCCCCGAATGAAAGTGATCTGCTCGCGGACGGTCGCGAGGTTCGCCTCATTACCGGCGGAGAGGTCATCGAGCACGGTGACGGAATGCCCCCGGCGCACCAGCTCGTCCACTGTGTTCGAACCTATAAAACCGCCGCCGCCGGTGACCAGATAGCGCATCAGAAAAATCCTCCCAAATTGGCATCGCGCACCATGAGATTTCTGGCCCTTATTTTCTGGGCTGGCGCTCCTGGCCCGCAAGCGACCTAGCGTTACTCATGTAGCTCGGTAAACGGGGAGCAACTCGCGAGGCAGTTGCGCGAGCATAGGCGCTTTCCCGTCTTTTTCAGAAACGAGGGGCGCGGTGATATTCCAGGCAATCGCAATATCGGGGTCGCTCCAGAGAATGGTGAGTTCGTCTACAGCATCGTAAAAGTCGCTGCATTTGTAGAGAAACTGAACTCGTTCCGTCAGCGCCAGAAAGCCATGAGCAAAGCCCCGCGGAATATAGATCTGATTCTGCGCCGATTCCGAGAGCACCACGCCCGCCCATTTTCCGAACGTCGGCGAACCGGTGCGAATATCCACGGCTACATCCAAAGCTTCCCCTTCAATGACGCGGCAGAGCTTGGCCTGAGCGTGATGCAATTGGTAATGCAGGCCGCGCAGCGTTCCTTTAACCGAACAGGAGTGGTTATCTTGTACGAATACGTCGGTAATTCCCGCCGCGGCGAAGCTTGCTTGGTTATAGCTTTCGATAAAAAACCCGCGGGCGTCGCGGAAGATGTTCGGGCGAAGCTCCCATACTTCGGGAAGCGATGTCGCGATCTTCTGCAAGCGAATGGCCTCTCATGTTCATGCACAGATACCAAAATCATTTAAAACTCTACCAGAATTCGAGGCCGCCACGCCTTCTTGATTGGTCCGGAGGCCGCGTGATTCAGAGGGTCGCACGCGCGTCGCCGAGGCTCGCATGTCTTGATCTGCCCCGCAGTGATCCGATAGCATCAAGCCTCCATCCGCATCGGATGGAATCTCAATTCCGTGTGGGAAGCCTAATCTTGAAACTGAGGGAGCTTAGACGATGGAAGAGGTTCCCACGGTGCTGAAGCGCTCTGCTGCCTCCGGGTTTGTACTAGCGGCGTTGATATTTTCATCTCTGGCGAGCGCTCAGACCGCACCGGCACAATCAGGAACGCCGAAGGAGGCAGCGCCCGCTGCCTCCGAACCTGTAGATGTCGACGGTTGGGGACGACCAATAAGCCCAGACGTGAAGGGTCAGAAGACGGCCCCTGCTCCAGCACATGACATTTCCGGGACTTGGGCGCCGGCCAACGGATTCCTTGACGGACTCGGGCCCTACGGCGCGAAGGCCATGCCGGAAGACGGCAAGCCGGAACATGAATTACCTTACACTCCTTTGGGCTTGGAAGCGTTGAAGCGCACGAGGCCCACCATTGGATTCAGAAGTGTCCTCCCTGCGGAGACAAACGATCCCGTGAACAACTGTGATCCTCAGGGGTTTCCGCGCGAAGACCTTTTTCAATTAAGGGAAACTCAGATTTTTCAGACGCCCGTCAAGGTAGCCATCCTGTACCAGTTTGACAGGATCTGGCGGGTCATCTGGACCGACGGCCGAGAACTCCCCAAAGATCCCGAACCCCGCTGGTTCGGATATTCGGTGGGCAAGTGGGAGGATGACGATACGCTCGTCGTCGAGACGGCGGGTATCGATGAAAGATCATGGGTCGACCTTGTTGGCCGCCCGCATAGCGGCGATCTGCGAGTGGAAGAGCGCTTCCACCGTGTGGACCATGACCATTTGGAGTGGACGGTGACGATTGATGATCCGAAGATGTACACGAAGCCCTGGGTGGCCCTGGACAAGTTTCCCATGAAGCTGGAGCCGCCCAATTTCGATGTCCGGGAGATGATTTGCTCGCCGTCAGAAAACGCGGACTATTACAGATTAATTGGCAATCCCGCCAGCGAGAAAAGCCGCCAATAGGTTCGTGCAGCTCCGCGCAAGAGGCCGGTGACTTGTGCCGCCGTCGCCGAGGGAACCAGCCGCAGCAGCCAAACTAGTTCTTTTTTGAGTTCGCTATGGCCGGGCGGCTCACTTGCGTGTCAAATTCCGCCTGCTCTGAGGGTGAGCAGATCATCTCCCGGAGATCGAAATCGGCTGGTTGCAACCGCAGAGGGAATTTATTGAGGGCATTCCAGGGTTTCGTATACATCTTCGGATCGATGATCGTTAGGGTGAGCTCCAGGATGTCGTGGTTCACGCGGTGGAAGCGTTCTTCCACTCGCAAGTCGCTAGTATGCGGACGCCCGGCATTATCGATCCAGGTTCTTTCATCGAGTCCGGTCGTCTCGACGACAAACGTGGTATCGTCCTCCCACTTGCCGATCGAATAGCCGTACCATCGTGGCTCCGAAATATCCTCAGGGGGAAACCCTCGCCCGTCCGTCCAGATGCTGCGAAATGTCCGATCATTTTGATAAAAGATCAGCACCTGCTTTTCCGTCTGAAGGATTTGTATCGCTCTGAGGTTAAAGAGTTCTATGCGCGGAAACCCGATTGGATCGCAGATATCAAATGGATCGTTATTGAGCGCGATGGGAACCTCTGTGGTTCCAAATCCCGGCTTATGAGATTTCCACGTTTTTTCACCCAGGGGGGTAAAAGGCAACTGATGCTCGGGTTTATTGTCTGACGGGTATTCGATGGCGCCGTATTGTTGGACCCCGGCCCTCCAACCCGCGGCCGGCTCCCAAATTCCAGACAGGTCATGGCGAGGAGCTGGCGCCGACTTCTGATCTTTCGGCGGCAAGGGCACTTCCTTGTACCAGCCGTCGACATGCTTCTCCTGGTTTTGGGCCACCGGCGGAGCATTTGGATCGGGCGCAGGAAACGGCGTTCGCGGAGCATTTTGAGCGCGCGCAGGAAGTGAAAACATGGATGCTGCAAGTACAACTGCCGGGATCACGAAGCGGTTCAACATGTCGGAAATCCTTTGCGTCGTATAAATCTCAGCTGTGGATTCATACAAAGCATCGCTTGAATACGCACGACCGCAGGGGTCGAGGGGCTCCGCAGTCTAGCCGCGTAACCACGTGCCGTTGGCGAGCATGACTCGCTGGATACGCCCGACCGGCGCGCCGTTGTCGGGCGTTATGATGAAAACCGTGACCTCATCCCCGGGCTTGAAGGTCTTCTTGTTTATGCCAAAGTTGATGAGGCTGGACGGCGCGTTCCACTCCACAATCCAATTCACTACGGTTCCATGGTCATCTTTTACATCAAGCTTCAGCAAGGTATGGGGACTGAGCCAATCCCATTCCGTCACGGTTCCCTTCAAAGTGAGTTGTTTCGCATGACCGTATGACGCGTTCCCGTGGTGTGCGACCGCCGGAACGGAAACCGCCAAAAGACCAATCATCAAGAGGAAACTCAAGCCAACCCCATTCTTCATGTCTTCCTCCAGATTTCTGCCCGAACGGTAGGACCATTCTACTGGCTTGCCGGAATATACGCTTTGGCTGTCTCCGCCGTCAATTCGTTCGTTCTTGTTCAGGTCTCTCGAGCCAGCCTCGGCAGAGTTCATTTACATTCCCACAGCTCGTAAGCTGTTGGTGCCCAAGAGAGGATTCGAACCTCCACGCCGTTGCCGGCACTAGACCCTGAATCTATATTTGGGTGGATCCGTAGAGTCCGGCACCACCGAGCAGGCGTGCACAAGGGCGCGCTAACCATCTTGCTGGCCGCGACTTGCGGCCAGAGTTGGATTTTCGTTTCCATTCGCGAACGTGCCCTGACGTGGGTCCGACCCTCTGACTCCAGAACTGACACCGGCGCCGCGTCAGAGCGCTCCCTGACAATTCCCACGAGGGCGGATTGCTATTGTTGCTCCTTGCGTCACGCGGCATTGAGCTGTCAATGTATTGCGTGCCCAGGATGCCGCTCTTACTTCCCGCCCGCATTGTAGAGTCGCGCCCATCTCCAAGAAAGAACGGCAAGGTGCACGAAGGCACCTCCAACTGACCAACTGCCTATAACGATCGATATACAGGTCACGAGTCCCCACCAGAACGATTGACCCCTCAAATGAGGCAATTCCAGGGCTCCGCGCCACAAACTCACTCCTAAAAGATATTGAGCCAGGGCCGGACGGCCTCGCCTGTGCTTCGATTGCCGGGCGGAATTGCGCTAGGTTTTCGATTAACGAAAGAGCAACAAGTTGCTGGACATCCACGTGAGAATGACGTGAATCATGCTACAAGGGTCGAGAGCGCACCATGAGAGGAAGAACCTTAGCATTCGTCGTCTTCTTCTATTGTGGATTCTTCTTGCTTGGAGGGGTTTCCTACGCGCAGTCTATTACCGTCTCGCTGAGCGGCGGCTCGGTGCAGTGGAACAACGGCTTCGGTAACGCACTGACGCCTGGCAACTCTACGAATGCAGGCAGTACGTCAATTACGATCTCTACAATCTGGAGCCTTGCGATAACATCTACGCGTTTGCGGCTTTATGCCTATTTCAACAGTTCCACCGCTGCTCTGGCGCATGGATCCCTCATTTGTACCACCGGGTGTCCAGATATTCCTTCATCGGCGGTCGAGTTGAAGATTAACGCCGGGGCATTCACCCCCGTCACGGGTACCGGCCCTTTCGGCGCAGCGGGAGCAAGTTTGATTCTACTGAACATTGCCATCAGCGGAGCCAATCGGAACTCTTCCAACACGAGTGTGTTGGCTTTCAACATCAATCTTTCCAGTTTGCCCCAATTGCCCGCTGATACCTACAGTGGAACGCTAAGCATTCAGGCGCAGGCGACCCCCTAGAGTAAAGGCTTGCTCGCCTTTCCCGAATTGGCGCAGAGAGTATAAACCCTTTAATTAGTATCGGATGCGCGACCTCGGTACTATCGAGCTATTTCCCCATACGGGAAATACCTTAGAAAATGGGCTCAGTAATGGAAGGAGCAATCATATGAAAAGCACTCAGAAATTGCTGCGAATCGCCGGCGTCTCGGCCTTGGCTATGCTTTTCGGCACGCCGGTTAAGGCCGCAACCAATTCAAATACAGCGACGGTTGCGTTGACAGCGACGGTGAATACGTCGTTGACCGTGTCTTTGTCGAGCGCAACACAAACCTGGGCTACCGCCAACGCGAATGCCCTGACCCCGGGAAACTCGAGCAATCCGGGCAATGCCGGGATCACGGTGACCACGAGCTGGGTCCTGCAGCCAGCACAAACAGCAGTGGCGTTGTATGGATATTTCGCCAGTGCCACAGCGGCATTGACGCCTGCCGTAGGAACGACCAACATTCCGTCTGCGGCGTTTGAGATCAAAGTGGGCGCGGGCGCCTTCACTCCGGTCAGTGGCACGAACGCGGGTTTCGGTGTTGCTGGATCTTCGCTGCTCCTGCAGAGCACCGTAATTACCGGCGCGAATAAGGTAAGCAGCGCCACGGCAGCGCTCACTTTCAATATCAATTTGACCACGCTGCCACAGCTCCCTGCGGACACCTATAGCGGCACCCTGAATATCCAGGCTCAGGCGACTCCTTAAGATGCGTCGCGCCGCGCAAGTCTTTCCGGCCAAGGTGAAGATCGTAATTCTTTTCGCCCTCGTCTGTTCCGGCTTCGCTGGCATCGCGCAGGGGCAAACGATACAGCCGGTGTTGAGCGAATATCGCGGGCAAGCCAGCGGCCGTTTTGAACTCACCAATGATTCTTTTTATCCCTTGAACGTCGTGCTGGAAGCCAAGAGCTTCGCGGTATCGGAAGACGGCGAAATCACCTACGGGCCATTGGACAGCGATATTCACGTCAAATTTTCGGCTACCAGTTTCCGCATACCGCCGAAGCAATCCTTGTCCGTGGCCTACCAGGCAACGGCTAGCAAACTTCCGGCGTGGTTTGTGGTTTACGCGGGAATGACCGGACTTCCGGTGCGAACAAGCTCAGGGATGAATATTCAGGTTTTGCTGCCGCATACGGTCTACCTATTGCCCAAGAAGGACGCTTCCAAAAATGAACTGAAGATCGTGAACGCCAGCTTCGATACGGCCACCCAGGTAGTTTCGCTCGACCTAGCGTCGGAGAGCGATTGCTTTGCAAGAGTTCTGGCGACTGAAGTTCGAGCGGGAAAGAAAAAGATGGAAGCAGAAGGTTTTCCCATCTACCCGCACAAGCACAGGCGGCTGGATGTGCCTTGGAAGGAAGACGGAGTACCGGACCTAGCGGTTTTCACCTTGAGAAATTTCAAAATTGAAGCTCCGATTACAACTCAGACACCGTAGGAGGGCTTCGCGGAATGGCTCAAGGAGTTTGAGATGCGGCCACTTCTGTTATTCGTTGTTGTTGATTGCCCTCTGGTCCCCCAGTTCACACGCCCAAATATTTCACCCACAAGCCGGTTCTTCAAGCCTGTTTAATGCCCATGGAGGATCGGTCGAATTCCAGGCGCCCGGTTATAGTGGTTCCTTGGGCGCCGGGGTTGTCGATGGCAGGCTGGTTTTTGGTGAAGTTCTAAGAACTCAATTTCACGGATACGGTTTGACCGCCGGAGATGATGTCCTTCCCTTCAATCTGCCGACCGATGTTTTCGTCGCCGATCACTACTTCTTCGGCAAGGGCCTAGGTATTGCAAAGAAATCAGGTCGAATGGATTTCGTGGTGTTTGGCGGCGCGACTTCATTGGCACTGGGGGCTCCTTATTTCTCGGCAGCACGCGCCGAACAGCCATTTGGCCTTTTCTTTGCGCAATTTCAACAATCTCCACAACTGCGTTTCCTTATTCGTACGATCGCTTCGGAAAAACAGACTGTTATTGTTGGTATGGAGTGGTCGCCGAGGAAGTGGTTGAGCTACTCCTTTTCTGGCGGAAGGGGCGCCGATAGTCCTTATCTAGCAAACGCCGTCGTCATCGAAGGCGAGAAATTAACATTCAAGGCGGCCTACATAAGCGCAGACCAAACCTTTCAACGTATAGGTACACAATCTACTCCGCTCGTTTCAGAACCTATCAAAGACAATTTTTATCTTGGGCTGCGCCCTTTGCCGAATTTTTCTTTCAGCCTGTCACGACAGAACGTTCTGTCGCCCGTCACGTCGGACCAGCCAAGCCTGGAGGGCACCATCCATCAATTAGGCGCCAACACCATCCTTTACGGTGTCCGCCTGAGCGCCAATTTGTATCAGTCCAGAGTTTCCGCCAAAGATACCGTAGGATATGCATTCTCGGCGGAGCGAGCATTGGGCGGGAAGTTAGAAGCCGGTTTCGATTTTTACAAGAGCAAGTCACAGGGAGATTTTGCAAACCAATCGATGACCGCACACCTCCGCGAGGCCATCGCGCAGAGCTTCAGCCTAACCGAGTACGTCACCAGGTCTGGCGGCCAGACGGCATTGAATATCGGGGGTGAATTTCTGCTTTCTAACCGATTCTCCATATCGCTCAGCCACGAGACAGCCTACCTTCCCTTTCGTGCAACTACGGGGGGCGGACCCTTTACCCATGTTTACAACCTGAGCCTGCAATTTCGCCCCTTTGGGAATTTGCAATTAGCCGCCAACACGAATGTGGCCCCGGATGGAACAATCCGGTACACGACATCGGCGGGCGATTACCTGTACCGCTCTTCGGGACTGGAGAGCAATGGCATGCTATCACTCAAGATTGCGAAATACGTTGTATTGGGGAAAGTGGTTGACGCGGCCGGTGCACCGCTGGCGGGTGTGGCGTTACAGGCGGATGGGCAAATGGTCTTTTCCAACAGGGAGGGAGAATTTCTGGTCCGCTTCCCTAAACGAAGAAAAGTGAATTTCAAGGTCTCGTTGGACGACTTCCTCACCGCCACGCCCTACACCATCATCGCCGCTCCCACGAATGCCGAAACCGCGCTAGAGGAGCAGGCCATACCTCTCACTGTCGTTCTTCAACGAACATCGGATATCTCGCGGGTCCGGCTTCCTCAGTAATCCGACCCCCTGTACCAAGTCGTGAGTTCGCCGAGCAAGTTCTTCCCTTACTGTCTCGCGGCTCGGATGCGTGCCGCTATGACTGCCCGAGTTGCCACCAGATTCCTTTTCTTCGCATGCGTGAGTCGGCACCAGTCTGGCCAATCCAGCGCACGCAGTTCCAAGTCAGCCGTGAATATCACGAAGGCCGTAGCAGTCCTCGGCGGTATTCCCATCTTGGCGACAGCCACCTCAAAGAAGCGGTGGAACGCATAACGGCGAAACCAACTGACACCAATACTGACACCGAGCAATCAAAGACGCAAACTATGGCAAAGGCAAAATCCGCGTAAGCGCTTTGAAATGTTTGGTGCCCAAGAGAGGATTCGAACCTCCACGCCGTTGCCGGCACTAGACCCTGAAATCAGCGGGCTCCGTGTTGAGGACTTGCAAGGTGTGAGTGCAAGTGATATTGCTGCAAGACATTAAGTGAAATTTGCGCCAATCGAAATTGCAACCAGTTGCACCGCGTTTGCGACACTTAGATGGGCTAGCATGGCAGGGTAATGTCACAAAGCACGGCACAACTGTTCTCAACCTACGGAGGGCTTCAATGATTTCTGAAGGTGGCAAGGTTACGGCATCGGTCAAAGAACTAGCGCAATATAGCATGCTCCTGACGGAGGCGATTTTCGAGTTGCTTGCGGAAAAAGGACTGCTTACAGGTGTTGAAGTAAAGGAGCGCGTACAGAAACTCAAAGCGGAAACGACCATAAACTTTCGATGGCTTCAGTAGCACGATTCCCTCCCATGTATGACGCAGACACACTTGTAGGTGATTTTGGTCCTTGAGCGGGTGGGAAGAGCTGATCAATGTATACACTCCTGATAGAGCATCACTATAGCCTCCAGATAGGATCAGAAACCCATATCCTCCGTGCTGAAGAATTGGTTTTTGGTCAATTAGGTTGGGCTTGAGAGTTCAGACTTCAAATTCCAGCATCAGTGCGCTCTGAAGCGAAAACGTTCTATGGAGCAGGCGATAAAAAGGTCGCCGAACTCGGGGCGAGGTTTCTGAATGGGCGAACACAGTCTCGATTCGCATCTGTGATGCGCCGGAGGGCAGCTCATTCAACAGAGCTGCCTCGTGGAGTGTCGTTGCGTGAGTCAGCCAATGCTATATTTATTTGACGGTTAGATTACATTTCTGGCAAAATACTCGCCAGTAATATCGAGTCTATTATCTTGAACGGTCTGCGTCCCCCAACCGTTCGATGG
>QHYR01000203.1 GCA_003223315.1 Acidobacteriota bacterium | reverse complement strand
TACCAACTCTAGGGTGAGTTTTCGGCTGCTTGTAATCCAATGAGGTTGCGGCTAGCCGCAACCTCATTGGCGAATTCGTTCGGCGTCCTCTCCCCGAGAGCCCTGTGAGGACGGCTCTCATTATATTCCTTCCGCCAAGCCTCAATGCTCTCCTTCGCTTCCATCACCGTCTCGAACCAATGTGCGTCCAGGCATTCGGCTCGCAGAGTGCCGTTGAAGGTTTCGATGTACGCGTTGTCGGTCGGCTTCCCCGGCCGGCTGAAATCGATCCGCACTCCGTTCTGATACGCCCATAGGTCCATGATCTGACTGGTGAACTCGGACCCGTTATCGCAGAAAAGCATTTTCGGTGCCCCGCGCTCGACACGAATTTGATTCAGCACCTCCACTACATCCGTTCCTTTCAACGCTTGCCCTACTTCGATCGCCAGACTTTCTCTCGTGAACACATCCACGATCGTCAGTGCCCGAAACCGCCGCCCATCCGTCAGTTGGTCCGCCACGAAGTCCAAACTCCACGCCTGATTCGCTTCCGTTGCCCGAACCCTCTCGCGTGGATGCTCCGCCGCCCTCCGTCGTCGTTTCGGCCTTTGTTTCAGCCCCAATCCTTCTTCCCGATACAATCGCTGCATCAGCGATTTGCCCACCCCCCCGCCTTCCCGGTTCAGCAGCACCCGTATCTTGCGATACCCGTAGCGCACTCTTGCTTGTGCGATCTCCCGAATCTTCATTCGCAGCACCGTCCACGGATTCTTCTGGCTGCTATAGCGATACGTCCCGCGATGCAGTCGTGTCACCCGGCAGGCCCTTCGCTCGCTGATCCGGTAGCTCACGCTCAAATACTCCACCACGGGGCGATACCGCGAAGGCTTTAGAATTTTTTTCTGAGCACGTCCTGCAGCATAGCCTTGTCCAGCGTCAGGTCGGCCACAATGCGCTTCAACCGCGCATTTTCCTCCCCCATCTGCTTCAGCTGCCGGACCTGATCGACCTCCAGCCCGCTGTACCTCTTCTTCCATCGGTAGAAGGTCTGTTCCGATACGCCGACTTGGCGGATCAGCTCGGCATGCGGCGACTGCAACTTCCTCAACCACTCAAGAGCGTGAAGTGGGAACTAGACTACTTGCACGACCCGCGGCCTATAGGACAGCTTGAACAACTCGAAAATGACGACCGCGAGCTATTCGATAAAGTCGCCAGCATGAATACGCCTACATTGAAGGACACTGCCCGACTGCACTACACAGAAACGCTTGATGCTCTGAACCGAATGCGGATAAGCAATAGCCGCAAAGCCTTCCCGCTCTGACACAATGCCAAACGAACCCGACCAATTTCACCACGGCTATTATTGCATCGCTTACCTCGACATTCTTGGGCAACGCCGTAAACTTCGGGAACTAGCTCACCTTTCATTGAAGAATGAAGAGGCGAGAAAGCTGGTAATCGAGACATCCGGGTACGTCCTCGGCCTTCGAAACCTGATCGAGCCCCGATGTTCTAATGCCGATTCCAGCCAAAATTCTCGTTGTTGATGACCAGCGGTACGTGCGTCACACACTGCGCTCGTTACTGGCAGAGCAGCGGCGCTGGAGCATTTACGAAGCAGCAGACGGTAAAGCCGCTCTGGACAGCGCACGCAAGCTCAAGCCGGATGTGGTGGTGATGGACATTGTAATGCCGGTGATGGACGGCATCTCAGCAACCTATGAACTCCGTCAGTTTGCGCCTGAAACCAAGGTTGTACTAATCAGCAGTAACTACACGCCGCATGAGGCCGCTATCTTGGCTCGGCTCTTCGGCGACGGAACTTTTGTCACGAAGGCCGCAGCAGGTAAGGATTTGGTTCCAGCCGTTAGCCGTTTGTTGCCCCCTGAAAAACAAGCTGTGCAACGTGCGGGCACTTCTTAGAGCGGATTCTTAGAGCTTTTCGGGAATCGTTCTAACGGAGCACTGTCTGTCCCAAGCAGACCATCCTCACCTCTAGAGAAGGAAGATTGCAGAAAATAGCTAGAAGTAAATTCTCAACCCAAACTCTGGTCAAAAGTGTGCTCGGCGTGAGATGTTCGATAAGTTCAGAATGAGCTTATTACGGCTCCGAGAAGCTGAGCCATGCCAAAACTTACGTGCGATCACCACGCTAAAGCCACTCGCGAGTACCTTGTTTGTGTTCACGTTGTGAACGGTGTGCCAATTTCTCTTTTCGAAGAGGCAACCGAACGCACGCCGTCGAAAGATGGGGAAGCCGGATGGATGGTTTGCTCGGAATGTGCGGAACTTGAGGAAGAACCCTTACTAGCCAGCACCACATTGACCTGCGGAAACTGTGCGGATCGGCTGATGGCAGATCAGGATTTTGTCAGGTGAGCCCGAGCCCCGGCTGCTGCCTTGACCGGGCTTTAGGCGCGGCTCATTGGCTCTTTTAAAAGCCACAAATAGCACGCGATTGCCTTTAGCCGATTAGTGCTCCTGCGAAGCCGGGACACACACCTTATCCGGGGCCACCAGATCGACAGAGCGAATTTCGGTCGAGACCTTTACCGGCTCGGTCCCAGCCTTGTTCTCGGGTTTAGCCAAAAATGTCAGCAGGAACTGATGGGTAAGCCGGCTGCTCATCTGATTGAGATACGGCTGGAACGCCACAGGGGCCTGCGACCCCAAAAAGTAATAGGATTCGCCACCTGTTTCTTCAGAAAGCTGAGCAAGATAGTTCTGGGCCCAGTAGATTCGCCAGTAGGTATGCCCGAAATGCCCTGCTCCCGGCGTATAGATCGAGAACACGACGACGCCCGCGCACTGGGCGTCCTGAACCGCCGTGTCCACGTACGGGTCTGGATATCCGCCGCCATAAAACGTGTCGATGCCGCTGGTAATCATGAGCACTTCGCGCCGCGGTAAAAATGGGTTGGCAGGCCATCTCTTGATGAAATCGGTTAGCGAGAAATAGGGGCTCGCTTCGGCGCCGATAAACCCCTGCGGCAACCGCAAGGATTTGGACGCGGCAGCATGATCTTGCGTGAAATTCTGGGCCAAGGACACCGTGCCGTTATGCATATAACCGACGGCAATCAAGGTTGTAGGCGCCTGTTCCCTTATGAAAGCGCGAATGTCGTCCATTTGGGAACCAAAGCTGAATCCCGCGCTATCGTCTATGAGAATTGCTAGTTCCAGTCCCGCATGATCTCCTGTCGCCGGGACCCAGCCGGTAACGGGCCGGCGATCGTGCCCTTGGTTAACAATAACGTCCTGCTGGGTGATCGTCGGAACTTCATTGCCATGCTTCGGTTCCAGGCTGACGACCATGTGCACGGGTACACCCGTGGCCGTCTCTTTTTGCTGGGCAGACAGGGTGCGAGGAATTGGAATGGTAACCATCAAAAAACAAAATCCGGAGATGAGCTTTGCCTGTAAGTGCATTTTTAAGCTCCCCACGACAGAATTCTGGATTCCCAATCCACTTAGATGCGTCCGGGCGGAAGACAGCGCCAGATGGTTCAATAAAATCCCGTCGAGCCGCAACGGACTGAGTCGAGGGGAACGCATGGCTAAGGGAGTCGCGCTTCGTTACGATGACCATTAAATGCCCGCACTGTAAGAGTGAGACAGAAAGTCCACGTTGCTGCACAACTGCGGGAGCGAATTTGATGTCATGCTCCCCGATAAGATTGCGGCGGGCTCTTTATTCTTCGTGGCTGGGGCTGCTAGGTTCCAGCGTTCATTTTTACGCGACTCTGTATTCAGCGGACGAATCCTCGTTGACGCGCCTGAGATCAGCCCTGAACCGCATCGATCACACGTTCAAACACTGAATGGACGTAAAGGCAGGGGGATTCTCAAACGCAATTCGGAATCACGTGTCTGGAGTTATGCGGCGCTGACAAACGCTCAGACGCCCTGCAAATGGGTGTTTTACAACTAATTCTGCCCAAACTCATGAGGAATCAACAGGATCTGCCCTGTTCTTGAGATTTCGTCAAAGACTACGAGTTTTTTAGAGTACCTCGCGAGTTATGTAGCCCCATCCCTGCCGTATCTGGCATTCTTTTCCGAACCAGTTTATCGCGCCTGATATTTCTCCACACGGCCCGTCCGCGCCGAAAACTGACGACATAATGTTTATTTCTTCCGCGTGTCGTTTTCGAGCCTCTCCAGCTCTCTGGCTAGTTGTTCGGCCTGCTCGCGAAGATGGGCCAAGCGTTCCGCAAGAGCGGAGACATCCGGCTGGCTGGCCGGCGTCGAGGGCTTTGGAGAGGAGGTCGCCGCGGCGGTGGCTGGCGGCCCGGGCGGGGAACCGCCCGTCATTTCGCCGAGAGCCTGCTCAAAGGTATCCCGGTAGATCAGCCGGTCTCCCATAGCCAGGACAACCTTCTTTAGCTGCGGCATACGAGCCTCAGTGGCCTGAATGTAAATGGATTCCACATAGAGGAAGCCGCCGCTGATCGGGAGAGCGATGATATTCCCCCGCAGAACGTGCGAGCCCTGCTGGTTCCATAGGCTCAGATCCTTCGAGATATTTTGATCCTGGTCCACGCGTGACTCGATTTGCATCGGGCCGTACATCAGTTGTTGCTTTGACAGTTGAAAATAGATCAAGTCGCCTAACCGATCGCCATCGCATCGGGCCGCCATCCATCCGATCAAATTATCTTTACCGCGGGGAGTGAAAGGCAGGATCAGTAGGAACTCTGCATCTCTTTCTCCAGGCAGGGTTGCCACGACGTAAGTGGGCTGCATAGATATAGGTTGGCCGGATTGGTTGGTCAGGCTGTGGGCGACCTCCCATAGATCTTCTTTGTTGTAGAAGACCTGCGGGTCACGCATGTGAAAAATACGGTAGGCCTCGGCCTGAGAGCGAAAGAGAACCTCAGGGTAGCGGGCGTGGCGGCGCAGATCGGCAGGCATTTCGGACGCTGGCTGGAAGAGCTTCGGAAACAGCGTTTCATAGGACTGGATGATGGGATCGGCGGGATCGAATACAAATAGGGATATTTTCCCAGTATAGGCGTCCACCGTGGCTTTGACCGCATTGCGAATATAGTTGGCGCCCTCGTCGAGGCCGCTGACCGCAATCGTGGCCGAGTACGGATGCAAGAGCGAAGTCGTATAGCCGTCTACCATCCATACCAACCGACCATCATCTGTAATGACAAGGTAGGGATCAGGGTCCCACTGCAAAAAACTGGCGAGGTGCGCCAATCTCGCCTGCACCTTGCGGTAGATCATCATGCGACTTTGGTCGGTCAGATAGCTCGTAAAAATAATGCTCGGCTCGCCCTGCGATATCGCGGCTGCCGCCCTTACGAGGAACGAGCCGACAGGAAAACCCCCGGAGCCTTGATATGTCGAGTATTTGTTCTGATCGCCGGACGGATAATCGAACTCCTCGCGGGCGGTATGCACAAACACTGGGTCCTGTGTGCTCTCGCCGTAGTAGATTTCTGGGCGCGTGAGCCGGAACCCCGGAGCCTTGATTTCCGGCGGGGCGTTTTCTATGAGCAAGACCGGCAACCCATCGGGCGTTATGCGATTCACTTCCGAGACGACAACGCCAAAACCGTGTGTATAGATGAATCCCGGATTAATCCAGCTTTGTTGGGCTTCGGCGGATAGCTGATTGACATCCATCTCGCGCGCGGAGAGCATCACCTGCTTGATGCGACCGTTGGGGAAATAGCGGTCCACGTCCGTGTCGGGAAAGGTGTAGTAGGGGCGCAGCGCTTGGATCTGAGTGATCGTCGCGCCATAGGCACGGAGGTCCCACAGGCGAACGTTCTCGAGCAGAGCTGCATCCTGAATGGCGTCCACCGTCCCTTGCCCGGAACTAGTGAAAGTCCGTTCGGTGGCGTTGCGATCCAGGGCGAAGGCAATCCTGGTCGCCTGAATATGCCGCTCGATGTAGGGTCGCTCGATCGAGATTTCGTTCGGCCGCACATAGACGGCGCGCACGATGGCCGGCAAAGCGAGTTCCAGCACAAAAATCGCTGCGATCAGAGCGATGGCCTTCCTGTATCTTGATGTCCAGGCCAGCGGCAGCGCCGCCAAGATTGCAACGATGAGCAGCCAGCGCAAAGGAAGGGTGATTTTTTCGTCGACGTAATCGGCGCCAGTCATGAAGGCATGGGAGCTATACACGAGGTTGTAATTGCCAAGAAAGACCCATGCGGCAAGGCCAAGCAACAGAATTGCCGCAATCGCACGCACGAAGCCCGTGCGCGTCGCTCCCGGCAACAGCAGCGCCTCGAATCCGCGATCAAGGTTTCTGGCCATTCCGCGACTGAGCCACAATTGCCAGCCCCTGGCCGTGACCCAAAAGAGCAGCGCGCAAAGAATCGCCAACACGAAGACGAATCCGAGAACTTCGGAATAAAATGGCAGACTGAACAAGTAAAAAGGCAAGGCGTGCGAAAAAACCTGATCTTTCCAAGCGTTCGTTGCCAGCGTCACTCCCCTCGATCCCCAAAAGCGCATCACCGCCCAATAGTCGATCGAAGCCGAGGCAAATAGAATCGCTACCACGCCTAGGCCCGCCGGAACCAGCCAGGAGTACAACCGAAAATCCCGAGAGCGAACGCCAGCGAAGTGCGCTCCACGAGAATGAGCCAGCCAAAGCGCGATGAAAGCGACCATAGCACCGATCGCACCCGGAGCAATGCTGTACCAGAGCATATTGATCCAGGTTGAAGCCTGCCCGAGTTCCTGCCACCAGTTGTATTCAATGATGAGATTGGAGGCAATGGTAATCGCCCAAAGGAACAGCCCTAAAAGCCCGGCGATCACGATCACCCTGCGGATCCGTGAAGGACGCGCGGGCGATGAGCGACGAATTACACTATCGATATCGTAAGGGATGGCGGAGCCTCAGAGCCGGACGGCAGATTCCGATCGGCAGTCATCTTTGCTACTATCGCAGCCCGTCGAGATCGTATCACACGGTGCGGCGGATCGCCGGGTTTCACTACAAGCAGCCGAATAATGTCCCGCGCTCATGACATTCTAGAACTACTGGTTGACGACTATCTGAAATTCAGCGGGTTCTTCACAATCAACAACGTGAAGTTCCGGCAAAGCCTCAAGCTGGCAACCGTAGTCAGAGCTATGTGTTGTGCTGTTAAGTCTGAACCGTAGCGACCACACGTGCAAACCTTAAAGGAAGGGTAAAAGCAGGGGGATTCGCAAACGCAAGTCGGAATCACGTGTCTGGAGTAATGCGGGGCTGAAAAAAAGCTCAGACGCTCTGCAAATGAGGTGTTTTACAACTGATTCTGCCCGAACTCATGAGGAATCAACACGATCTGCCCTGTTCTTGAGATTTTGCCAAAGGCCACGAGTTTTTCAGAGCACCTACGAGTTACGTAGTTCCCATTCACTGGCGTATCTGGCATTCCTTCCGAACCAGTCCACCGCGCTGATTTTCGACACACAGCCCGTCCGCGCCACACGCCAAAACCGGATGCCCCTACGGGGAGCTCAGTCTCGTTGGCGTGAATTGTGACAGACGGTAAGACGTGTCTGGGCCCACAAGGGGCGTGTGAGGCCCCCGCATTTCAGCTATCCCGCCACATTCCGATAATGCCGTTTCTCGGGAGTTATCCGTACCTTTCTGGGATTCTTACCTGGTTATTAATCATGGTATTTTCTCTCGTATGCCTAGCCTACGAACCGCAGGGTGGTTTCCGCCAAATGCTGGAATTGGACTGTCATGAGACTCTTTGCCCTTTCAGTGCTTCTCTTCTTTTCTGGCTGTCAAAAGTCGTCCGCGCCCATTCCACCTGTGGATGCACCCTCGTTTCGCAGTCCGACTGCCACCGAGGTTTTTAATTTGAGATCGAAATGCGCTGAGCTCGGCGAGAGGATTATGAAGAATACCGTTGTCGGCGATGATTTGAAGAAAGAACAATTGTCGCACTATGAGCCGAAAACGAATCGCTGCTACGTTCGGCTGACTGTCTGGAAGGCCAACTTGGGCAAGGGGGACGAATATTTTCAACAGTACTTGTTGGACGGACAGACTGGCCAAATGCTGGCTGCGATACGCCGTGAAAATGGGGTAAGATCCGGCGATATCTACAGCGATCCCCCTCCTTCGGCTGGTAATTCTGACGAGATGTATCTCGACGCGTCCATTTTTATCAGCCAAATGATGGCTGATGACAGGCAGCAATAGAACAAACGGTAGCCAAGTCTGTGCGCTCAATCGTTTTCCGTGGCTCAGCCGGATTCGAGCGAATCTCTGTTAAAAGCAAGCCATCCGTTGAGGAACTGCGGCCACATCCTGATAAGTCGGGCGGTCTCAATGGGTCAGCGCAACACTTGCTCGACCCGTCTACTTGCAGGAGTTCTCAGGGCGAAAGTCGGTCGCGAGCGTTGATTCAAAAAAACACTACCCTGTATAGGTCTGATTGAATACAGCCAGACAGATCGCGCTCCGGGGTGAAGTATTGTCCGATCAACTGATTGGACGGTGTTGCATCGACCGGTTGAGCTGGCACGACTTTTCGGAAACTGGCTCCGCGCAAGGCCATCTCAGAGCGCGTGGGCCACGAACTCTCCGTTGCAGTCATTGTTGGACCGGCGTACGATGTCCGCACCTTCCGCACGAACGTACCGCGCAAAACACGAAAGGGATCAATCAGATGAAGTCACTTACAATCAGCATCGTCGCGGCCACGGCCTTGGTCGCGACCATCGGGATCGCATCGGCGCAGACGCCTCCTACCACAGTTGACGGCTACCTCGGGGCGGCCAAAATCGCCGCTGGTACCGATTGGGCAGGGACCTTCCTTCGCCTCTGCATTCCAGTTCCATCCGGGCTGCAGGCTGCGGCCGCCCCGGCTGCAGGAGCATCTCGCCGACCGCCTGCCCGGGAAACGTGGCATGCCGAACCCGCCAAAGTCGCCGATAACCTGTACTTCGTCGGTACAAAGATCCATAGCGCATGGGCCATCGTGGGCAACCAAGGCATTATCATCATTGAGGCGCTCTACGACTATGCCGCGAAAGATGAAATTTTAGATGGCCTGAAGAAGCTCGGGTTGGATAAGAATAAGGTCAAATATGTCATTCTTTCGCACGCCCATGCCGACCATGACGGCGGCGCCAAGTTGCTGCAGGACGAGATCCCGGGCGCACACCTGATCTACGGCGCGGAAGATTGGGGGGCCGTCGACAAATCGACCAACCATGCCGGAGGCAAACCGAAGCATGACACGGTGGGTACCGACGGGATGAAGGTCTCCGTGGGTGATGCCTCCGTTCAGATCGTCACGATGCCAGGCCACACTCCCGGAACGCTCTCCTATCTATTTGAAGTGCGAGATAACGGCAAGCCGCTACGTGTCGCTTACGTCGGCGGGACGGCCATTCCCTTTAATGCCAGCGCCGCATACTATGACGGCTACATTGCCTCGTCGAAGAGGATGGCGAGGGCCGCTGCCGACTACGGCGCAACAGCGCTGATGTCGAATCACTCCGAGTTCGACGACGCCTTCTTCAAAGCCCACAGCGCCGCAAACCGCCAAACGGGCGAACCGAATCCATTCGATGTAGGTGCGGATGGCGTCGCACGATACTTCAGCGTGGTCCAGAATTGCGCCGCAGCCACAAAGATTCGGGCGACCGGCCAATAACCGTGCGTAGCAGAGGAAAGTGGCTTTTCGGCCGATGCCCAGTTTCCGGTGATGCCGTTTCTCGGGCGCTATAGGCTAAAACGGATATCATTCTTACGATCTAAGCTCTGTAGGGACAAGGTGACTGAAAACAGACGACCTCGCCGTAATGGAACTGAACCTGACCTCGTCGCGATCCGCACATTCGATGACGAGCTTGAAGCAAACCTTGCGAAATCGGCGCACGCCTGAAATGTGACATTCGCTGCGACGAAGCCGGTTGTACGCGGGCTTACAACTCCTCGCTGGGATATTTCGATCTTGGAGGGACCGAAAATGCTAAATCGCTTTTGGGTTTTAATGGTTGGTCTGTCGGCTGCCGCGCTAACAATTTCCATTGGCATATCGGCCCAGAACAACTCTAAGCCGACTTGGCCTGAGGTGGATTGGCATAAACCGCGGATAACACCACAGAATCGGAAACCAGCTCCACGGCGCAGCATCTCCGGGTCGTGGAGTACGGCCGGGGGGCCGGACGCAGGAACTCAGGCAGGCGGCGTGCAGTTAAAGCCAAACAATGGGAAACCGGAGAATGCGCTACCATACACGCCTCACGCACTGGAGGTGTACAAGACTCATAAGCCAACCGAGGGAATCGACGCGGTCCCGCCGAACGAACACAATGATCCCAGGAATTTCTGCGAACCCCTGGGATTTCCACGCTGGAATCATTACAGCCTCAGATTTACCCAAATCTTTCAGGACGAGGCGAAGGTGGCGATTTTGTATCACTACGACAGCCGATGGCGCATCATTTGGATCGACGGTCGTCCCCTCCCCAAATTGATGGATGGCGGCGTGGAAATAGACGGCCAGTTCAGGGAACCGCGGTGGATGGGCTACTCCGTCGGCAAATGGCTCGACGATTACACCCTCGAGGTTCAAACGGTCGGAACCATGCCTGAAGACCGGGTTTGGCTCGATAATACTGGCAGGCCCGTTAGTGATCAGGCTCGCATAACGGAGACATTCCGGCGCCTGGACTATGACACTCTGGAATGGTCAGAGACGATCAATGATCCGATAATGTATAGTAAACCCTTTGACGCCTTGAAGATGGCGTTTAGGCTGCAAGATGCCCATACCGAGGAAAACGAAAACATATGCTCGCCAAAAAACTACCAGCTCTATCTCGACGCTTTTGGCGATGATGCCAGCAAAAAGTGACAGTCGAGCGAGAGGGAAACTGCCTTTGACATTGTTTGCAGAGCCGGTCATAAAGGAGAGGATGGATTCGTAAAGACGGAGGATTCCACTATGAGTAAGAGGCTTGTCATGGCGATGACTATGACCCTGGGTCTTTTGGTTTCGGTTCCGATGTTTGCACATCACGGCAGCGCTTCGTACGCGCTCGATAAG
>QHYR01000202.1 GCA_003223315.1 Acidobacteriota bacterium | reverse complement strand
AACCCGGAGCACTTATGCGCGTCCCGCGATGGTGATCGGTGTACTTGTCAGGCGACGGTGCACTGTCCGATATGTGGCAGGTGGTTCTGCGATGCCCACGCGGAGGATGAGAAGTGGCATGCTTGTGCCCTCACGATTTAGAAATTAGTCATAGCCTCGCGGCGAAGGCGGTGAGGAGCAGAAAGTACCAACCAGAACCAGAGCCAAATCCCAGCCCAGGACATTCCAACGTAACCACCCCGCAGGACACTTGATGGCCACCCACTCCTGTGAAATCCGATTTCAAGCCAAGTAACTGTCGAAAACTGACCCCACAGAGCCACGCAACATGGCAATGCGGCATAGAAAACCAACGGAAGAATAACCCCGAGGCGCGCAGCCTGAACGGCTGGAACGGTTCACTGGAAGCAAAAGTTCTCCCGGTCCTCGGGATCGTCGCGGACTTCAGTGGCCATTACGGCAACGCGACAACGGACTTGTTTTGTTCCCAGTACAGTTCACCCTTTTCCTGCTATGCAAACAACACGAACGTAAGTTCGTACACTCTCGCCGTCGGGCCACAAGTCTCCTTGCGATTGGGAAGGTTTGAGCCCTATGCCCATGCGCTTTTCGGTGGCGCTCTTTATCGCGATCCGATGTCTCACACCTCATTTGCGGATATACTCGGCGGAGGAATAAATGTTTCAGTTATTTCCTGGGTAGCCTGGCGGGTGCAAGCTGACGCCGTTCAGACGCGGCTTTCCTTACCTTTTTTACCGAATAAGGAGAACAGCCTTCGATTGTCGACCGGCCTTGTGTTTCGTTTTTGAAGGCCCGCACGGCCAGATGTGCGAGGGGTGGTAACATGCCACCGAAGTCCGCGAGGGTTCCGGAGTAGGCAGGAGGCGTAACTCTTCTACCGTAGTTCTCCGATCCAGAGCGACAAAAATCCGGCGCAAACACGGAGGTGGACTCCAAATGGTGCAATCCGTTAGAAAAACTGGTTCCATGACGCTCGTGCTTGTTGCAGCACTCCTCCTGGCTGGTCAGACGCAGCCCGGCATGGGGCGTACTCCTGGAAGGAGGGCACAGCCGCCTGCGGGCACACCGCCCGCGGTGACTGAGACGCTGACCTACGACCACGTGCATCTCGGCGTTCCCGACCCGGCGAAGGCGGTCGAGTGGTACGCCAAATATCTAGGTGGGCAACCCGGGCCGGCGGGGGAGCCGAACGAGCGCCTCCTTTTCGGCAAAGTCCGATTCATCCTCCTGAAGAACGACAAGCCTCTGCCCAGTGCCGGCAGCGCCGTCGATCACATCGGTCTTTCCTTCGCTGATCTAGCCGCAAAAATGAAGGAGTTGGAAACGGCAGGCATCAAGATCATGATGCCGATCCAAGAAGAACCAGGGCTGTTCAGGCACGCCTTCATTGAAGACCCGTGGGGCACCAAAATCGAGGTCCTGCAGGATCCCGAAACACTCGGCTTCCACCACGTCCATCTGCGGGCACCTGACCCTGAAGCTGCCTTGAAGTGGTACCTAGACATGTTTGGCGGCGAGCGCAGGAAGCTGAAAGGACGGGTGGATGCCGTGAGGTATGGCGAGGTCTGGGTTCTCGCGGAGAAGGGCGACGCCACGCCGAGCGAGGGCCACGCAATCGATCATATCGGTTGGCGGACTACCATGGACCTCGGCGCAAAGGCCGCCGAGCTCAAAGCCAAGGGCGTGAAGTTTACAACCGAGCCCAGGCCCGTGCGGGACATCCACATGTCATATGTCGAAGGTCCGGCGGCCGTAAAGATTGAATTGCTACAGCGCTAAAGGCCGCCGGGCAGCCGCGAGCCCGCAATCTTTCGAATAACAGAGAAATGCCTAAAGGATTCTGGGCAGGGTGATCCTGCTCATGACGTGTTGATGCGCTCGCGAGCCTGGGGCGGCTATTTTGGCGGTACCGCCAGGGACGATTCGCTGTTGTGACTTACTGGCAACGCGAAAACGAGCAAGGTGTTGCCAGACTTTGGCTGGTGAAGCTCCGGGGCCAATTCCGATGGAATCAGCGTCGACCAGCTCCCGCCGCCAGTGCCAGCGGGCATGGCTAGGTACTGCTTCCCGTTCGCCAAGTAGGTAATGGGGAACCCCTGCCCGGAAGTTGGCAGACGCGTCTGCCAGAGAATCTTTCCGGTAGCCGCGTCGTACGCGTACATGTGACGATCCCAGTCGCCGCCGATTACGAGTCCTCCTCCGGTGGCCAGCGCGGCGGTATTGGACGGTGAAGGTGTGCGATGACGCCACAACACCTTGCCGGATCTTGTATCCATGGCTAGGAATTCACCCAGGTTGCCTCCCGACTGCGGATATTTGTAATCCCGGCGGCGGACCGGACCAACGCCGCCCTTGCCGATCACCTTCTCCACTGCGCCGAAGGTGGCCTTCTCGCAGTTCAGGGCCATCGGGATGTACAACGCATTGGTTTGCGGGCTGAAAGCCATCGCTCGCCAGTCCTTGAATCCGGCTGTGCTCGGACACATCTCGAGCTCGACACCGATCTGTGGAATCTTCCGGTAGGTGACTTTGCCACTCTCCGGACCCACCTCCACGATGTTCTGGTAGCCTAGATCGGTGGCGTGGATGAACGCGCCGGTGGTCCGGTCGAGCTGCCAGAGGATGCCCAGCTTGCCCATCTCGAAGAGTGACTTGCGGCCGCCGGAGTCAATCAGGATGTTCTCGAACACCTCATCCATGTCCTGCGTTTCGCCGGGAAGGTGCTGGTAATACCACTTTATTTTTCCAGTGTCCGGATCGAGCGCCAGGGTCGAGTTGGTATAGAGCGCGTCGCCGTCGGTACCGCGGACCGCTCTGGCCCACGGTTTGGCCTGCGCCGTGCCCCAATAGACGAGGTTCGCTTCCGGATCGTAGCTGCCCGGGATCCACGCGTCGCCGCCTGCGCGGAAAGCCAGCGGCAGGTCGCCCCATGTGTCGCCGCCGGGCTCACCAGGACGAGCAACGGTGGACGTTCGCCACAGCTCCTTTCCGCTGGCCGCATCATGCCCGCTGATGAAGCAGACGTCCTCTTTGTAGCGGCTGCACCCCGTCATACCCGCGATCACCTTGCCGCGAACGACGATTGGGCCGGAAGTGTATCCGTATCCCAGTTTTGAATCGGCCACCGGCCTGTCCCACGCCAGCTTCCCTGAACGGGCGTCCAGGGCGATGATATGGGCGTCATTCGTGGTTCCGAATATCTTGTCTCCGTAGATCGCGATGTTTCTTTGGACCCCGTTACCTTCGCCGCCAGCCCCTTCGGACGACTTCGCCCCCTCGGGGCGATATTCCCAAATCAAGTCTCCAGTCGCGGCGTCCAACGCCTGAATGACGCCGCGCGGGTTCGGCAGGTACATGACCCCATCGTGGACTAGCGGCGTAGCCTCCTGAGCGCCCGTGTTGTCCATCGCCCACGACCAGGCGAGTTGCAGTTGTTGTACGTTCCGCGTGTTGATCTGATCGAGCGGGCTGTAACCCCACGCGTTGTCGGTGCGCCTCCAGTTGAGCCAATCGCCCGGAGCGGGGTTGCGCAGCATGGGCTCGGTGACCGGGCGGAAATCTTTCACCTGTGCCGTGAGCCAGAGGCTTGCCAGCAGAACGCCGATGGAAATCGAAAAAACGAATCGCCGTGTCATAGAGCTGACCTCCTCACAGGTGTTCACCGTTGGCGTGCACGAGGGGCAATAATTCGAGAGGAATTGGGCCGATAATGAGCGCAGGTTGGGCGTCTTGAAGCGTCATCGCTCCCATCCCCCACGATTTTGTTCACTCGGAAGTACTCAATTAATTCCAGCCCCCTTAATTCGCTGCGCGTTGTCGTCCAACGCTATTTGGGGGACGCGTGAAGACATGCTGGAAGGCCGATAGGGCCTAAGCTAACCAAAACGAAGCTGCACACTCATCTAGGAGTGTCCTTACGCGCCGCCGCGGGGGGTGCCCTTCACGGTGACGACCTTCCTGGGATCGGCCTTCACATCGACCACGATGCCGAAAAACGGGGCCATCATCTCTTCCCAAGTCTGATCTCCGTAATACACGGGCCGGTTGGGGTCGGGGTTGAACTTGTTGCCGGGCGAGTTGTCAAAGTGGGCATCTACCACTATCCGGCTGCCCTTGGGAATTTTAATGTTCGTGTAGTAGCCGAGCTGCCAGTTGAAGTCGTAGTGAGGCACGTTGAGAATGACTTGCTGCTCGCCGGTCGGATACTCCAGACGGTACGTCATGTCCTTCCCGCGCAGGTGCATATGCGGCATCATCCAAACCAGTTGTGCGTCCTCGTTGAACAGGATCTCGGCCGGAGGGCTCGCCCAGTTCCCGTCGTTGGGCGGAATGCGAAAGACTTCGCTGTCGGTACCCACCGCCGGCTGGCTGTTGTAAGAGATGAACCGGCGCTGGGGCGGTTCCTTGGCAATGGTAAAGCCAACTTCGGGCTCGTCCGTCATGGGCTTGCCGACAGTGGTGTAGTGCAACTGGAACACGATGTCGGCATTGGCGGGAATCAGCTTGGCCGCGTTGAACACTCGATAATCGGTGGCCTGCAGACCGGGGACATAGCAGCCTTCGAGTCCCCCAGGGCTAATGCTTCTGGCGGCCAGCGACTCTCGGTCGTCTCCCTGCACTCCCGCCACTCCAGGGAGCCGTTGTTTTTCGCCCTTGGGCCTGGGCAGTTCACTCCCGCTGTCGTCGCGCTGCTTATCCACCCAGACTGGGACGCCATACTGTACATCGGGCGTGTGAGTGATGAAGCGGATGCAGATGTGATGGGTCACCTGAAGCGCGCTGGGTTTGATCTCCAAGGACGTAATCCAGGTGTCCTTGGTGAACCCGGTCGGCATGACCACGTTGGTCCACTCCATGATGCCTTGCGCGGGGACGTCATACTGCGGCCCTTTTACGATATAGTCGGGCTTGATCTGCCAGCCATCCGCTGGCCATGCCACCGCAGGGGGCGCATCCTTGGGATCGCCTTCTTTCGCTCCGCCTTCGGCCCAGGCCACGATCATGTCGATCTCGCTCTGCTGCAGTGCGCGATCGTTCGAAAAGTGGCCGTATTTCGGGTCGGCGAACCACGGAGGCATTTTCCTGCTCGCAACCGCGGCCTTCATCGCCTTTGCCCACGGCCTCGCGCTCTGATAATCGAGAAATGACATGGGCGCGATCTGCCCAGGGCGATGACAGGTCTGACAGTTCTTCTGCAAGATCGGCAGCACATCCCTGTTGAACGTGATCGATTCTGGAGAAATAGTGGAGGAGGGACCATCGGCGGCCAAGGCCGCCACACCCGCCAGGAAGGCCGCGACGACAAATCGAAGCATTAAACGCTCCTTTCAGGCCTCACTCGCGCTGTTGACTATACCTCCCGCAATGATTTGGCGAGGGACAGGCCTCTAGCGATGACCGGCGACGCGCACCATCGTCACTTTCACCATTTCGCTCGGGTGTTGTCAGCGACTTCAAGGTCACTGCGCGACGTTCGAGACTGGCGCCCCCGGGTCGGTCAGTGGCTTGGCACCCAATTTGACAAGCAGATCCGCCGTACTCTCATGGGAGTTTCGCGGCCTTAAATCTTTATCTTTTGCCACTCCAGCCGTCATGACCTCCGCCGCGATCGTCCAGGCCGTCTGTCCATACACGTTCTCTGCGTCCACCTTGGCGCCCTTTTCCACCAGGAACTGAACGATATCGTTCGCTCCCACATATGCTGCACCGTGCAGTGCGGTCTCACCGATATCATTGGTGCCGTTGACATCGGCGCCCAGTTCCACCGCTACGCGGACAGCTTCCAAGGCGTCCGTGTCATCTTGCTTCGGGCGCTCGACCGCATGGGTTATTCCTTCCGCGAAGCCCGCTGCCATAATCAGCGGGGTGTTCTTGGCTTGATCCGTGAGCAGCGGATCGGCGCCGTTGGCTGCCAGAAGGCGCATAATGCCGGCATCGTAGCTCGCGGCTGCCAGCAAAAACGGCGTAGCGCCCACCGGAGTGAGATCGATCGCTTTGAATAGCCTAGTGTTGGGCATGGGGGGGAACTTCACGACTCGAGCGTTCGGATTCGCGCCATGTCCCAGGAGCGCCTTTACCAGTTCGGGCATGTTCGGCCGGTACAAAAAGGCCGCGCCGGAAATGGGTCTTACTCCGGAGACTCGTGCGAGTCCCTTCAGCATTGCGTAGTGCAAGGCGGTAATTCCATAGGCGTCCGCCGCGTTCGGGTCCGCGCCCTTCTCCAGTAAAAATAGCGCCAGCGCCTCGTGGCCGCTATGGGTGGCCACCACCAGAGTGCTGCCGTCCTCCGGTGCGGCCTCATTCACGTTCGCTCCCGCTTCGAGCAACATCCGGGCAGCGTCCAGATCGCCTTGCTGCGCGGCAAAGAGCAAGGGTGTAAAGCCGCTCGTCGAATGAGCATGGACATCCGCTCCGTGATCGACCAGCACGCGCGCGACTTCTGGGTGTTTCTCCGCCACCGCCCACATGAGAGCCGTCTGCCCGCGCGAACTCTCCTTCGCATTGACGTCCGCTCCATGATCCAGCAGCGATTTCACCGTGTCCACATTGCCCGTGCGCGCGGCCGTCATGAGCACGGGCGTTCCTGCCGGTACGCCGTTTGGATCCGCCCCGGCCTTCAAGAGCTTCTCGACCATGGCCACGCTCTGGTTGACGCAAGCCAGCGAGAGAGGAGTCACACCATAGCCGTTCGCCGCGTTCACGTTGGCGCCGGCACGAATCAGCAGGTCCGCCGTTTCCAGATCATCCCAGTGAGCCGCCCAAGCCAGTGGCGTGGCGCCATCTGCCTGCGGCGTATTCACATCGACGTGTTGCTGCACCAAGGAACGCACGGCTTCGTGGTTTCGGTTCTTCGCCGCGTCCACCAGCCGAAGATCGCCACTGGTGCCGGCAAAGCTCGCGATCGATAGAAAAGGTGCCAACCACCAGATCCCTAACTTTCTAATTTTGACGCTCATCTTCGTTCCTCGTTTCACTGAGTTCTGGCGCCCGCCAGAATGTATTATCCGCCCCACCGAACCGTCTACTTGCTTACGGCCGAAACAGCGGCGACGGAACGAACTCCTCACAGGCTTAGTCGATGGAAATCGGCTCGAGTTTCCCGGTGCTGCTCACCAGGGTCTCCACGGGAACACCAGCCACATCCAGCAAGGTCCCGTATAGGTTGTGCATCGGCGTATTCGTCGGATACTGCAGGTGGCGCCCACCCTTGATCTTGCCCGACCCTCCACCCGCCAGCAGGGTTGACACGTTATCATGTGAATGCAGGTTGCCGTCGCTCAGGCCGGCGCCATAGAGGATCACCACGTGGTCCAGTAGAGAGCCGTCACCGTCAGGAGTATTCTTCAGTTTCTCCAAGAAATACGCGAGCATACTGATATGGTGCGTGTTGATCTTGACCACCTTGGCGATTTTGTCGCGATCGCCGCCATGGTGCGTCAAGGGATGGTGCGAATCGGGGATGCCCAGTTCTGGGTAGGACCGGGTTGTCGTTTCGTGGCCCAACATGAAGGTCGTCACGCGGGTCATGTCAGTCTGGAAGGCCAAGGCCTGCAAGTCGAGCATTAGTTTGGCGTGCTCTTCAAACGTCGCGGGGATGCCGCCCATGGGGCGCTCCACCACTGGCAAATCCCGGGAGGACTGCTCCTCGGCCAATTGGATTCGCCGCTCGACATCGCGAATGGCATCCAGATACTCGGTGACTTTGGTGCGGTCGCTCGAACCGAGCCCCCTCAGGATGCCGCTGGCATCCTGGAAAAGGGAGTCGAGGATGCTGCGCTCACTCCGGATTCGGGCGAGCCGCACTTTCGGATCAGTGCTATTACTGTCGCCGAACAGATTCTCGAATACGGCGCGCGGCTGGTTCTCCATCGGCATCGGCGTCGTGGGCGTGCGCCAGGAGAGCGTGTTGGTGTAAGCGCAGCTATAGCCGGTTTCGCATTCACCGATGGTCTCAGTGGAGTCCAGAGAGAGCTCGAGCGAAGCCAATTGGGTGTTCTTGCCGAGCTGCTTCGCAGCAATCTGATCCAATGAAGTTCCGGCCTGGAGGTCGGCGCCTTCCGTCTGCTTGGCGTGAACACCCGTCAGGAACGACGTGGCGGCTCGCGAATGATCTCCCCCACCCTCGCCCGGCTGTGGATGGCCCTCCGGGTGGGAGAGGCCGCTGAGCACGAGAAGATGATCCCGAAATGCGGTCAGCGGCTCCAGAATTGGGGTTATCTCCAGCGCGCCCACCGTCGCTGGCGACCACTCGTGGCGCAGATTCATGATTCCGTTCGGAACGTACATGAATGACATGCGGGTCACCGGTCTGGCGACGACGTCGGCAGCCGTTGCTAATGCCGGAATCATGCCATCCAGCAGCGGCAATCCCACTGTCACACCCAGACCGCGGAGAAACGTGCGGCGGGGTAAACGCTTTTTGGTGATGATCATGGCTTCGACTCCCTCGTAACTTGATTTTGAGTTACCGTGGTCTTGGCTTTACCGGGCTCCTGTGGCTTGCTCATCCTCATCTGAAACGGCGTGCTGTTGACGATCCCCATAATTACTGACGACCACTGATAGTTGCTGGAAGCGGCTTCCCGGGTGATCTTGCGGATAGCCGGTTGATCGTAATACTCCACCCCCCGGCCTAGGGCGTAAGTGAGCAGCCTATCGGTGACCGTATTCGCGAATTGTTCCGGATGGCTCAGCAATACCTTCCGAAGCTCAGCCGGACCGTTAAACTTAATGCCGTTGGGCAGCACTCCTGACGCATCGACCGGGGTGTGGGCCTCGCTGATGGTTCGCCATTCGCCCACGCCGTTGAAGTTTTCGAGTGCGAAGCCCAGCGGGTCCATCTGAGCGTGACAAACCGCGCAGGCGGCATTCGAGCGGTGTTGCTCCATCCGCTCGCGCATCGTCAGGACTTTGCCGTTCGGGGGAGTTTCCTTCAGAGACGGAACGTCGGCCGGGGGCGGCGGGGGCGGCGTGCCCAGGACGTTCGTCAGCAACCACTTGCCGCGAATCGTCGGCGACGTTCGGTTGGCATAGGAGGTTACGGTCAGAATACTGCCTTGGCCCAGCAATCCTCTTCGCTCTTCGTGACCGTCCAACGATACACGCCGAAAGTGACTGCCATAGATATTCGGAATCCCGTAGAAACGGGCCAGACGTTCGTTGACGAACGTATAGTCCGCATTTAGTAAGTCCAGCACGCTGCGATCTTCACGCAAATTGCTTTCCAGAAAAAGCTGCGTTTCTTGCTCGAACGCGACGCGAAGGTTCTCGTCGAATTCGGGGAAGGCATCCTGATCCGGATGCACGCCGGGCATATTGCGCAGATACAGCCACTGTCCGAAGAAATTGGTCACTAGAGCATTCGATCGGGAATCCGCGAGCATACGCCGCACCTGCTGTTCCAAAACCGCAGGCTCCTTGAGCTTCCCGGCTGCGGCCAGGCTCAGAAGTTGGCTGTCGGGTAGGCTGCTCCAGAGGAAAAACGACAAACGGGAGGCCAGTTCGAGGTTGCTGATTCGATACGCAGTGCCCGGCGCCACGCTCGCCGGATCGTGTTCGATGCGGAACAGGAACTCCGGGGAAACCAGGATTCGTTGCAGTGCCATCCCGATTCCCGTCTCGAAGCCCCCATCTTTCCGGCCGACCTTGTAGAGGTTGAGCAGAGGCTGGACGTCTCCCTCAGTGACAGGCCGACGATAAGCGCTGCGCGCCAGCCTGGAGAGAATCTTGCTGGCGCAGGGAAGCTCGTCCGCGCTGTTGGCCGGACGGCATGCAAAAATCTTGCGGCGACTGGGCGTGTCTCCCAGCCCTTTCGCGTTGTAAGGCCCACTGATCAAGACTTGCGACACGGCAGGGGTATCCTCTTTGGTTCCGGGCGACTCACTTCTTCCCTCGGATGATTTATCGAGGATCCTGAATTCCGCCAGTGGCGACTCAAGCACGCCTTCGCGCTCCCACGCGTCGTTCAGGAAATTGACCCCAACGAGCCGAGTACCCGCCTTCGCTGCGAAGCGAACTTCCAAATGCGCATCCGCCGTGTCCCCCGAGAAATCGTATCCAAACTTCTTTTTCCCAGAAGGATTCGAAGTCCCCGTTGCGGACTCGTTATTCCCAGGCTGCTCGCCGCCAACCGTGAGCAGCTTGATTCTTTCGCCGTCCACGCGAACATCTAGCTGGTGCGGCCCGGTGAGGCCGATGATCTGCTTATCATGCTCGATGCCGGCTCTCTGCAAACGGAGTTTGATAACGTACTCGCCGTCGAGCGGGAAGTTGTGCCGAATCGCGACTCCGCCCCGCGAACCGAACGGGAGATCCTCGCTCATGCGCTCATCTTGCGCCAGGAGGTTAGGGACATCGTACGTCTCCAAATTGGGAAGGATACTCGGATCTCCGATGGACAAACGACTCACCTTCCCCGCCGCTGACATGTACCGTACCAGCAGCATCGGCGATACGGAGAGGACATCGGCAATGTTGTCAAAACCGTAGCCCGCATCGTCGACGGGAAGAAGCGAGCCAACGTCGATGTCGGTTCCCAGCAAGTCGCGGATGGCGTTTCTGTATTCCGCTCGGTTGAGCCGATGAATGGCGACTCTGCCGGCATTAGGCTTGGCCACTGCCGCGTGGTCGAGCGCTGTCTCGAGGTAAGTAGCGAAGCCATTGTAGGTGGTCTGATCCGGCCGCGGCATGCCTGCGGGCGGCATCGCCCCAGTCCGAAGCTTGCCGATCACCTTTTCCCACACCTCCGCACCTTCCGGTACATTCGCGACGTCCATCTTACTGAGCACAAGTCCCGCGGTATGCAGTTGCTCGTTGTGGCAGACGACGCAGTATTGGTTGAGAACCGCCCGGTAGGGTGCGGCGGTCGACGCATCGGGACTAGGCGAGCGGCGCGTAATCGGGATAGCGCGGTGTTGCGCCAATGCCTTCACGGGCTGTTTATTGTTTTCACTCGCAGCCGTCGAAGCCACAGACGCGTTGCTTTGGGGCGGAGCAGCTTTGAGAACCGCGGCGGACCCACCAAACATCATTGCCGCCAACAATGCCGTTATTGCGATAGATGCTGGTCCTGGCCAACTCGACTTCGGCACAGCAATCGCCGGGAGGAATCTCAGGGCAGGTCTTACATCCTCCGTCGGGGAATTATAGGTCACCGTAGGACCTCCGCGAAGGGAACGTTGAATATGTCGCGAAAGATAACATCAGGGATGTAGGTTTGACAAGTAAAGTTTTGATGGTGTGCCGTAGGCAGCTTGGGGATAGTCCAACTGCTGCTGATCGTCGGGTTTGGGATCGGCGTGCTCTGGCTTCTGCCTCGCACTGATTTCTACGAGAGATCCCCGCAAAATCGTCCGGAGCGCACAAACCGCGCCTCGCTCTCTGCCCTAGGCGGACCGCTCGGGATGACGATGCTGGTCGCATCGTCACGTTTAACGTGTGCTGGTGGTCACGGGAAACAGCGCGAACGTCCAGATCGAGCCGCCAGCCGGTACTTTGGCCGCCCCATAGCGAGTGGCGAGAGCGCCGCCGAGTCCCGACGCAACGCTCACATACTGGCGCCCGTTGTGGGTGTAGGTGACGGCCGTCGAATTGACGCTCGAGCCGGTCTTGAATTGCCAAAGCGTTTTGCCAGTGTCCGCGTCGAGCGCAAGGAACTCACCCGTCATTTTCCCGGTGAAGATGAGCCCGCCGCGCGTCGCCAGCATGCCGGCTGAACTTGGCAGACCAATTAACGGAATGTCCCATTTCTTTTCGCCGGTCACTGGGTTGATCGCCAGGAAGTGGCCGAAAACGTCGTCCGGCTTCATCTTCGGCGTTCTGGCAATGATGCCGGTCGAAGTCTGGCCGATCGCTTGCGGCTTTTTGGGCGGTGGCGCCAGCTTCTGTATTCGTGGCACCTCCCATGCGTCCGCGTAGACGATCCCGGTCTCCGGATTGAACGCGATGGGCACGGCATTCGTGCCGCGCGACGGCCAGATTTCCACTTCCTCGCCGGCCCGGAAGCGCTGTTGTACGTCGCTCAATACCGGCCGGCCGGTTTTAAGGTCGATACCTGTGGCCCAGTTGACTTTGACGTACGGGTGCGCAGCGATCAGTTTGCAGTTCGTGCGATCCAGCACATACATAAAGCCATTTTTGTTGGCCTGGATCATCACTTTGCGCGGCTTTCCGTCGATCTGCATGTCCGCAAGCACCTGCTCGTCGGTTCCGTCCACGTCGTATATGTCATTGGGCGTGTATTGAAAATAACAAACCACCTCGCCTGTCTTCGGCCGTATCGCCAGCACGCTGGAGGTGAACAGGCTGTCCATTCCGTCGCGTGGCTTGGGATCGTAGGGTTCCGCATTGCCGGTACCCCAATAGACAAGATCGAGTTCGGGATCATACGAACCGGAGCGCCAAGTCGGCCCTCCGCCGTACTTCCAGGCGTCGCTGTTTTTGGGCCAGGTCTCCGAGCCGGGTTCGCCGGGCGCCGGGATGGTGTATCTGCGCCACAATTTCTTTCCCGTGTCCGGGTCCCAGCCGTCGAGGAACCCGCGCGTGGTGGATTCTCCACCGGACTCGCCGGAAATCAACACGCCATTGGCAACGATCGGTCCGCCGGTGGCGTAGTAGCCCTCTTTAAAATCGGCGAATCTCTGATTCCAAATTTCTTTGCCCGTCTTCATGTTCAGGGCCAGCACATGATTGTCGATAGTCACGCGAAAGAGCTTGCCGTTATAAATGATCGCCGCGCCTCTATTGAAAGCAACGTGCTTGATCCCTGGTTCGAGTTTCACGGGCGTGCGCCAGATTTGCCGGCCGGTTTCAACATCAATGGCAAAACTCCCCTTGCCGTTGATGACGTACATCACGCCGTTGTAAATCGTCGGCTGCGCCAGCTCGCCCAGTTCATTCATGGTGCTGGCGTTCCAGATGGGCACCAGGCGCTCGATATTGGATTTATTGATTTGGTCGAGCGGGCTGTAACTCTTTCGGTCGTAGCCCATGCTCTGGGTGAGGACGTTTTCCGTGTTCTTGCCGTCGATGTTCAACTCTTGCGTCGTTTGGCTCAATCCCGGCGCGGCCCATAAGCCAAGCAGCGCCGCACACAGCAGAATATTTTTCATGACCTGCCTCCGGATTTCGCTGAACCCACCCACCGGGATAGTACGCGCCCGAGCCGGTTCCTGGCAAACTATAACGGTGGTGATTCCAGCGCGTGTTGACGATGGCCTGGGAATGCCGGCGCGAGCGCCTGTGCCCCCAAGCACCTTTACGCAAGGCGGCCCTTTGCTGCGGCTTTTATGGGTGTAGCATCTAGCTTGTGAAGACGCGCGCCGCAGCCTCCACGCACAAAAAGGTGATCGTCACTTTCGCCGACCACACCACGCTGCAGGGTTACCTCAACCCGTCGCGCCTCCCCGACGATCCGCTGGATGTGCTCACGACCAACGGCGAGCACCGCGAAGTTCCGTTGAAAGAGATTCGCGCAGTGTACTTCGTGCGCGATTTCACCGATGACTACGAGCCCGAGCGCAAGGCGTTTTTCAGCCGGCCGAAACTCGACGGCCTGTGGGTGCGGCTGAAGTTTCGCGATAACGAAACCCTGGAAGGCGTGGTCAGTAACGATTTGCTGGCGTTGCTCGATTCCGGCATACAGATCACTCCGCCGGACCTCAACGGTGCGGCCATGCGCATTTTTGTGCCGCGCAGCGCTTTGAGCGAAGTGACCGTGCTCGGCGTAGTCGGCGTCGCGCGCCGCAAACCCGCCCCTGCAGCTCCGGCGCAGCCCAAGCTTTTCTCCGAATGACGATGAAGCGGATGCTCACCTGGCCGTGCAGGCAATCACGCAGCGCGGGCGTGAATTATTTGGCGAAATTGTGGCTCAATTCGCCGCCGGGCCCAGCGTCAAATTGGGACAAGAACTGATCGAAGACTCGCACCGTTGCGTGGTAATTGTCCTCCAGGAACCAGGCGTGCGAATTCCGCGGAAAAATGACAAATTGCTTATTGGCTGATGCGGTGAGGGAGTCGAATAGCGCCTGAGCGCGCGCCGGGCCGACGAGCACGTCGAGAGCGCCATCAACCACCAGGGCTGGCACACGAATCTTCGGCCAGGCCGAAATCAAGTATGCATTGAAAAAATTTGGAGAGGCCCCTTCCAGGACGGCGTTCAGACTATCCGCTTCCAAAAACCGTGGCGAAACGAAAATTTTGAACGCGTCTGACGATATCGTGGGTTGTCCAGTGATGGGATCCGTACCAAAATATAACTCGAAAGTAATTTGTGGCGGCAGCAGAAGGCGGTCAATTCCGCTGGCTACTATGGCGGGCACCTGACTGGCTACGTCCGGTGGTATAGAGAAGCCGTCTGGTGCAACAGACAAAAGTCCGACACCGGCAGCCAATCGCGGATCAGAAGCGGCGAGTAACCCCGCGATGACGCCGCCCTGGCTCCAGCCCATGACCACCGGAACCCGTCCGGTCTTTTGGGCGATGTACTGAGCCACCGCTACGGCGTCGTTTGCCCGGTTGATGATGTCGATGGTGAAATAGTTCGTCGGGTGATCTGAAAGCCCCGTGCCACGAAGGTCGAGCGCGTATACGTCATAACCACGCACCGCGAGATAATCCATCACACTGCGACCGGGAAAATCCCATGTCTCGCCATTTCCGCCCCATCCGTGGATCAGCAACACAGGAACTTTCTTGGGCTCCGCGCCAGCTTTCCGGTGAACGTGAATCGAGACCTTATCAACGGTGGGGACGTAAAAAACGTAGCTTTGAACGACGGGCTCTTGTGCGCGGGCCGGCAAGATGCTCATCGCGAAAATGGCCAGCGCCACGAATCTCAGTACATGGCTGGGCAACCTGCACATGGCGATCCTCCCCTTTTGTGCGTCAGATCTTGGAAGATTTCCGTGGAATTCTATAACACTCGCTCGAATTGTCATGCGAGAAAAGCGCCGAGTTTTCCTCGGGAGCTATCAGAACGCAATAACTGGTTAAATACAAATCCATCGCCGATTTTAGGCGACGCCTTTATTCCTGGGATGATAACGCCTGCGGTAGTATGATCCAGCTTCCCTGCGGGAGCCAACGCCGATGCCCATACCCAAGCCTGTATTACCGAAAGATAGGCAGCCTAGCCTGCGAACACAGACACACGTGGCGCTTGGCGAGCGCCTCGCGGCGGTCTTGATGCTAATGGTTGGCGCCGCACTCGCGGCTTTTGCCACTGGCGCGCTGCCTGCCGCCGCGCAGTCCTACGAACCGCATACCGGCCAGCCCGCCGTGGTCAAGCAGGTCGCCAGCGATCTCTACTTTTTCTACGATTATGACGGCTCGAACTCGGTCTTTCTGGTCACCGACGCGGGCGTTCTGGTGATTGACACCCGCGAACATCCGCGCGCCGGGCAAAACTTGATCGAGCGCATCCGCAAAGTCACCGACAAGCCCATCAAATGGGTGATCAACAGCCATTTTCACGGCGACCATACCTACGGAAACGCGGCCTTCCAGGCGGCGGGCGCAACCTTCCTGGCACAGCAGGAAACCGCGCGCCTCATGAAACTCGTCCAGCCGAAAGAGATGGCGCGGCGGCAGGATTACTTCAAGGAGCACAACTACGACCCGAACGAAGTAAAGCTGATCCTCCCCGACGTCACTTTCGATGACCAGATGAGCATTTATCTCGGCGGACGCGAAATTCGGCTCATGTATTTCGGACCGGGCCAGCAGCCGGGCGATACCTTCGTGCTGTTTCCGCACGATCGCGCGCTCTTCACGCCGGGCGCGTTTACCAGCCACAGCATGCCCAACATGGCCTTCACCACTTCGGTCGATAATTGGATCAAACTGCTCGATAAGGTTGCCGCGCGGGAAGATTACGACGTCATCCTGCCCGCCCACGGCGACGTGGCGCATCGCGAAGACGTCAGGGAACTCCAGTCCATGCTGGCCGACGAATACGCCACGGTGAAAGGCGCCGTCGCCAAGGGCACGACCCTCGAGCAGGCCCAGCAGACCCTCACCTTCCCGCAGTATAAGGACTGGCGGAATTACACACGGCTGAAGAGCGAGATCAAGAATCTCTACGAACTGATCCAGAACGGCAAGCGCAGCTACTTCGAATAATCCCTGAAGCCTGCACCGCGCTCGGCTAATTATTGATGTCCGTTCCCTTAGACGCTTCTCAGAGTCACAAGGGCCGTCCGAGCCGTTAAAGGCCAGTTCCTTTCCAAACCACCACACCCGTTGCGCTGGTGTAGAGTGATGGCTCACTATCGCCTACTTTCGGCGAGCGGCGTTACGGCCTCATCGCGCCGTCGTTGCGATATGAGGGGGAGCGAGGGATGAAACTGGGAGAAATTGCACGGAAGCTAAATTGCAAGCTGGAGGGCGACGCGCAGACGGAAATTCATGGCGTCGCGGGGATCGAATCGGCCAGAGCCGGGGAGTTGACCTTTGTCTCGAACCCGCGCTATCGCCAGGCCGCTCGAACCACGCGCGCTTCCGCCGTGCTGATTGCGCGTGATATCGCGGTCGAGCGCGACTCCGGCCTGCCTCCGCTGGCGCTCGTGCGCTCGGAAGATCCGTATCTCGATTTCGCCCGCGCCATCGGCTTTTTCTATACGCCGCCACGTTACGCGCCGTCGATTCATCCCACGGCAGTGATCGCCGCGTCGGCGCAGATTGGCGAAGGCGCGCACATCGGCCCCTACTGCTACGTGGACGAAGGCGCCGTGATCGGCCGCAATGCCGTCCTGCACAGCTTCGTGGCCATCTATCGCGGCGCGCGCATCGGGGACGACTTCTTCGCGCACGCGCATGCGGTGGTGCGCGAAAACTGCCGCATCGGCGATCGCGTGACCCTGCAGAACGGCGTGGTCATCGGCGGTGACGGCTTCGGCTTCGCCAAACAGAGCGATGGCGGCTGGTACAAGATGCTGCAAGCCGGAATCACGGTGATCGGCGACGACGTGGAGATCCAGGCCAACTCCTGCGTCGATCGTGCCACCGTCGGCGAGACGCGCATCGGCAAGGGTGCCAAGCTCGATGACCTGGTGCTCGTCGGGCACGGCGGCAGCGTCGGCGAAAATACGCTGCTCTGCGGGCAGGTGGGCCTCGCGGGCACGACGCGCGTCGGCAACAACTGCATTCTGGGCGGTCAGGTCGGCTGCTCGGGGCACCTCACCGTAGGCGACGGCGCGATGATCACGCCGCAAAGCGGCGTGCCCAGCGACGTCCCGCCCGGCGCGCTCTATTCCGGCTCGCCGGTGGTCGAGCACCGGCAGTGGCTCAAGAACGCCGCGGCCATCAACCGCGTTCCCGAGCTGGCGAAGACCGTGCGCCAACTCGAGGCCGAAATCGCCAAGCTGAAAGCGCAGGTCGGTGCGTGAGAAGTGCCGGGCTGAAGCCTGGCGCTAAAGACCGCGGCGGCGTTCGGCCGAGGTCGCGCCGTCCTTCAGGGCGGCATCGGTCCTGGCAGCTAACGATGTTGCCGCAGGCTGCTGATCCGGCGGCAGCGCCGCGGCAATGGCGGCGTGCACGCGCGCGGCGAGTTCGCTGCGGCGCTCCATCGAATATTCCGCTGCGTCAATCGGGGGACAAAAGCGCACCACGACTTCGCCCGGGCTGATGCGATAGGAATTTTTGGCAACCAGGCGATGCGCCCCGCTGCACGCCACCGGCACCACCGGCACGCCCGCCCTTATGGCCAGCACGAAAGCGCCGCGCCGGAACGGCAGCAAGCGCCCATCGCGGCTCCGCGTTCCTTCCGGATAGATGAGAAACGAGACGCCCTTCTTCATCTCCTCGGCGGCCAGATCGATGCTGGCCGCGGCTTGTTCGGGATTGGCGCGATCCACCGGGACGAATTGCGCCAGGCGAAACGCAGTGCCCACGATGGGAATAGCGAAGAGCGATTTCTTCGCCAGAATGGCGATGCGGCGCGGAATGGCGCCAACAATCGCGGGAGGATCGGCGTTACTAGTGTGATTGGCGGCGAAGAGGCAGGTGCGTGCGGGAATATTCTCCAGCCCTTCGACACGCGTGCGCATTCCCGCCGCCCGCGCGATCCACACAACAGCGTCAACCCCGGTGCGATAGAGCGGATCGATCTTGCCGGTGATGGCCACATAAACCAAAAGGGGCAGGCCCACCACCATGGTGATGATAGCCAGCGAAAAAGCCACGAATGCGGTGCGAATCATCGCGGCGCGGCGGCCCGGGGGTTGGACTGATCGGTGATGCCCTGGTACAAGCCGCTGCGAATGCGAAGCTGGCGCTCGCTGGGCCGCGGCATTTCCTCCGCGGCGTAAATCTGCGCCGCTTGCTGGCCTAGCGCGAAAGCCAGCTCGGTTTCGATCCCGGCGCGGCGAATACGCAGGCGCGCGGTTTCGCCGGGCGAGCGTCCGCGCAGCCAGCGCTCGAGATTGCGGGGCACTTCCGCGCCGTCAATGCTCAAGATGGCATCGCCTTCGCGAAGGCCTGCTTGCGCCGCCGAACTCGACAGGTCGAGATCGGCGACGAGCGCGATTCCTGTGGAATCGCGCTCGACAGCGAAGCCCAGGGCGGCGCGCTTTTCGCCTTGCGTTTTGAGGCCGAGCCCCGCGCGGGAGAGCAAATCTGCAAACGGCATTTCGTCGGTGCCGCTGACGTAGCGCTTGAAAAAGCCGGAAAAATCGCCCGCCAAGCCGGGATTTGCGGCGCGAACGACCTCTTCCACGGCGTCTTCGATACCGGCGCTATCGGCGTAAAAGCGGCCGCGCTGCGCATATTGCTCGTTCAGCCGGCGCAGCACGTCATCGAGGCTGGCGCGATTATCGGTGGCGTCGCGGATCAAGATGTCGAGCGCAAGGCCGAGCAACTGGCCCTTGTTGTAATAGGAGATGCTGAAGTCGGGCCGGTCGTAGAGCGGATATTTGTCCAACCAGGTATCGAGGCTGGACTCCTCGACGCTCTGCCAGGCGCGCGCCGGGCGCGATTCGAGCTCCGTGATCTGCGCGCCGAGATCGGCCAGAAATTGCGCGTGGTTCCAAATTGCCGTGCGCACCAGCGTGAAGGCGGCATAGGTGCTGGTGACCCCTTCGGCGAACCAAAGTGCGGGCGTCCACATCTCGCGCGTGTAGTCCACCGGCTCGAGCGATCGCGGGCGGATGCGCTTGACGTTCCAGAGATGGAAAAATTCGTGTGCGCTGACGCTGGCCAGCATGCCGAAAGAACCCACGGAGATGGCCGTAGAGTTTGCGTGCTCCATTCCCCCGCCGCCGTAATTCTGGCCCACATGCAGGATAAATGTGTACTCGGGAAACGGCGCATCGCCCATCAGGCGCGTCTCATAGTTCACGATTTCCGAGAGCATGTGCGTGAGTGCGGCATGGTCCGCGGCTTCGCCGTGGTACACCACGCGAATCGTTTTTCCCCCCGCTTGGCCTGAAGCTTGGCCGCCGGCCGAGAAGCTCCACTCGTCGAAGCGGCCAATCTCCACGGGCGCGTCAACGAGCGTGTCGTAGTTCTCAGCTTGATAGCTTGGCAAGTCAGGCGATGGGGGTCCCTCGTGGCGCAGTTCCTCGGCAACGCGCCAGCCCGGAGGCAGATCAAGGAAGTGGACAGCCGTATCTTCGCCGCGGCGTTCGGGAATATAGCAGAGGACCATGGCGAGATTGACGAAAGCGTGCTCGGCGTTGAGTTGCGTATCGAAAGGGCCGGGATCGTCCCAGAAACTCGCGTACTCGATGCGAATCTCGCCCTGGCCCCCGACGAGACCTTCGACGCGCCAGGTTTCTTTATCGAGGCGGCGCACCAGCAGCGCGTTGCGGGATGCGTCGGCGGCGCGGAAATCGCTGACGCGATAAGCGAAGTCACGAATCTGGTAAAGCGCGTTCCATGCCGGCATCTGCACCACGACACTGCCCTGCACGCCGGGGACGATCATAGTCACGTGAAACTGGTGCTGCGCGGGATGCGCCAGGGAGATTTCGTAGCGAATCGTCGCCCGCGCCCGCGCGGGCCATAAGAACACAAGCGCGGAAAGAATGAAGCTGAACGAGAACAGCAGAGGATCCCACCCTTCGCGGATTCGTTCAAGGCAAAGTCCGCGGTTACCTGCGCGAAGGGTGGGGCACCCGCAAAACCGGCGCACCGAGCTTCGAGGAAATATCGTCATCGGGCGCCGCGCGGGGCGGGCGAGCGCGAATTCAGGCGCGCGAGCAGCTTGTCGCATAGTCCGTCAAAACTGCCGTTGGAGAGCACCAGCATGATATCGCCCTCGCGCAACTCGTCGGCGAGAAAATCGGCGATCTCGCCGGCCGAATTCAAGGCTTCGGCGCGGCGGCCGGCCGCGCGCACGCCCTTTACAACGCGCTCTGGCGAAAGCCGCTCGGCTTCGGATACCAACTGCGCGCGATTCACCGGGCCCAAGACGGCGGCATCGGCTGTCGCGAGTGCGGCGGCGAGGTCGTCCTCGAAAATGCGGCGGCGCATGGTGTTGGAGCGAGGCTCGAAGGCCACCCAAAGGCGGCGCCGGGGCCAGCGGGTGCGCGCTGCTTCGATCGTCGCGCGGATGGCCGTGGGATGATGCGCGAAATCGTCGACCACGGTGACGCCGCCAGCTTCGCCGCGAATTTGCATCCGCCGGGCCACGCCGCGGAAGGTGCGCAGCGCCTCTTCGATGGCGTCGCGCGGGATGCCGCGGCCATCGGCGAGCGCTAGCGCGGCAAGGGCGTTAAGCACATTGTGGCGGCCGACGAGCGGAAGCTCGACCCGCGCGCGTTCTTCGGCTTTGCGCGCCACGCGAAAATGCGTGGCGCCGTCGCGAAATTCGAGATCGCCGGCAATCCACAGATTTTGGCCGCCCAAGCCGTAGGTTTCCACGGGGCAAAACGCCTGCGACACCACTCCGCTCACCGTGGCGCTTTCGCCCCAGCAGACGATGCGGCCGCGGCGCGGGACCAGATTGACCAGGCGGCGGAATTGCAGCTCGATGGCGGCGAGATCGGCGTAAATATCGGCGTGGTCGAATTCGAGCGAAGTGATGATCAGATCGTCGGGGCGGTAGTGCAGGAATTTGGGGCCTTTGTCGAAGAAGGCAGAGTCGTATTCGTCGCCCTCGATGATAAATTCCCTGCCCCCGCCCAGGCCGTAGCTCTTTCCGAAATTTTCGGCCACGCCGCCGATCAAAAAATCGGGTCGGTGTCCGGCGACGTGAAAAATCCAGGCCAGCAGCGAAGTCGTGGTGGTTTTGCCGTGGGTGCCGGTGACCACCAGCGAATCGTGGCCGGGGAGGAAAAATTCCTTAATCATCTCGGGCAACGAACGGTAGGCGATCTTGTTATCGAGAACGAATTCGAGTTCGGGATTTCCGCGAGAGATCGCGTTGCCAATGACCACCAGATCCGGACGCGGCGCGAGATTCGATTCGCAGAAGCCGTTTTTCCAGGTGATTCTCAATTTTTCGAGCAGCGTGGAAGCCGGCGGATACACGCCCTTATCGGAACCGGTGACCCGATAGCCGCGTTCGGCCAGCATGCCGGCGAGGGGCGCCATGGCCGCGCCGCCGATGCCGATCAGATAGATCGAGTGGATGCGCTGGTCAATCATGCAGACTGATTACGAGTTCCCTCCCTTTTGGAGTCACGTGAAACCAGAAATCGTCTACGTGATCGGGCGAAAACTCCACCGTCTGAGAGTGGGGTTCTTGTGGCGATAACAAGTAGGTTAGAGCATAACCTTCGCGGATCACTCGTTGCAGTGCCTCAAGCACCTTTTGCCTGCTTGTACGTAATCCTTTCTCATCACACCACTTCGTCACCTGGTCCAAAATGCATTGAAAGCTTTCGAAATCGTTCGACGCAGCTTCAAGGATGAACTCATCCAGAAGACGTTCGCGGCTTTTCATAAACCTCCCGGCCTCATTCGCGAGCGCGCTCACGATACAATTCGCTATCACTTCAGCGTCACGGCCGGCTCGAGAATCTCGAGTTTCCCTTCGCCCGCGGCGCGCAGCCGGGCGCGCACGCCGAAGGGCAGCGTCAGCATCGGCCGCAGCGTGTGGCCGATGGGCGCGCCGAAGACGATGGGCACGCGCAGCGGCGCCAGGATTCGACGGCAGACGTCGCGGACGGAAGTCGTGCTCCCTTCGGGCGTCTCGCAATCCGGGAAGTCTCCTAACACGATACCGCGCACGCCGCGAAATTTCCCGGCTTGCTGCAAGTGCAGCAGCATGCGATCGAGTTGGTAGGGCTTGAGCCCGCGATCTTCGAGAAACAGGATCGCGCCGCGCGTGTCGAATTCCCACGGCGTGCCGAGTGTCGTTTCGAGTAGCGAGATGCAGCCGCCGAGCAACAAACCCGCTGCTTCGCCGTGCGAGAGCGCCTCGGCATCGAGCGCCAGCGACCAGGAGTCGCGCTTGCCGCCCGAGGCATCGAGGAACGACGCAAGATCATATCCCGAACGATTGCCCGCGCCGTTGTTCCACCCGCCCGCGACCATCGGTCCATGGAGCGAAGTCCAGCCCAGGTGAGTCCAAAGATACGCCTGCAGCATGGTGACGTCGCTATAGCCGACCAGCAGCTTCGGCCGCAGCCCGCGCGGCAGCCGAATTTGATCCAGCAGCGCGGCCGTGCCGTAACCGCCCCGCGCGCAGATCACCGCGGTGACATCGGGATCCCGGAACGCCGATTCCAGCTCGGCCTTGCGACGCAGGAGCGAGCCGGCGAAGTAGCCGTCCGGGCTCATCGTCGCACCCGTGCGCACGTGATAGCCCAGCCGTTCGAGCTCGGCGATGCCGCGGCCGAGGGCGTCGCGGTCGGCGGGACTCGCGGGTGAGATCACGCGAACGAGGCCGCCGGGAACAAGTGCGGGAGGTTTCTTGGCACCGGTCACGGGACGCTTGGCAAGATTCAGCGTGCGCGGCTTAGGCAAGGCGCGAGTATACACTGGCGTTCACCGCGGCAAGCTGCCGCGCCGCAGCGGGTGCTTCGATTCTGCTAACGCAGCCGGAAATGGGTGAGCTTGTAGAAGTGCCTGGCGCGGGCCTCGATTTCGCGGCGGGTGACGTGGCGAATGCGTTCCAGGCCAAAGCGCTCAACGGCAAAGCTGCCCATCACCGAGCCATAGACCATGGCGCGGCGCATCACGGCGTCGTTCCTGCGCGAAGCGTTGGCCAGATAGCCCATGAAGCCGCCGGCGAAGCTATCGCCGGCGCCGGTGGGATCGTGCACTTCCTCCAGCGGGAAGGCGGGGACGCAAAAGATTCCGCCGTCGTGCACCATCATGGCGCCATACTCGCCGCGCTTGATGACCAGCGCCTGGGGGCCGAGTTTGAAAATATGCCGCGCGGCGCGCAGCAGATTGTGTTCGTTCGAGAGCATGCGCGTCTCGGCGTCGTTGATCATCAGGATTTGCGTGTGCGCCAGAATTTCGCGCAGTTCGGCGGGCGTTTTCTCGATCCAGTAATTCATGGTGTCGAGCGCCACCATGCGCGGCTTCCCCTTGACCTGTTCGAGGACCAGTCGCTGCAGCGTGGGATCGATATTGGCGAGAAAGATGTGTTGCGCCGAACGGAAGGCTTCCGGCAGCTTCGGCCGAAACGTGGCGAAGACGTTCAGCTCCGTGGCCAGCGTCACGCGTTCGTTGGGGTCGGCGCCGTAACGCCCGGCCCAGAAGAAAGTTTTGCCGGCGGCGCGTTCGAGGCCGGTGATATCGATGCGGCGTCCGCGGAAGATGGCGGCGTCGTGCTCGGTGAAGTCGTCGCCCACCACGCCGACCAGATTGACGTGCGTGAAGTAGCTCGCCGCCACGGAAAAATACGTGGCCGCGCCGCCCAGCGTGCGTTCCACTTTGCCGAACGGCGTTTCCAGTGCATCGAACGCGACCGAACCCACCACGAGAAGCGACATACAAGACCCCTAGGAGATGTATTTGCCGATGATGGCGGCGAGGCGGCGGCGCGTCGCGGCCGGAACGAGCGCCGGTTCGGTGACGATGGCATGGGCCAGCGCCCGGCCGCACTTGCACTCGCGTTCGGCGGGCATTCCGCGCACGGCGTGGCGGATCACGTTGCAGGCGCTTTCCGCATTGCGGTTCAGATTGGCGATGATTTCCGCTAGGGTGACCGAGGCGTGCTCGGGATGCCAGCAATCGTAATCGGTGATCATGGCGATGGTGGCGTAGCAGAGTTCGGCTTCGCGGGCTAGTTTGGCTTCGGTGACGTTGGTCATGCCGATGACCTCGAAGCGCAACTGCCGGTGCACGTGCGCTTCGGCGAGCGTGGAAAATTGCGGGCCTTCGATGCACACGTAGGTGCCGCTGCGATGGGCTTTCACGCCCGCCGCATCGCAGGCGGCGCCGAGCACGCCGCCCAGCTGCGGGCAGGTGGGCTTATCGAAGCCCACGTGCGCGACGATCCCGCCGCCAAAAAATGTGGAGACGCGCAGGCGCGTGCGGTCGTAAAACTGGTCGGGGATGAGGAATTCGAGCGGACGCAAATCCTCGCGCAGCGAGCCCACCGCACTCACGGAAATCACGCGCGTCACGCCCGCGAGCTTCAACGCGTAAAGATTGGCGCGATAGTTGATCTCCGATGGCAACAGCCGATGGCCTCGCGCGTGGCGCGCGAGGAAAGCGACGCGCTTGCCTTCGAGCGTGCCGAGGACGAGCGCGTCGGAAGGCTCCCCGAATGGCGTTTTCACACGCCATTCATGCGAGCGCTCCAGGCCGGGCATGGAGTAGAGTCCGCTGCCCCCGATAATGCCGATTTCGGCCACGGCGGCGGGTTTCGAGTTTTTCGATTTCGACTTAGGGCTCATGTGTCTTCTTTTTTTCGTGGCGCTTCGCGCCCGGGCGGCGGGTCAGTCTACTACAACTGGGTCGGCAACGATCTTGCCGTCCTGCTCGCGCAGCCTCGCCGCGGGAGTTTTGCCGTCGTGGCAGAAAAGCGCCAGCCAGCCTTCGCGGGCGATTTGCGGCAGCCATTTTTTCTTGTTCTCGAGCGTGGTCAGCGGATAGGAGTCGAAGCCCATGATCCACGGCAAAGGCAAATGCGACGTCATGGGCACGAGATCGGAAAGAAAAATGGCCGTCTGGCCGCCGGAGGAGAGCCGCACGCCCATCATGTCCCGCGTGTGCCCCGCGAGCACGATCAGCTCCACGCCGGGCACAAGCTCGCGGTGTTCACCTTCGACGAGCTGCCATTGGCCGGATTTCGCCATGGGCTCGAAGTTATCGGGGAGATAGCTGACGCGATCGCGTTCGCTGGGATGACGGGCGTGTTCGAGCTCGCCCTGGTGGACGAAATAGCGCGCGTTGGGAAACGTGGGCACGGCTTGGCCATTCACGATGCGCGTGTTCCAGCCGCAATGATCGAAATGCAGATGTGTGTTCACGACGATGTCGATCTGCTCGGGCTCGAGTCCGCGCGCGGCAAGCTGCACCGGCAG
>QHYR01000201.1 GCA_003223315.1 Acidobacteriota bacterium | reverse complement strand
GAGAGCCGTCCTCACAGGGCTCTCGGGGAGAGGACGCCGAACGAATTCGCCAATGAGGTTGCGGCTAGCCGCAACCTCATTGGATTACAAGCAGCCGAAAACTCACCCTAGAGTTGGTACCAAAAAGCAGGTCCGATCACAGGTGAATTCTCTCTCACTTCACCTGGTACAAAAATTCCCGGTCAGGCCAGTGGTTGGCAGCAAGATTCCAGTCCTTCACGCATGGAACGTTGACGCCAAGGGCTCGGTGATCGATTCAACATGGGAGCCCGTTGGCTCGATATATTTCGGCATCCTCTTTCCAGTCTCAATTGTACGGCGTGCGAACGCTTCGGTTTTGGACGATTGGGAAAGCGGCTGGCCGCTGCTGCGGGAATCCTGGACGGAGATGGTGGCGGAGGGATAGATGGCCTTGTGGGTCCGGTGCCGACAACTGGTGGGAAGGTCGAAGGCGGTTTACGCAGCGTTTTGGTCGCTGGCCCCAAAGTCAACGCGATGGCCTAGGCTTGGTCTTACTTCGTCGTCGTGCCTTGGGAACTGACTTGCTTCCAGTCGGAACCGATCTTCACCCAGACATCGGTGCCAAGGACTGACCGCACGCAGTGTTGACCTTCGACCAAGGCGTCGTATGTGTCCTTGTAAGTTGCAACCGCGGTGTTGCCGTAGACCCGCACCTTCAAGTCTGTGAGCTTCTCAGTGTTGAACTTGTTATTCTTGGTATCTGCGATCATCTTGAGTATGTCAGCCTTCGTGTACCACTTGCCGTCACTGTCGCAGCCCATCCAGTCGTCGGCCAGAACCTTTTCCGCCCATGAACTGTCTGCAGCGAGGTCAGCCTTGATGCCGTCGTTTTCCAATTTGGTGATGACCGCGACCGTGCCGGAACTCGATTGTGCAGAGAGCGATTGGACTGGGATGAACACGACGACGGCCAGCGCCGTAAAGATCACAATCTTGATCCAGTTCATAAAGCCTCCTCCACCATGGAGTGACGCTCAGACGTTCCTAGGTCAGCGTTGAGCCGACACTACGACCTAAGATCAATCAAAGTCAACTGCGAGCTTACCAGGCCGAGGAATTGCTTCGGAACGGAGAGATTAGGTTCAAGTGGACTCGGAAACACAAGGTTGTGGAGAAAGCGGACGCAGATGCCTGGACCGATTCCCAGCCCTATGGCGAGGTCAGGGCCTGAAACGTATCCCGACATAGTTAGCAGAAAGATTAGCTGGAGCCGCCCCGGTTCGAGCAGTCGCCCTTTGCTAGAATGCCGCAGAGGAAAAAGAATGAAAATCACGGCCTTGATCGCTTGGGTTGGTCTTCGTGGTATTTGGACTGAATGGGTTCTTGCACTTTATGAATGGCCCTTTGCCTTCAGGAGTGGCAGGCCAGTTCCTGAGTGCACTCATGCAGTCACATTACGATCTCGTTGTGTCTGCGGTGCAGATCGCAGGTGGCGCACTTCTGCTGGCAAATCGCTACGTGCCGCTGGCGCTTGTACTTCTTGGGCCTGTGATCGTGAACATTTTCTTCTATCATCTCCTCATGGATCGGAGTGGTCTGATCATCGCAATTGTTGTCGTTATCCTGTGGGCAGTCGCCGCCTTTCGTCACCGCCAATACTTATCAGGCATATTCGTGCAACGGGCTTCATAAGCAAACCCGAGCCGCCGCGGGTGCCGTTCGTGATTCAGTTGAGGGAAGCACGAGGCTGGAAATTGACAGCCCGCTACAAAAAGCGTAATCAAGGAAGGGCGTGTATCGCATTTGGGATCATTCTGACAACATCGCATGTGCGGGCGTCTGTATATCTTTTTGGGCGAAAGGAAGGCTAGCATGAAATGTTTTGTGTTCAGTTTTATTGTGTCTTTCGCTCTCTTGGTCGCGTCAGTACCGCTATCAGCGCACCACGGCAACGCTGCATACGACGCGACGAAAGAGGTGACTTTGACAGGAGTTGTCACGGACTGGATCGTCGCCAACCCGCACAGCCTTCTTAAATTTGATGCGACGGATGATAAAGGAAACGTCGTACATTGGGTCGTCGAAAGCGGTGCTGCGAGTGCGAACCAAGCGCGGGGGGTGCGTCTCACCAAACAGTTATTAAAGCCCGGAGATAAGGTCACTGTTACGATGATGGTAGCCAAGAACGGCCAACCCGTCGGGCGCATCCATCGACTGGTGCTACCAGATGGTCGATTGATGGTTAACGATCTACCATAATCAAGGCGGAAAATACGGAGGCTCCCCCAATGCAGAACTTCGTAGCGAGGGCCATGATAATGGTTCCGGTCTTGATGTTGTCATCGTTTGCGCACGCCCAAACCGTTCCGCAGTCAAGCGAAACGAAAGAGCACAAGGGACTCCCTCCAATCTGCCAGGGAGAAGCCAATCGGTTCAACTGCGCGTCAGCGCGAGTGGAGGGCCAGACGGACGAACCCGGTGTGGATTCCTGGGGTCGACCGGTAACCCCACCTGTGAGAGGCCAGAAATCAGCCCCTGCCCCGCGGCATGACATTTCCGGCACATGGCAGGTGGACGGGAGCGACGAGTTTGGATTCCAAATCTTGGGGGTATTTGGAGCACCGGCGATGCCGTCAGACGGGTATCCGGAACATGAACCGCCTTACACTAAGGAGGGACTGGAAGGCTATCACCGCAATAAGCCGGTATTTGGAATCGAGGCGGTTCCTGCGGCGCAAACAAACGACCCTCTCAACAAGTTTTGCGATCCGCCCGGCTTTCCCCGTGACGATCTTCATAGATTGGCATCGATACAGCTACTTCAGACGCCCCTCCAAGTGGTCATCTTGTACCCGCGTGACAAGCATTGGCGGGTAATCTGGGCCGATGGCCGGGAGCTTCCCAAAGATCCCGATCCCACATGGGACGGCTATTCGACCGGCAAGTGGGTGGACAACACGACTTTCGTTGTGCAGACGAATGGGACAGATGAGAGGACTTGGCTTGATAACGCTGGCCGTCCGCATAGCGACGCTCTGCGGGTGGAGGAGCGGTTCCACCGCGTGGACCATGACCACCTGGAGTTAACGGTGACGATTGATGACCCGACGATGTATACCAAACCCTGGTTGGCCCTGGACAAACAGGCGTTCAAATTGCAGCCACCGGATTTCTCCATGAGCGAGACGCGTTGTTCACCGTCGGAGCTGGCGAATTACGACAGTCTGGTTTCCACTCCCATTGTCAAGTAGCGGTCCATGAGTCAAGTGCCCATCTCGACGAAATCGAGTTCCGATTTGGTCGTGCCGAGTATCATTTAATTCTCCCGGCTCGTTTGGATCCCTTACAAACACCATCTGCTTGCTCGTGCTTCTGCAGAATCCATTTACGATGAAACGGACATTCTGGCCACGACTTAACGGTTCTGCAGGCGCGAAATTGAAAGAATCGTATCCAAACGCCTGCCGCGCAGCATTCTGTCAATCAACTATCAATTGATTTGCCACGATTGCCAAAAATGTGTTGGCGGCGTTTGAACCATTTATGTAGCGAGGGTGGCCCGGCACAGCCACATGCAGCCGCCAAAGAACACATCCTGCTTCGCGCTTCCGCCACTGCTATATATAATGCTGCCCACAATCCGCAAGTCCGGTTCGTGGAGGGGCTATGACCAGAAAATTTGCAAGCCTACTTGCTTTAGTGTTCGTCGTCCCTCTTTGCCTCGCAGCTCAGGATGCCAAGACGGTTTTGCAAGCTGCCAGCAAGGCGATGGGCGATGTGAGATCGATTCAATATTCGGGTACTGGCCATTTATATGCGCTGGGACAGGCGTATAGCCCCACTTCGGCATGGCCGCAAAACAATATTACGAGCTACACGCGCACAATCGACTACGGGTCGCGTTCTTCAAAAGAAGAACTAACGCAAGTCGAGCCAACCCCTCCGCGGGTGGGAGGCGCGTTGCCGTTCGCCGGGGAACAGAAGCAGATCAATCTCGTGAGCGGCCAATACGCAGTCGACCTTGTGGAGAAGGACAAGGCATTCGAGTGGTTGGAAAAGGGTTATGGGGAACGCTTTTTGCCGTACATTACAGTAGACCCAACCTTCGACCCGCTGCGCTCGGACCCGCGCTTCCAAGACCTGCTGCGCCGCATGAACCTCCAATAGGTCGCCACCGGTGCGATTCACTTTCCGGATTTGTCGCGATTCTTTTTAACCATGTGCGGTCAGGCCCCGCTCTCACTCTTGCAAGGGAAGATTTTCAGGCGTACGCTCTTGGCCTATCCGCAGGGAATAATGCGTCCCACAGCTTAACGTAAGGAGGAACTCTACCTATGAGCTCAAGAAGTGTCAAAAGCTCTCTGTTCCTGAGCGGTTTGTCGATTCTCCTGGCGATGCCCTTAGCGGCGGGTACGGCCCGCATCTATGTCAACAACAAAGGCGGAACGACCTTTGATGTGATCGACCCTGAGACGAACAAGGTCGTGCAAGTGATCAAAGACATTGAGTCGCCCGAGGTGGCTCGATTCTCCCCCGACGGAAGCCGGATTTATATCACCAGTGGGGGCGAGAACGTCCTCGACGTTATAGATCGAAAGAGCGGAAAGCATATCAAAAAGGTGCCCCTCAGCGGTTATGCCAACGATATTGCAGTGACTAACGATGGAAGGCTGGTTTTAGTCTGCATCCGTAATACCGGTATGGCAAGGGAAGGTGCTGGGGCGCTGGATATCATCGACACCGCCTCCCTGGAGAAGGTCAAGAGTATCCCGGTGAAAAGTGGTCTGCACGACATAGCAGTGACGGCGGATAGCAAGTATGCGGCCGCCGGCTCGCCACCGGGACATTTATTAATCGTCTTTGATCTCAAGAGCACGGAAATCGCTTGGCACGTTCAGTACGACGAGGGAATACAACCCTTGACAATTGAGAGTAACCCCGATGGCTCGGGCCGGCGGATCTTCGCTCAGCTTGGGCATACGAACGGATTCTCGGTGGTGGATTTTGCGAAGCACGAGGGAGTGGCAAGAATTAAACTCCCTGACGAACCTGGCGGTTTCCCCGGGCCGGCCAATGGCATCAGCCACGGCATCGGCATAGCCCCGGATGGTAGGACTCTGTGGGTCAACAGCAGGCCGGCCAATGCTGTTTTCGTGTACTCGCTTCCTGAACTCAAACTGCTGGGACATGTTTCTATGCCTGAACTAAAGCTGCCGGGAAAGACCCATCAAGGGGGAAGTCCGCAGTGGCTCACCTTCACTCCCGACAGCAAGACAGTCTACATCTCCAGCCGCGCGCTCGGGTCGGTCTCCGCCATCGATGTGAAAACAATGGAAGTGGTGGCTACCATTCCGGTCGGAGAGAGTCCCGACCGGGTCACGACGTTGGTACTGCCATAGAGTTGCGGGCATTTCGCAAATGCGGTCTTCCATGGGACACGTAAAGCTGCCCGCTGATCGTCTGGGTGGTTGCATCGCTATAGAGGAAGTGTGAAACCGGGAGGAGGACACCCATATTCATTTATCGGAGGAGATTATGGTTTCTAATGTCCGTCCGAAGAGGATTTTTGCCAGTTTTGTAGTAGCGTCGGCGATCGCAGTCTATGTACCTGCTCCATTCGCGGGGGGGCCGTCCCCCAAGGCGTCCGCCGCGCAGGCAGCTTCTGCGTCGCGGCCGTCTCTTGATTATGAGTTGTTCAAGACCCGCGTCGAGCCTATCTTTCTGAAACAGCGCTCCGCGGATCACGCCCGCTGCTACACTTGCCATCAGGTAAGCCATCACGGCGGCGGACCCCTTAGCCTTAACCTGGAGCAGCTTTCGCCGGGGAGCAACTTTTGGACCGAGGAGCAGTCTCGCCGTAACTTCGAGACCGTCTCGAAACTGGTGATTCCCGGCGCCCCGCTCTCAAGCCTCTTTCTGTTACATCCGCTCGCGCCGGAGGCGGGCGGCGCCGAGGACCACGGCGGAGGGAGACAATTTGCATCCCGGGACGACCCGGACTGGAAGGTTATGGAGGCATGGGTTCTTGGGGAAAAGGTAGGAAGTTCCTCCACGCCGTAGCCGAAATCCCATGCCCTCCCCGTCGATAACCACGGGCCGCAAAACAATCTTCTCCCGCGTTGCCACCAAATTCTTGTTCATCTCGTGAGTTCGCTTTTTGGACAGCCAACTGCGACCCCGCGCCATCGAGTGTCGGGGCCGCGCTCGCGCCTGCAATCATGATCGCATTGAAATTCTTTCGCTTTGGTTCTCGGAAGAACGAGCACGCGGCAATATACAAAGTGGCAACCAGCACCGGCCCCACCAAATCCATGATCTGAATGTCGGGTCTCACATGGCATTGCATTCGTTTCCCTTTTCCTGCCTGGTCCTATGACGCTCGACTGGTGACAGATGTTAACAATGACGTGTAGAAGCACGAACTTCGATCTGTCACATGCCTTTAACGCACGGCTGCTTGTCTGGCTGATTGTCACCGAGCGAGGTTTTAGCGGACGGAGCAGAGCAATGTCGATGTGTTCTTGATGCTGCATCTCCTATTAACAGTTCCGAGCGCGGCGATGCCGTTTCATTGGGCCGAAGCCATACCTTTAATCTAGAATTTCGGCGACTACCATGATGAGACGGGAATGCTGACGATGCCAGAAACAATCCAAATCCACGGCAAGCGTCGGGCACCTCGATACTATCTTGGTGGCGTCGTCGAACTGACCGATCTTGACTCTGGACGAATGAAAGTAGCCTTGGTTCGAGCACTGAGTCTATACGGGTGTCTTGTGAAGACGGAGATGCCCGTCAAGGAGGCCGCCAGAGTCGTTCTCAAGATTACACATTCTGGAAGTCACTTTTCCGCACTGGGTCGCGTTGTAAATTGTGTCGGAGACCAAAGCAGCCGTGGTCTCGGAATTGAGTTTACTGAGATTGACTCAAACGATAAGAAACGTCTTGAGGCCTGCCTTACGGAGTTGGCGGCAGCCCACAAATTACCGCCTGTTCCTAGTCCGTGAGTGCCTCCTGCGTGTGACCCGCATCACTGCGATATTTCTTGCTGTTTGCGATTGTAATTGTAGCGCTGGCCTCCAAAAATCCTGCCAAATCGGGCTGCAGGATGGGCCGAGAAGGCTGATGAGCCGAGGCCAGCGATTCGTATCTGGACGAATGTTCCTGCTTATTTCGCCGTTCAGTCTCCAGGGGGAAATCCCGCCTGAAAGAACAGCGCAGTTGACCAGAGGAAGGTTACGCCTCTGAGCGTAATCGCTCTCACGGTCACTATTGAGTCTGCATGGCTATGCCAAAAGAATCGAGAACCTTCTACCCAAGAAGGAGCTGTGTATAAATCCCAGAGCTGAGCCGGTCAGATTTAGTGTTCATTCGGGGTAGGTGTGCAACCCTACGACTTTCACGATTGCCATGGACAGTGCACAAAAGCGGGGTTTAAGTTGGCAGTGCTCCGACCGGTCATGCAGCACCACGCTCCGCTAACCCGTGTCTTCGCCATGGCCAAGTCCAAGTACTCTTGGGAGCCGATTGATTGCTCGGAACGAAGTACACCTCCTCCTTCAGGCTGTCCTTCTGCCAGCCGTGACGATGCAGGATAGCCTTCCCATTCTCGATCATCGTAGGATGGCCACATAGGTAGGCGGTGGCGTTCTGGCCGTCGAGAGTCCACAAGTCAGCGTACTTGCGGATTATGTCCTCAACGCGACCGGTTTCCCCTTGCCACTCGGGTTCATCCCATGGGCGGCTAATCGTAGGGATGTAGGTGAGCCAAGGAACTTCCGCCGCTAATTTTTCCATCTCTTCGCGATAGCCGAATTCCCACGAATGACTAGCGCCTTCAATTAGAAAAAGTCTGTGCTGAATCACAGAGTTCTTTGAGTCGCGATAAAGCGAGCGGACATAACTGACGAAGGGAGCAATTCCGGTAACGGTAGCCAGCAATAGGTGGTTCTTGTGCCCTTTCTTCGTGTCAAGTGTAAAGCGGCCCTTAGCGACGCGACGGCACGTGAGTGTGTCTCCAACTTGAAGTTTATAGAGCAACGGCGTGAGCTCGCCGTGTGGGACTAGCTCGAGGAAGAATTCCAGGAAATCTTCGTGCGGAGCAGAAACAATCGAGTAGGGACGCTCAATATGTTTCGTCGGAGTGGGCACGCCGAGCGTTGCATACTGGCCTGGCGCAAAATGGAACGCGGCGCCAAGATTTAAGCGAATCCTCCAAAGATCAAGGGAGAAGTCCTTTCTCTCAACAATTCGGGCTCGATAGAACTTGTCTTCCTTGGCTGGTGGGGCCGGAGGGAGCGAATTGGAGGAAAATGACATTACGCGCCTCCTTTACGGACTATTGTTTTGGAACTTACTCCTTACACCCACCAACCGCTGCTGTCAATCAAAGCTGAGGAGCCCCGAAAAACAACCAAAGAGACGGGCGTTGATCGCAAAACGATTCGCGCAATTCTCAACAGAAAAAAGGTGAAAGCTTCAACGCTCGCGAAGGTTAGCCACCGAGCTGTAACGACACGCGCTCGGATGGAACTTTCATCCATTGGTTCTCTGTGCTGTTCGATCAGCTTGGCACTGTGCCAGAGTCGGAGTCAACGCCTACAAAGGAGTACCCTCATGAATCCTAAGTAGACCTGCTTCAGCGGCTTTTTTCTCACTCTTTTCTTGGATACACCTTAAGCGTTCGTCAAGTCTTCGCTGCGGTTCACATAGAGCCGCCCCGCGCGAATCGTTGCCGCGCTCTGGAGCTTCTGCCGACCCATACGTTTCTTGCCATCGGTGTCCGTGAAAAGGAAACTCCCTTCGCGAACCTCGAGGATGCTTATATCGGCTCCCGTGCCCGGCCGAAGAGTTCCCAACTGCGCCGCGAAATCGAAAATACGGGTCGGCCTGACCGTGATTCGTTCAATCACCTGGTCGAGGCTCAGTCCGAGCAACAAAAACTTTGAAGCCGTGGTGACCAGGTCAAAAGTGGGTCCGTTCACACTTGTGGCTGCGAGGTCACTGCTGATCGTGTCGGGAGTGAAATTCTGCTGCATGCACTTCTCCGCTACGTCGAAGTCGAAACTATTGCTGCCGTGGGCGACATCGAAAAAAACTCCTCGCGCGCGAGCGTCCTGTACCTCGGACCGTACCTTTCCATTTGTGTCGAGGATTCCGTTTGGCCGGCCGTTGAAACAGTGAGTGAGCACGTCGCCCTTTCGCATCTGGCCGAGTATCTCCGACAGAGGAGAATACGAATCGCCGATGTGCACCATGAGGGGCAGACGAGAGATTTTCGCTGCTTCGAGGGCTCTCTTAAGGACCTCGAGATCATTCGGGCCGGTGGTTTCTCTAGAAAGCCGGCATTTTATTCCCACTACATCGGGCCTGTTTTCCTCGGCGGCCCACGCGGTCGCTTGCGAATTCACCCACTCGGGGTTTGCGTATTCCCCCGCCAGGCCCATCATTATTCCGAAGCCATTAATGTCCAGCAGCGCATAGATGCGAGTAGCTGAGGGCCGGATGACGTATTTGGTCAAACCGGCTATCCCGGCGTAACCCGTCGAGCCAGTGTCTAGCGCCGTGGTAACCCCACGGTTCAGGCAGTAGAGATCCGCATTCACCGGAATCGGGCCCATGCCTTCAAAGACGTGTACGTGGACATCTATGACGCCAGGAGTCACGATCTTGCCTTTGGCAGAGACAACGCTGCGGGCCCGAGCCGCGGGGATGTTCGGCGAGACTTCCAGAATCTTGGCACCCTTGACCGCCACGTCAAGCGGCTCGTGCAGGTTCTGTGACGGGTCGACGACAGTGCCACCCTTGATCAGCAAATCGCAGTCTGGAGACGCACTCTGGGCAGGAGACGCGACCGCACGCCCGAGGTTACTGGAGACGAGTACACCCGATCCGAAAATGAGCTTAGAAAACTGGCGGCGCGTTAGCATAAGCACCTCCTGGTCGGCCCGTCGTTTTGAGCGGGATCTCCGATTTCAAGCTAGACTCGGCAGCGAGCTTTGGAATCGCCTCGAGTGCGCTTGCTCCGTTCCGGGCGGAAGGAGTCGAATTTGTATATTTGCGACAGAGGGGAGCCTGGTCACGCACCTCAGGTCGGTAGAGGCGCCACTCCAGAGGCTCGGCAAGGATTCCGAAATCCATTGCGTTCAAGCAAGCAGCCTGATTCGTTGTCGAGCTGAATAGATCGAGTCTCAGGCCAGAGCGACTAGTTCAATTTCGACACGCCCTCCGTGCAACCTTGATACTTCGACCGTGGCGCGGGCAGGCGGGTGTGAAGGAAAGTAACGGCTATAGACCTTACCCATCGCATCGAAGTCGTCCATATCTTTCAGGTACACTGTCGTCTTCAGCGTCCGATCGAGAGATGACCCAGCAGCTTCGAGAATGGCTTTCAGGTTCTCCATAACGCGTTCCGTTTGAAGACCGATGTCCCCTTCGATCACTTGGCCGGTTTGCGGGTCGCGCGCAGTCTGCCCCGCAACGAAGATGAATCCATTGGCCTTTGTCGCCTGTGAGAAAGGCCCCACGGGTTTCGGCGCCCGCTCTGTCGAGATCGCAAGGACTTTAGTTCCCGAAGCAGCTGCCGGCCGACCTTCGGAACTGCTGGCAATGGCCGGCACAACCGCGGTAAGCAGTCCGCTCGCGGCCCCATTGCTTAGAAATGTTCTCCGCTTCATGCAGTCTTCTCCTGTTTTTCTATAGCGGTAACTAGATCTTGGAAAGTGCTGACGCGACTACAGCAAAAATCTTGGGTCCTCCGCATGTCACTAGCTCATTTTTGGAGCTGTGAATTGCGCGTTGGTTCACGATGAATGCCTACGTCACGATCCCTCAGCCGGATATATCTTTGCGCACGACCATACGCCTGCGGCCCACCGCTGTCAACGCGCGCCCTGAAATCTCAACAACGTACTGAACCCATGGATTTATCCGACATGATCGCGATGCGGCCGCCGTCGTTGGTGACATCGACGAACTGCCGCGTCAGCTCTTCCACGGTGTACGGCAGTGTGTCCACTCGTCCGACGCTAGCTGGGAACCACGTTTGTTAGGCCGAAGCCGACGAAAGGAACAACTACCGCCGTACCCTTTGCCAGCCGTCAGCGGCTGCAGGACGCACGTGCGGGGCCACGCTAAACCGCGGGTCAATCTGGCACCGATCTTGTTAAGAAACACTTAACTCCCGAGGTTGAGGGTTCGTGCAAAGCCTGTTGATCTCTTCGTGCGTTATTTCATCAGTGGCTTGCCATTGTGGTCGAGTGTCTAACTATGCCGTTCCCAGGTCCCGAGAAACGGTGCCGACTCAACCGGTCGATGCAACACCACTGGTATAAATCTTTCCTCTAAAGGTG
>QHYR01000200.1 GCA_003223315.1 Acidobacteriota bacterium | reverse complement strand
CGGTGGAGGGGGAGGGAATTCAGCAAGCCATGATCCCGGTCGTCCGGCGGCAAGAGGGCATGGCTTTTTCGTTAGGAAACGAGGCACCTGCAAGTCGCGTAGAATCCGCACTTGCAACTTGCCGGGCTTAAGCCGCCCAGAATGAACACTTGCAGAAAAAGGGTAGGGGGAGGGGAGATAGCACCCGGCCCAGTTAGAGTGTTAAAGTTCTAACCGGACGCAAACTGGAAGGAGCACCGCAATGATCCGCCGAGATTTCGTCAAGAGTTCGCTGGCCATGGCCGCATTCGCGGCAGGTAGCGCCAGTAGCGAAGGATTGGCCGCATCGCCTCGCCCTGCCGAGAGCACGCCTTTCCCCCAAGCTCCAGGGCTCACGAAATATGTCTCCGAATTCATCGTCAATACGAAATATGGCGATATTCCCGCCGGCGTTCTGGAATTGGGCCGCAAGTCCATTCTGGACGGCTTTGGACTGGCGCTGGCGGGCTCGGCATCGGTGATGGCGCCCCTCGTCCACCAATACCTGCAGGGGCTTGGAGTAAGCGGCAAGGCCGCCATTATCGGCTCGGGCATGAAGGCGCCGGCGCGGTTTGCCGCCTTTGCGAATGGCGTTTCCATTCACGCCGACGATTTCGACGATACGCAGCTTGCCGTGGCCAAGGATCGCGTCTACGGCTTGCTGACCCATCCGAGCGTCACTACGCTCACTCCCGCCTTCGCCATCTGCGAGCTCACCCAGCGCTCCGGCAAGGATTTCATGCTGGCGTATCACCTTGGCGTGGAAGTCGAGTCCAAAATCGCCGAAGCGATCGATCCCCGCCACTACAATGACGGATTTCATTCCACCGGCACCTGCGGCTCGTTTGGCAGCGCGGCGGCCTGCGCCAAGTTGCGCGGCCTTGATGCACAGAAGACGGCATATGCCCTGGGCGTGGCGGCGGCAGAGGGCGGAGGACTGCGCGACAATTTCGGCTCCATGACCAAGCCTTTCCACGCCGGGCACGCCGCTGAGAACGGCACCGTGGCCGTGGATCTTGCGGCGCTGGGCTGGACCGCTGCTCCCGACATCCTGGAAGGAGCGCTCGGTTTCTTTCAGGCTGCCGGCGGCGGATTCGATCCGGGCTCCATCGTGAACCGGCTCGGCAACCCGTGGACCTTGGCCTCTCCCGGAGTTTCCATCAAGCCATTTCCTTCGGGCTCTTTGACGCATCCCGCCATGGGCGAAATGCTGGGGTTGATCCGCAGATACGACCTCAAGCCCTCAGACGTGGAGAAAATCGATATCGGCACGAGCCACAACCTCACCACCACGTTGTATCACCACCAACCGATGACCGGGCTGCAGGCCAAGTTCAGCATGGAATTTGGCTTGAGCATCCTGCTTCTCGGCCGCAAGGCCGGCTTGAATGAATATACGGACGCCGTGGTTCAGCGGCCCGATGTTCGGGAGATGATCAAGCGCGTGAACTTTTATGTCGATCCGGAAGCGGAGGCGGCGGGCTACGATAAAATGACCAGCATCCTGAAAGTGCACCTGAAAGACGGCAGAGTCATTCCGGGGCGCGCCGATTTTGCCAAAGGCAGCCCGGCGAATCCCATGAGCTTCGAGGAAGTAGCCGATAAATTCAGAGGCTGCGCCGAATTCGCGAAATGGCCGAAGGAAAAGGCCGAAGGCGTGATCAATTTCGCCAAAGCGCTAGAGACCGCGCCCGATATGAGCAAGCTGACCGGTTTGCTGACTGCCTAACGGCCGCCGGATGACCGCTCCCACTTCGCGAAGCTACAAAATCGCTACCATTCCCGGCGATGGCATTGGCAAGGAAGTAGTGCCGGAAGGCATTCGCGTCGCCGAGGCCGCGGCGCGCCGCTTCGGTTTTTCGCTCTCCTGGAAAGAGTTCGACTGGAGTTGCGAGCGCTATCTGAAAACCGGCCGCATGATGCCGGAAGACGGACTGGAGCAGCTTCGGCCCTTCGATGCGATTTTTCTGGGCGCGGTAGGCCACCCGAGCGTGGCCGATCACGTCTCGTTATGGGGCCTGCTGATTCCGATTCGCCGCCAGTTCCAGCAGTACGCCAACGTCCGGCCGGTGCGCCTGCTTCCGGGGATCGAGCCCGCGGTAAAGAATTTTGCTCCGGGCCAAATCGATTTTGTCGTCGTGCGCGAGAATAACGAGGGCGAATACTCCAATATCGGCGGGCGGCTCTATTCCGGCACGGAAGATGAATTTGCCGTGCAGCAGTCCGTCTTCACGCGCCGCGGTTGTGACCGCATCATTCGTTATGCTTTTGAGATGGCCAAGACCCGGCGGCGCCACGTCACTTCAGCGACGAAGTCAAACGGCATCATCTACACCATGCCTTTTTGGGATGAACGGTTCGCCGCCGTTGCGAAAGAATATCCGGACATCCGTACCGATCAGTTTCATATTGATATTCTGAGCGCCCATTTTGTGCGGCATCCGGACTGGTTTGACGTGGTGGTGGGTTCCAATCTTTTTGGCGATATCCTTTCCGATTTGGGGCCTGCAGTGGTCGGTTCGATTGGAATCGCGCCCTCGGGGAACCTCAATCCTGAGCGAAAATTTCCCTCCATGTTCGAGCCCGTGCATGGCTCCGCGCCAGATATCGCGGGCAAAGGCATAGCCAATCCCATCGGCCAAATCTGGTCCGGCGCCATGATGTTGCAGCATCTGGGCGAATCTTCTGCTTCCAGCGCGATCGAGCGCGCCATCGAAAAAGTTCTGGGGGGGGCCGGGCCGCGCACCGCCGACATCGGCGGCAAAGCGCGGACGAAGGAAGTGGGCGAGGCTATAGCATCGGAAGTAAAAGCTTAAAGGGGCGGCTCAGCGGGAAAGCTTGCGCTCCGCGTCCCCTGCGCATGCCGCGTGTTCGCGGGATGGGTGGGCTGCGTACGAATATCGCCGCGAGATCGCTGCGCGTGTAGGGATTGTTGCTGGGATTCTTGCTCAGGCGACGGAAGTAATCCGCCACCGAATCCTGATATCCCGCCGGAACCGGCTGCGAATCGCCGCTGCGAATCTGCCCGGCCTCGCTATCGTCCTCTTGTCGCCGCAGCCGCAGTTCGAGCTTATCCACGCTGGTGAGCACCTGATCGTGCAGCTCCTGGAGCATGGCCGGATTTCCCGGGAAGCGGCTGGGATCGAGACGTTGCATTTCGTGAATCAATTCCTGCAGGTCAGCCAAAGGCGCCGGCTGTCCCTGGAAGCTTTGACGCAGCGCGTTCAACTCGCGCATGGCTTCCTGGTAAGCGCGCTGAATTTCTTCCGGCGTGGACGGCACTGGCTGCGTTTCGTGTCCCTGCGGCCAATAGCCTCCGGTGTCGCCGCCATACCACTGGCGATCGATCGGGCCGTAACCACCGGCCCAGGTACCTCCGCGCGGGCCGCCAATTGGCCCTCCATTCGGACCGCCATTCGGTGAGCCTGGCGAGCTGTTGCCTCCGGCTGTCTGGCTGTTGCCTTGTCCCGACTGACCGGGCTGACCAGCCTGACCAGGTTGGCCGCCCTGATTTCTGCCGAGCTGATCTGTTTGCCGCTGCCCCCGTTGCCCCTGCTGGCCCGGCTGCCCGTTCCGGCCAGCGGCATTGCTCATGCCGCGCGCCAGGGCTTCCATTTGGTTGCGAAGCCGCTCGATTTGGTTGAGGGCTTCCTGCGGATTTTGCTGCTGGCGGTTGAAGGCTTGTTGCGCCTGATGCAATTGATCATCCAGGCGCTGCATGCCATTGGGGATGGTGGTATCCCTGCCATTTTGGGTGGGATCGATTCCGCGGCGAATCCACTCCGCACTCTTCTTCATGCGGTTCTGCAGGTCATCCTGCTCCATGCCGCCGAGGGCTTCGCGCAATTTGCCGGCGGAATTCGGCTGGGTGCCGCCGAGACCCCGAGCGGCCTCCTGCATCTGCTTTTCGAGCCGGCCCAGCGCGTCGGCGGTCTGTTGACGATCGTCAGCGAGCCTGGATTGCTCGCCACTCTGATTTAGGCCATCCGCCGTATTGCCGTGGGCAAACATCTGCCTCATGCGCGCTTCCTGATCCTGCTCCTCTTTTTGAAGGCGGTCCGCTTCGCGGGCCATCGCGTCCATCTGCTGGGACGCTTCTCGCTGCTGCAGTCCGCTCAGCAGGTTGGAAGCCTCCTGCAAGCGCTCGGCGGCGCGGCGCGCCGCGGCATCATTTTGCTGACCCTGCGAAGCCGCCCGGGCCATATCTTCCTGAGCCTGGCGCAATCGATCGAGAGCTTCCTGCATGCGGTTATCAGCGGATGCCTGGGCGTTTGGCGTGCCATTCGCGCCCTGCTGGCCATTTGCGCCGGCACGGCCACTCTGCGATTGTCCGCCTTGCTGGCCGCTCTGCTGATTTCCCTGTTGATTGCCCTGTTGCTGTTGCTGGTTGCGGGCCAGTTGTTCGATTTGCCGCTGCAGTTCTTCGGCCTCGCGCCGCAGCATCTCTTCTTGCCAGCGCTGCTGATAGCTCTGATTGTTGCGTTGCTGCTGCGCCAGTTCTTCCTGGCGGCGGGCCAACTGTTCCAGCTTTTGCAGCGCTTCATCAATTTCCTGCGCGCGCTGGTTTGCGGAATTGGCTGTTTGGCCGGTCTCGTACTGGTTCTTCTCAGTATCCAGTTCGAGGTCGAAGAGGCTGGAGAGATCGCGGCCCGCTGCGCCAGCCCCGCCTCCGCCTCCTCTCGCTCCGAATGCCACCTGAATCTCCCGGAAGGTGGCTTCGGCGCGAAGCAGGTGCTGCAGCGCCTTCTGTTCGTCTGGCAGCGCGTCGCTCCACTTCTGCTGCTGCAACTTCACCGCAGCGGGGGCCATCGCCGCCGCGGCCGCGGTCATGTCCTTCTCAAAATCGCTGAACTCCTGATTCGCGTCGCTCAGCTCCCGCCGTTGCAGGCGGCCGGCCAGCGAGAGGGCTTGATCGCGCAGCTTGGCTTGCACCCCGGAGAGGAATTTGCCATTTTCCACGGATTCCTGTTTCGAGGGTTTCTTGTCGTTATCACCTTTCTGCTTGAAGGTCGCGGTGATGATCTCCTTTTCGCGCTGCGAAATGTCGGTCTGATCGCCTTGGCCGAAGCTTCCTCCACCGCCCATTCCGCCGCCCGCCTGTTGCGATTGCGAGAATTGGCGCTCGAAGGGATCAGCCTGGATGAAGAACATATCGGTGCGCGATTCGGAGCGGGCATCCTTGGCGGTCGCGTAGACGCTGACCACATCGCCGGGCACGAGCTTGAAATCCTCGAGCGAAAGGACCGTAGAGTTGTCCACCTGCTTGGCGCCTTTTTCCTTCAGCATGCTGACGGTTTTTTCCTCACCGCCATTGACGGAATAATGCACAGCGACATCGTGGAGACCGAACTCGCCGTCGGCATTCACCGCGACGGTAACCTCCTCGATGGGACTGGCGCGGTAATCCCCGCCCGGCTTGAGGAGGCGAACTTCCGGCGGATTTGCCTTGCGGGCCTCGATAAAGAAGTCGTCGGAGATGCGCAGAGTCTCGCCCTGTTCGTTGGCGGCCACGTGATACTGCCCATCCTTATCGATGTGCACGGTGCCCTTGTACACATTGCCGTCGCCGCCCCCCAACTTGACTTGCTTATCGTCAAGGATGAGGCTGCCGCTGCGCATCGGGCGATCCATGAGGATTTCCAGGTCGGCGTCGGTGCCTTCCACGGCACGCAGATCGCCGCCGTGTTCTTCGACCTGGTTCTTCAGTCCCGTCCAGGAGGGAAAGCGGTAGGTCACGCGAATTTGCTTGACCGTGGGCAGGTCAACCACCTTCAAATTGAAATGTCGCGATTGCAGCGGGCCCGCCTGGACGTAATATTCGACGCCCTCGGGCAAACCCGCGAACAGGAATCGGAATCCCGAGCCTCCCGGCTGCGGCTGCATGGCTACCTGCTCCCATTTGGAGGTGCTCTGGAAGCGCGCGTAGAGACGCGCATTATTCGTCTGCAGGCCGGCCAATTGGGCCGTAATCAACTGGTCGGAATTGCGCCGAACCGCGGCGTCCCCCGGCGACACCCGCAATTCATAGAGAGGGCCGGCGACGTGCCCGGCGCCGGTCCATATCAGTGCAGCACCATGGCCGAGGTAGCCAGGCCCGGCAAGCACCAGCCACACCAGCACTCCCAGGGAAGCCAAACCAATCGCCAGCGATGCCAGCAGCGTCGTGTCTGGAACGAGTTGCTTTGCCTCAGCGCTGTGCGAAATGTCCAGCGTGTCGGCGGCCAGCAGGTCGATGAATGGCTCTTTCTTTGTTGCATCCCGTTCGGCATAAGTCACCAGCCGCTGCTCGAATTGCGGAAAGACGCTTTCAGCCTTACCGGCGGCGCGGCGCGGATTGAGTCCATACAATGGAAGGGCCAAGCCAAACCCAATCGCCAAAGCCAGCGAGAGCAGCAACACCACACGCGAACCCGTCAAAGTCCATGAGGCGAAGACGAAGTGATTGGCAACCAGGACGAGAACGACCGTCAAGGCGAGCGCAGCCGACGTAAAGATCGCGGTTCCCCTCAGCACGGCGCCAATGCGCAAGCGCCTCTGCAATCGCTTGATATAGGAGTCCAGGTAGTCCCGAGTATTCATGGCTGCTCCCGCGACATCGTCAAATATTGACTCGAAAGCAGGGATTCCGCAATGGCCACCAGTAACAATAGGAGCACGGCATACCACCAGAGGCTGTAGGGTTTTTTCTGGTCTTGCGCCACAGTGCCGCTGGAGGCTTCCTGAGCCGCGTTGCCCGCGTTCCCCGTCCAAAGTGCCAGGATGTCCTTGGGGATTTCGTCGAGGTCGGATTCGCGCCGGTCCGCATTCACCCCGACCAGATCCTGGCGCCCATTGGCCAGGCGGAGCTGGTAAAAACCTGCCCGGGTGAGCTGGAAGGATTGCGCGGCGGTCGCCTCTCTAAGAGAAAGCGGCCGCTTGCCATCCGGATCGATGACTTCCACTCCTACAGACTGCTCCTTGGCCGTGCGGAGTTCAAGGAAAGAATCCACGATTCGCGACCCGGCGCGCGTTTCCATTCCCGAAAGGTAGCGGGCCGTCTGATCAATAAACGGAATAAAAACCGGGTGCAGCGGGAAATCGTTGGTGAAGTTGTCCAGGCCCGAAGCGAACAACAGCGCCCGGCCTTCCCCTATCTTTTTTTCCAGCAGCAACGGCGTCTGGTCGGTCAAGCGGGCGGCCACGCGCGCATCCGTTCCGGCTACGCGCACGGCGAAATAGAATTTAACGCCGGTCCAGCGGTTTGCTTTCTGGACGGACGGGTATGAGGGGTCCATCTCGCCCACGGTTAGGAAGCGCGCGCCTTCACGGGAGTAGTAGCGAGAATCGGCGATCGTATCGCCGAAGATGGGAATGCGCGGATGGCGCGCCGCGGAAGTGCCCGCCGCTATGAACACGCTGCCGCCGGCTTTGACGTAGTTCGTGAGCGCATTCTCAAATGAGGCGGGCAGCGACGCCACGTCGGAGAGGACCACGAAGTCGTGGCCGGCGGGCTGCACGTTGGCCACGCGGTCCACGGTTGCCGTCTCCAGATTGAAGGCAGATTCAGCGGCGGAGGTCAGCGCGGCGCGAAAGTAAAGCGGCGAGCGCGTATCGTTCGATTCGTAGACAAAAAGCACTTTGCGAGGGTCGGAGCGCTTCACCGCAAACAGGCTGGCATCATCGGCGGGCAGAGAATCCGCGGAGTCGATGCGCACCTCGCAACGCGTAAGGCCGTAGGGAACGTCGAGAGAAGAAAACTCCACGCTGGCCCGCCCTTCGGCCGGAACGTCCACCGTTTGCGTGGCGATGGCCTTTCCGTTTACCACCAGCGAAACGGTCTTTTTCGCCGCCGGCGTGTGATAGCCGGAGATCACCGCCTGTACGCGCGATTTCTTGGGGTCGAACACTTCGCCCGGCGCGCTGACGCTTTCGACCGTCCAATTCGGTTCCGGGCCTCTGGCTTGCGGGTGCGGCACCAGGGAGACATTTGCGGGGAGCGCCATTTCCGCAAAACTCGCGGGCATCGCGCTTCGCTGCATATCGCTGAAAAGGTGCAACTCGATGGGCGTATGCACCGTCTCGGTCATGGAACGCAGGGTGCCCGCGAGTTCGCCAAAGCTCGCTCGCGTATCTCCCGGCTGAATACTGTTCACGGCGGAGCGAAGCACGCCGGAATCCTGCGTCGGTTCGGTCAGCACGTGGACTTGAGAGCCCAGCGCCATTATCTGGGCGCGCTCGGAAGGCTTGCGCGTTTCGAGGAACGCCAGAGCGTCGCGCTTGGCGTCCGCCAAGTGCGTTCCCGCGCGCATGCTGAAAGAGTCATCAATGACGAGCAAATCCAGCTTCTCACCGCTCATGCTCGCAGCGGAGCGCTCGATGAAAGGATTCGCAAAAGCCAGCGCCAGCAGCAGAATCACCGCCAGGCGGAATGCGAGCAGAAGCAGATAGCGCAAGCGGCGGTGCTTGATGGAGCTCTGTGTGCGCCGCTCAAAGAACATCAGCGAGCTGAAGGGAAGAGGCGTGGTTCTGTGGCGCCGTAGGAGATGAAGGTAGATTGGCAATCCCACAGCCGCCGCACTGGCAAGAAACCACGGCGCCAGAAAACCCATCAACGTCTCCTTTGACGAAGCGTCAGGTACTCCCGCAACGCTCCGTCGAGTGGACTGGACGTAACGAGCAGGTGATAATCCATGCCCGCGGCGCGCGTGCGGTCCTTCAATTGCGTGATGTGAGACTGCACCTTGGTGCGATATTCTTCGCGACCGTACTCGGGCGTCACTTCCAGGCTCTCCTGAGTCTCCATATCAATCAGCAAGACCGGCTCGTCGAGCTCAGGCTTCAGTTCCTGGGGGTCGAGCACGTGGAAGAGCACGACTTCGTTTCCGTGGTAGCGCAGCGGCTCGATGGTGCGGACGATGGTCTCCGGGGACTCGAAGAAATCCGAGATCACCACCACCATGCCGCGCTTGCGTAGGAAATTCTGGAAGTGGAGCAGGGGTTTCGCGTAATTGGTGCGCGCGCGGGGCTCGGCATTTTCCAGGCCGCTCAGCAAGCGGTAAAGCTGACCCTGGCGGGTGGAAGCGCGGATATAGGTACGCACTTCGTCGTCAAAGACGATCAGGCCGGCGGCGTCGCGTTGGGTCTGCGTGGTGAGGTAAAAGAGCGAGGCCGCAACGTAGCGCGCGTAATCCATTTTGCTGACCTTGTGCGACGAATAGTTCATGGAGCTGCTGGCATCGAGGAGCACGGTCAGCAGGGTGTTCGTTTCGCCGCGGTAGCGTTTCAGGTAGGCGCGTTCGGTGCGAGCAAAGACGTTCCAATCGACGTGACGCAGGTCGTCGCCGGGGCTGTAAGCGCGATATTCGGCGAACTCCTGGCTGAAGCCGAAATCCGGCGAGCGATGCAGGCCGGCGACGAATCCGTCGACGACCGTTTTGGCCACCAGGTCAAGTCCGGAGATGCCCGCTAGAACGGCTGGGTCGAGAAATCGCTGCACGTCAGGCTCCCGATGGCGGCGGGAAGCTCTCGAGCAGTCGATGCAGGATCTGGTCTGAATCGATGCGATCGGATTCCGCGTGGAAGTTCAGCAAGATACGATGGCGCAGAACAGGGATGGCCAGCGACGTGATGTCATCGTAGGTCACGTGATAGCGGCGGCGCGCCAGGGCACGCGCCTTTGCCGCCAGCACGATGAATTGCGCGGCGCGCACGCTGGCTCCGTAGTTGACGTATTTCACGACAAAATCGGGCGCCTGACCGCTGTGGTGCCGTGTCGCGCGCACCAAGTCCACCACGTAGCGCGCAAGCGTATCGGCGATCGGCACCATGCGCACTAGTTGCTGGAAATCCAGAATCTCTTCCGCATTGGTGACCGCCTCCACGTGCGCCACGCATGTCGCCGTGGTCAGGTCCACCACCTTGATTTCGTGTTCGGCGCTGAGATAATCCAGCACCGTATTAAACAGGAAGCGATCGAGCTGCGCTTCCGGCAGCGGATAAGTGCCCTCGAGCTCGATGGGGTTCTGCGTGGCCAGAACAAAGAATGGCGAGGGCAACTGGTAGTGATTCCCGCGAACCGTGCAGGAAAGCTCCTGCATGGCTTCCAGCAGAGCGGCCTGAGTCTTGGGCGGCGTGCGGTTGATTTCGTCGGCCAGCACAATATTTCCAAAGATCGGACCGGGAACGAAGGTCCATCGCCGATGACCCGTGGTGGGGTCTTCTTCAATGATGTCCGTCCCGGTGATATCGGAGGGCATCAAGTCCGGCGTAAATTGGATGCGACGGAAGACCAGACCGAGCGTCTGGGCGATGGTGCGAACCATGAGGGTCTTGGCCGTGCCGGGAAGCCCGGTGATGAGACAATGGCCGCCGACGAACAAGGCGGTGAGAATCTGATCCAGCACTTCTTCCTGGCCGACGATGACTTGCCGAACCTGAGCGAGAATAGCGTCGCGCACGGATTGAAAACGTTCGACGCGCCTTTTCAGTTCTACCGAGTCCAGATTCAGTTCAGCGAGCGTGGCCACTGTTCATTTTCCTTTCTGGGAGTCCTCGAGCTGTAAGAGCAACTTCTGAGCCGGCCGATAACCGGGCGCGGCCTCCAGCGACGCGAGCAAATGATCGCGGGCTTGATCCTGTTGGCCCGCGGCGAAATAAGCCCTGGCTACGTCGAATTGTGCGGAGGCCTGATCCAAGGGGTGCATGGCCAGAACGGCATTGCACTCGCGTACGTCGGCGGCCGGATTGTTCTCATCAAACCACACGTCGCAAAGCTTCCGGTGCAGCTCTTCGTCCATGCGATAAATATAATTGATGCGCTCCAGGGCCGCGGCTGCATCCTTCGGATCGCCTGCTTCCTGCTCCAGCGAAGCGAGTTCTTTTAGCGCCTCTGGGCTGCGCCCGCCAATCTTTTCATATTCTGTGAGCACTTCAGCCGCGGCTTTCTTGTCTCCTTTGGCGATATGGGCTTCGGCGAGAAACTCGTAGGGATTGGCGCCTTCCACGTAATCGGGATACATCTGGCGCACGGCGTCGCCTTTGGCGAGTACTTCGTCCCAGTTTTTAGCTTTGGCGGCTTCGGCCAGCTCTTTCAGGCGATTGCGCCATTCGTCGAAAGAAGCGGCGGTTTTGCCGAGATCCTTGTACAGCCACTCCATAAAGGCTTTGTCGAACTCCTCCGGAGACATTCCGAGATTCTGCTGTATGGCTTCGGGCGTGGTCTTCAGTTGGGCATACGAGTGCACCATGTCCAGGATCTTGTCGTCGCCCCACCGGTCTTTGATGTAATCCAGAATGCGCCCCCCCTGGAAATAGGAGACGATCACCTGGCTGGGATATTCCGGACGGATAAAGCCGCGATCGAGTTCCGCAACCGGCAGCAATTTCTTATCGCGAATGGCGATCAGAATTTCCGGCGAAACGCGGTCGCCCCATTCGGGCGAGACGTTCGTTTCCTCGTGTACCGCGAGCCCCTCGGTAAACCAACGGGGCACACGAGAATTCGTAGCTCGCCGAAGGTGACGCCCAACGCGCCGAGGCCCGGCATCCCCAAGGTGCGCACGGCAAAGTCTTCATGATCCGGATAGAGTTCCACTTGTACCGGTCCCGGCAGCTTCATCTTGTACTTTTTTTCGTAGGCGGCAATCACGTGCTTCACTTCGGCGCGAACGTAAGGGAGCAACAGTTCTGCTTCTTTTTTGTGCAGCTTGATAATGGTGGTGTCGTCTTTGAAGGTAAGAAAGTTTTTGTAACTATCGAGCAGGCGAAGGCTGTTTACGGTGGCAGCGTCGCGATAGCCATTGTCGTAGGACATCTCGAGTTGCTGGAGCGGTTCATTGGTTTCCCCGAAGCGCATCAGCTGGATGCCCAATTCCGAGTGCGCCGACCACAATTTGGGATCAGCTTCGATGGCCTTGCGATAATAGGCCACGCTGTCTTGGAACCGCATGTTCAGTGTCAGATGGTGTGCCACGAGAGCGTAGGCTTCGCCGTACGTCGGATTCACCTGCCGCACTTTCGCCAGCCAGGCATCGGGAGAACGGTCGGCCAGCACTTCGATGGCGGCATGAATGGCCATGGCGTCGAGGGCTTCGGCCGAAATCTTCAGTGCCTCGTCAGCTTCCGCCCCGGCGGCCTTGGTATCGGAATCTTCCAGCGCCAGGTTGGCCATCAACTCGTGCGCTTCGACGAGCTTGGGATCGAGCTCGATCGCTTTTTTCGCTTCCTCAACGGCCTTGTTATCGAAGCCATCGGCGCTCACCAGAGCCAGCCCAAGATAAGCCTGCGCGTTTTTGGGATCGCGCTGGATGGCCTCCTGGAAGAGATCGGCGGCGTCCTTATTATTAAAGCGCTCGTGCAGCAGTCGCCCCCAGCGGACCCGGCAGTTCGCGTTTGCCGGCGACTGAGCGACCGCGGTGCGAAATTCGTTGTTTGCCTCCTGATACATCTCCAGGCCCCAGAAGCCTTCGGCGCGAATGGCCGGTTCACGCGCCTGGGTCAGGGACTCAAAGCATGTGTTGGCCTGATCATTATGCCCATGCTTGCGCAGCGTCTGGCATTCTTCGGGCGCGGCCGCGCGGGCGAAGCTCGCGCCGCTGAGGGCAGCCGCCAGCGCCGCAGCCAAAATCGAGGCTTGGGCCTTTCCGCTCACTTCTCGAGCTCCTGTTGTACGCGGGCCAATTCCACCAGAGTGGCCGTAAGCTGGTTTTTGTACTCATCTTCGGGCATGGCCGCTTTTTCGTATTTCAGCTTATCGATCTTTTGTTCGAGCGCTTCTTTCTTGGCCAGCAAGTCGCGCTTGGCCGGATCGGCCGCCGCTCTCTGGGCTTCGCCGATGCGCACCAGAGTAAAAGTCGAGAGGAGCAGCCCTTCATTGCTCTCCGTTGAGGGCGCCCGCACCGGATCGCTTTTGCCGGTGTCCTCGAATTGAGGATGCTCGGTGGCCAGCCGCTTCTGGGACTCGTAGAACTCCGCCGTTTTGCGTTCCGCGAATTGAAACGCTTCGAGCGCGCTGATGGCTTCATTTTTATCCACATCGGCCGCTGGATCGCGCAGCGCCTCGATCCAATACCGCGCAAAGACCGTGGCATTCTTTTCCGTGCCGCTCTTGGTTGCCGTGATGATCGCCCGGCCTGATTTCTTGAGGGCCGGCACGGCACCTCCACTGGCGCTGGTCGTGCTGACGATCAGTTGCCGCTTGGCGGCGATCTTGTCACACAGACTCGCCAGCTCGGTTCCAGAAATGTCCGGACCGGGCAGATTGAATTTATACTCGGCGCCGTCGAAAGAGCCGTGGCCGATGAGAATGACCACCAGATCGTCTTCGGCTTTAGCCTCGCGCGCCAGCGTGGCAAAAATGTCGTTGATGTGTGCGCGTGTGGCGTCCTTTCCTAAGAGGGTATAGACGCGAAGATTGCCGCCGGAATCCTTGAGCAGCTTATCCAGATCGTTGGCCAAACCCTCGAAGCGCTGCTCGTAATCGGGCTCGCCGCCCAGTCCGGCGATGGTGACGTAGTACGTGGCCGCACGAGCGCTCAGGCCCGACAGGAAAATGCAAAGCAAACCCAAGCCGAGCCGCAAGCGCGTTTTCACACGAGCCCCCACTTCCGACGCAGAAGCCATTCCGATGACGGCAGCAGCAGAATCAAAATAAAGATCACCGGCATATTCCAAAGGTCCTTGGCGTCGCGAATCGTGATGCCGGCCTCGGAATAGGGAATTTCGTTGGCGAGCTTGGAGAGTTCCTGCGGCTGCCAATAGTGTCCCCCGGTCTGTGAAGACAGCTTTTCGAGCAGTTCCCGATTCTGCTCGGTATGGAAGTTCTCCGCCACGCCATCGATGCGCTGGAACATCAGGGTATCGCGGCCCACGTCTTCATCGCCGCGCT
>QHYR01000333.1 GCA_003223315.1 Acidobacteriota bacterium | reverse complement strand
CTTGTTCGGGACGAATCGCTTCTCCGTTTTGATAGAGCGCAATCATGGCGTCATCCAGGCATTTCTCCAGCGGCACGCTGCGGCTCATTGCCGCCGCGTCCGCGCCCTCGGCAATAACCCATTTCGCCTCGCGGTTTACTTCCGCTTCCCCCAGAAGCGTGGCTAACCGAACCCCCGTCCATTCAGAACAAGATATAAGACCATTGAGGCCCCCTGCCGTGGTTTGTTGCGGCTCCCGCTGATTGAACGATCCGCTATTGCCTGAGCATTCGACGAAGTGAATTTGCGACTCCATGGGATAGCGCATGAGCGTTTCCACGGAAAAAGCCAGCGGTCTCTTGACTAGCCCGTGAATCACCAATTCGTGACGGTTCGGGTCGATATCGGGAATACCGTTGTGGTGACGTTCAAAATGCAATCCATTGGGTGTGAGGGTACCTTCGAGCAGATGCAGTGGGGTTCGCGATGTGCCTGTTCCTGGACGTCCGGGAAGGAGCGTAAAGGAACGCTGCACCTTCTCCTGCCACTTGGAAGGCATGCCGTAGGGCGAAAAGGAGCGCCCGGGAGTCTTCATCCATTCGGGCGCATCCGCTCCAACATTTTCGGCCGCTCGAGCAATACCCGCGCCAATGCCAGCTATCCCGGCAGCCAAAACCCCGGCGCGCAGCAATGAGCGCCGGTCAAGAAGACCGTTTCCCGCTGCGAACCCACCTGCCGACTCGGCAATCTTTGCTTTGTCACGTTCTTTCATTGCGACCTCCCATCGAGCATTAATTTAGAAAGATAGCACTTCCCATTCGTTATGAAGAATTTACTTCTGTTGATTCCTCACTTCACCGGAGTGAGCAAAGACGGCGATGCAACCCGTGCCCTTGAACCCAAACTGCGCGCATGTCGTGTTGTCGGTGGAAGGGTCTTTGACCATGGCCGGTATAACTCGCACCGGCGTAAAAATATGATTATTCTCAGCTAGGGCTACAGCTTGCCGGCCACCTGGATCGGTGACATTTTGCAACCACGCGCCCGTTTGAGCGTCTACGACGCCCAGTGAGTCCACGGGCGGAGTGCTCTTATCTTCTGCGGTGAAGTAAAACCGGCCGTCGCCCGGGTTGTACCAATCCTCGTCACCGCCGCCAATTTGAGTAATTCTGGAAATAATCGCGCCATCGGATGCATTCATGACGACCGGCCCCCCACAAGTTACCAATACGTGGTGTGAAGGCCCCAGAGTCTCGCCACTAGCGTGACAATCGCCGGGCTTAAATGTCTTTTCCACTTTCATGCTCTTAGGATCGATCACCGCAATTTCCCCAAATCCGCCGTTGCTCCCCCCGTTATTTCGATAGCCCGGCACGGTAATGAAGAAACGACGCAGGTCGGGTACCCACAACGGCTGTTCCAAGCCCGTGGCGCCCTCAAACGTGACATGGCCGAGCACCTGATAATTCTCCGCAGAGATGAAGGTCGCATAGGGATTGGATCGGGTCTGCGGACTCGTGGCGTTCGCAGTGAGCGGCTGGTTATTCGCCACCAAAATGAGGTGGTCAGCGTCGTCGTATCCAATTTCGTCCGCGCGATCGCAGTGCGAGCCACACTCAGGAATTGCCGTGCTGATGGACCGTATGATTTTGAGATAGTTCGGCGAACCCGAATCCACGTCTCCCACCTGTACCGTGCTATTGCCGTCGCCAGCCCAGACTTTTTTGCCGGGGGTCACCAGGACGCCATTCGGTCCCTGACCGTTTGGGGGTGGGGGCGTAGCGTTGCCCGGACCCGCGAAACCGGTAATGCGGCCCACGAACAGGTTGCTCTGGGCATCGATGACGTCGATGCCGAAGTTGGATCGGTCGGAAAGGTAAAATCGCTTGGTCCCGGAATCCACCCAGGCAATGTCGGAGCTCAAGAGGGGATTGCCCGGGATGCCGATAACCCCAATGAGTTTGAGCGGTGCTTTCGTGCTGCCGCGCTGGGACTCATGGTTCTGAGCAGGCCGGCCGGCGACGCTCAGAATCAGGAGGAACGCCAGAACTGATGAAAAGTAGCCTGCCGTTTTCAATGGCACGTGCCGCCTCCCGGACGTGATTGCTGATTGGAATCGCTTTGGGTTCCGCCGCGAGCGGCAAAATACAACGGAGCGCCTCTGAATACAATGGCCAATAGTCGGATACCCCCCACCCCCTTTTTGTGCAAGTGTTCATTCTAGGAGAGTTCCCGCGGACGTCTAGGTATCTGCACATGGAAGGGATGGGAGGACGAATGCGGCGCGTGCGTTTTGTTCGAAAAAGATGATTCTGTTCGGCCCCGCAGCCGGGGGTGTTCAGTTTTTTTGGCGAAGACCCGCAAGGATTGTCGGCGCTCGGGCCCAAACGCATACGCAGCCACTCGGACGATACGCGGCCAACTGCTCAACTGCGGCGAGGCCCAATCTCGCAGGCTCGAGCTGGGCGGGCGCGTCCGATACTCCGCGACCGATACATCTATTTTACCGCGAGGGTCAAATAGTCAAATTGGCGGGCGGAAGATGACGCCAAGCTGCTTGTGTAAAAAGAGCGAGGGTGCGGTTCTGCCACTGCTGATTGAATCTGTGAAAAATCGCATAGATGATTCTCTCCACGCTGGCCACGTTAACGAACAGGACCATGGGCCGGGTGCGTCGGCGGACTTCCACGAAGCAGCGCTCGATGGCGTTGGTGGTGCGCAGCTTGCGCCATAGAGGCTGCGGGAAATCGAAAAACGTGAGCAGTTCGGGTAAGTCGCGCTCCAGCCGCCGCACCAATCCGGGATACTGCGTTTGCCAGTGGAACCGGAATCGCTGGAAGGCCCGGCGCGCCTGCGCCGCGTTGCGCGCCCGATAGATGCACTGGGCGTCGCGTTTGATCGCTGCCTGGTCGCGGCGCCGTACGCCGTCACGCAGGTTGCGCATCTTGTGCACCCAGCAGCGTTGATGACGAGCCCGCGGATAGATGGTCTCGATCGCTGCGGCCAGACCCGCACAGCCATCGCTGATCACCATCTGCAGCTGACCGCCGGCCAGCCCGCGTTCGTGCAGGTCCCACAGAAACGCTTCCCAACTAGCTTGGCTTTCTGCCCGCGCGCGGGTGAACGCCAGCAGTTGCCGCGAGCCATCGCCACGTACGCCGTAGGCCACCAACAGCAGCACGCGCTGTGGCCCAAACGCGCGCCGTACCTTCAGCCAGACACCGTCCAGCAGTAGATAGACCCAGTCATCCTGCAGCGGAGCGTGATGGAATTTTTCCACCTCTTGGTCCAGATTCCGCGCAGAAAGGCCTGGCGGATCAGTTCGGCCACCTCCGGAGCCCGCCGCTGCAGCGTTTGCAGCCCGCGCGGCAAAAAAGAACGCTTGCGCGTGCGCCGCACGCGCAGCCGGATCGATCCCAACGGCGTCACGTAATCGCGCTCGTAGCAGCCGTTGCGGCTGTCCACGCGATCCTCCGGCTCCTCGCTGCGTTCGTACCGTGCCAGCCCCAGATACTCGGCCATCTGCTGCTCGGAATCAGCTTCCAGCAACTGCTGCAAAGCATGCTGGGTGCGCCAACGCACTTGGCCCCAAAAACTCTCGCGTGCTTCCTCTCGAAACGCCTGGAACTGCTCCGTGCTATAGTCGTGTCGCATCAGGGTGTAGGCTCCTTTACGGGAGATTTTGTTGCTCGACACAACAAAACCTACACCCTCTCTCTTTTTTACACAGAAGAAGTTACGTCACCCGAGAGAAGAGAATGTTCGCAATGGTAAGAGAAGCAAATCGGTGGAATTTACTCGCCGACGACGGCCACACCTTGAATTTCGATCAGCATTCCCGGCTGCGCGAAATCTGAAACCGTAATCATCGTGCTTGCCGGGTACTTACCGTCCGGAAAAAACTGCTGGCGCAACTTGACCAACTGGTCGCCATTACGAGGGTCATTGATAAAAACAGTCATGTTCACCAGATTCTGCAGGCTTGCTCCATCGCGTTTCAAGGTGCGGTCCATCAGCGCGAAGACGGTTCGTGCCTGGCCCTGAAAGTCGCCCAGGAGCGACTTGCCGTTGAGATCTTGGGTAGCGGTTTGGCCCGCTAACCAAATAATTCTCCCGCCTCTGGTGATTACTGAGGGTGAAAAAGCGCGAGCCTTTTGGTAAGCGTCTCCTTCCAGATATTGGGCGGGCGAGGAGGACCGCTGCGGAGCCGAGTGGAGATTCGCTCCGGTGAACAGCCACAAAGCAGTTCCGGCAATGGCAAGTAATCCAAGCAGCAATCGGTTCATGGTATTCTCCTTCTTTCGCGTCGCACTGCTCCGAGCATACTCCAACTCTGTCATACGAGTCTGTGGCCGAGCATAAGCTACGAGTTAACCTGCGGTCTGCAACCAACTTTTCGGAGCACACCCTTAACGCCCTACCCAAAGGGGGAAACTGATGGCTTACGTCATTGCGCCTGAACCTATACCTGCACTGCCAGTATTAGGAACGGCGGACCTGTTCCCGGTAAATCGAATCTTCTGCGTGGGACGCAATTATGCCGACCACGCGCGGGAAATGGGCCATGATCCTGAGCGTGAGCCACCGTTCTTTTTCCTCAAGCCGGGCCATGCTTTGCTGCCGGAAGGGCGAGATTTCCCCTATCCTTCATCTTCCCGCGACGTGCATTATGAGTTCGAGCTGGTCGCCGCGGTAGACAAAGCCGGCACGGACATTCCAGTCGAAGACGCACTGAGCCACCTATACGGATATGCAGCGGGGCTCGATATGACCAGGCGTGATCTTCAATTGCAGGCTCAGAAAATGGCCCGGCCGTGGGACGTCGGAAAAGCCTTCGACTACTCGGCTCCGTGCTCGGCCGTGGCGCCCGCGAGCAAAATCGGCCATCCTGAGAAGGGAGCGATCTGGCTGGAACGGAATGGCAAGCGCGTGCAGAGTTCCGACCTTTCGGCCCTGATCTGGAAGGTTCCGGAAATCATTGCCCAGCTCTCGAAGCTCTTCAGATTGACACCGGGCGACCTGGTTTTCACTGGAACTCCCGCCGGCGTCGGGCCCGTACAACGAGGTGATGTCCTGCACGGGTTCATCGAGGGCGTAGGAGACCTGAGGGTCCGGATCGTGTGAGTAAATCTTTTCGCCTTGACAGAGAAATCGCTGCGCACACACAATGCAGCGAGTTTTTCCGGCTTCGTCTCGCGCTTCTGAGTCTGTTGTATCGCACACCGCGGAGGAATGGTTATGTTGCCGCATGAACGGGTCCCATATTCGCCGATCAAAGACCGCCCGCGGCTTGCCTTGCCCGGCGGAGCGCGTCTTGCGGTATGGGTGATTGTTAACGTCGAGGACTGGAATCCGCACGAGGCGCTGCCGCGGACCGTTCTCACTCCGCCAGCGGGCGGTTC
>QHYR01000198.1 GCA_003223315.1 Acidobacteriota bacterium | reverse complement strand
TCGGCCCGTTCATCCGGAACTTTCTGCATATTTTTCTGGCCGAAACCGTGGCCGATGAACTCCCATCCGCGTTCCAAAGCCGCCCGTGCAATCGGCTCATACTTTTGGATGACAGAGCCGTTTATGGCCAGGGCAGCGCGGATGTGAAAGCGATCCAGGACGTCGGTAAATCGCCAGAAACCCACGCGATTTCCGTATTCATGCCACGCCCAGTTTGGGATATCCGGAATTGGGGAACCACCCGCCGGCGGTGTAAGAACGGTCCGCGGCAGCGGCTCCTGCGGATTCCAGTCCTCGACGTTAACAATCACCCATACCGCAAGACGCGCTCCGCCCGGCAAGGCGAGCCGCGGGCGGTCTTTGATCGGCGAATAGGGGACCCGTTCATGCGGCAACATAACCATTCCTCCGCGGTGTGCGGCAACAGACTCAGAAGCTGGAGACCACGCCGGAAAAACTCGCTGCATTGTGTGTGCGCGGCGATTTCCATGTCAAGGGCGAAACATTTACTCACACTATCCGGACCCTCAGGTCTCCTACGCCTTCGATGAACCCGTGCAGGACCTCACCTCGTTGTACGGGTCCGACGCCGGCGGGCGTTCCCGTAAAAACCAGGTCGCCCGGCGTCAATCTGAAGAGTTTCGAGAGCTGCGCAATAATTTCGGGAACGCTCCAGATCAGGGCCGAAAGGTCGGAACTCTGCACGCGCTTGCCATTGCGTTCCAGCCAAATCGCTCC
>QHYR01000199.1 GCA_003223315.1 Acidobacteriota bacterium | reverse complement strand
GCGGATTCGCGCCGTGTACCACACGCGCCCGCGCTCGTCGAACATGGGATTATGAACCGTAGTGTGGGTGTCCCAAATGGGCTCGTCGCCCCAAAAGTTTGAGGCTGCCAGCGGCTTGGGCTGTCCAGGCGTGTCCGGATCGCGATAGGGGACCTTCACCTGAGCGATGGTGTTGTGCACCGGGTCAAGCACCGGCAGGTAATCGCGGCTTTCCTCAGGCGATCCGTAGATGAGCCCGTTCGCATTGAGCTTTGGATTGCGCTTGTCCGTGGCAATCTCATCATGCAGATAGGCCTTCGGATCGGCCCAGTCCCATTGGGTAATGACTATGTTGCGCTCGACCCCCTGTGGCCGTGGAGGCGCCTCGGCAGCCAATTCGCCGTTCTTTATCCGGGTGGTCCAATCGCCAAACAGCTCCGTGGCTCGCTTCGGGCCCAGCTGGCCCAGGCCACCCATCATGGCCGTGCCAGCCTGTCCGGACTGCACGCGACGCAACCAGGCTTGGGGCGGATCGAGGTTGCTGAACATTTGCGGAATCGTGCGCGTATATTTATTGCCGAGCTGGTGACACGATTCACAACTATCCGTCTTGATCAGGTGGATCCATTGGGCCTGGCTCTTTACGCCCGGCGAGATGCCATTGCTAGCGGTGCCGGGAAATTCGCTCTTCTCCGGCACCTTGAGGAGGGCGTACCAATAGTTCCCAGGATAGTATTCCGCGGCCGCGTTCGCGTCGGGCGCCACGCTGGGCTTTAAATCAACCGTCTTGCCCGGCTCGCATTGCACTTTGGGTGAATCCAGCAGTCCGTAGCCACGCGCCCACACGTTGTATTTGGCCTTGGGCAAGTCAGGGATGAGGTAACGCCCGCTGTCATCGGTTACCACTTCCTTGATGTAGCGCGTCGGCAGGTCCGTCGTCTCGGCGATGACCCACACTCCGGCTTCCGGTCCCTTGCTGCTGGAGACCACGCCGCCGATATCGTTCGCGCCGACCTGCACCGATGCGCGCTGCTGCTGCGCATGGAGACTGGTCCGAGCAGTAATCAGGTATCCGGCGATGGCGATGAGCACTGCGCCGCCGAAATAGAGAACTCTGGCCCTCCGCATGGCAGACCTCCTTACGTAACTGGCACGATTATTGTGGCAACCCTAGGTCGGGCGCATCGATAATTCCCGGTCCTGGGCCACCTCGATAGTCCCCCTTATACACCCCAAGCATCTTCCGAGTGAATCGGATTATTCCCCGTAGCCTGGGAGTTCGGCATAAACCTTCCAGTTCGGGAATCGGCCTCCGAAGGTATATACTCCCTGGAACCGAAAGGCTGCAGTATGCGAATCGATCTTCTTAAGCAAGGAGCGATGAAGATGAAAATTATGTCGAATTCAGTGGGCCGGGCAATGCTGGCGATCTTTGCCGTTTTGGCCGTGGCGGCATATTCCCAAGCTCAGGGCCAACCCGATTTCAGCAAGGTGGAGATCAAAACCACCAAACTCAGCAACAACTTCTACACCCTCGAAGGTCAGGGCGGCATGATCGGCGTGCTAACGGGCCCGGATGGCATATTCATGGTGGACACTCAGTTCGCGCCGCTGAGCGCGAAAATCGCCGCGGCGATCAAGCAGATTTCAAACCAGCCGGTCCGATTTATAGTCAATACGCACGTGCATCAGGACCACACCGGCGGCAACGAGAATTTCGCCAAGATGGGCGCAGTCCTTATTTCTCGAAATGAATTGCGCGACCGCTTGGCGCATCCCGTACCCGCGGCGAACGGCACGCCGGGCGTGCCCGCGCCAGCAGCCGCGCTTCCGCTTATTACTTACGAGGGGCGCCTTACGTTTCACATGAACGGCGAGGATATAAGGCTGATCGCGATCCCGCGGGCTCATACGGATGGCGATACTCTCGTCTATTTCCCCGGCCCCGATGTGATCATGAGCGGCGACTTCTACCGTTCGATTCAATACCCAAATATCGACCGCGCGAATGGCGGCAGCCTCAATGGCATGGTCGACGGGCTTGGCCTGCTCATTGCGACTGCGGGCCCGAACACGAAGATCGTTCCGGGACACGGCCCGATGGTTAGTAGAGCTGAGGTCATGGCGCACCGGGACATGATCGTGGCCATCCGCGATCGCGTGGCGCAACTGGTGGCGCAAGGTAAAACCCAGGATGAAGTGATGGCCGCGCACCCGACAGCCGACTATGATGCCAAGGTTCCCAATTCCAAGGAAACCACCGAACGTTTCGTCACGCAGCTTTACGCCGAACTGAAGAAGTAAAACGGCGCGTAGTGCTCAATACGAATTCGCTAGGGGAGGAGCTTGCCTGTGAGACTCGTAACGTTTGCTCTGGAGGCTTGCATTCTGTTGCTGGTGATAGGCGCGGCGGCGGCGCAGGATCGCATGCCGCCTATACCAAAAGAGAAGATGACCGAGGCGCAAAAGAAAGCCTTCGACGAGGTGACTTCGGGGCCGCGCGGAGCAGGAGGAGCGGAGGGACCCTTCGTTCCGCTGCTCCGCAGCCCCGAATTCATGAGCGTGCTACAAAAGACGGGCGAGTACGTTCGCTTCCACAACAGTATCGGGCCGAAGCTTACCGAATTCGTCATTCTATTGACCGCCAGGCAATGGACGCAGCAATACGAATATAATGCGCACCAACCCTTGGCGTTGAAAGCCGGCGTGAAGCAAGAGACGATCAGCGCGATAACCGAAGGACGCCGCCCCACAGGAATGGCAGCCGACGAAGAGATCGTCTACGATTTCTGCACGGAACTGCGGCAGAACCAGAGCGTCAGCGACGCCACTTATGCGCGCGCCGTAAGCAAGTTTGGCGAGCAGGGCGTAATCGATATGACCGGCCTGGTTGGCTACTACACGACGCTGGCCATGATTATGAATGTGGCGCGCTCACCCTTGGCGGACGGCAAAAAAGCTCCGTTAGCTCCGTTTCCCCACTGACGATTTTTTCGGCAAAGGACTTCATACAGTGAGTGATTTCCTGCGAGGCAAGCGGCGGAAGTCGCCTCAGCTGGCCGAAATGGTCCGCGGCCCGGAACCCATTTTGGCGCCGGGTGCCTACGACGCCTTGAGCGCGCGGATGATCGAACAGGCCGGCTTCCCCGCGGTTTATATGACCGGGTTCGGCACTTCGGCATCTTTGCTCGGCCGGCCCGATGTTGGCCTGCTGACGATGTCGCAGATGGTGGATAACGCGCGGCGAATTGCTCAAGCGGTGGAGGTACCGGTCATCGCCGATGCCGATACAGGCTACGGAAATCCACTTAACGTGATTCGCACGGTCCAGGAGTACGAACTTGCCGGGGTTTCCGCGATCCACATTGAAGATCAGGCCATGCCCAAGAAGTGCGGGCACATGGAGAATAAACAGGTCATTCCCATCGCGGAAATGACGGAAAAAGTTCGCGCCGCTGTCGAAGCGCGCCGCTCCAACGATTTTCTAATCATCGCGCGGACCGACGCCCGCGCCGCGGAAGGCCTCGATAGCGCATTGCGCCGGGCGCGTGCGTATCGTGAAGCCGGCGCGGACGTTCTATTTGTCGAGGCTCCCCAGAACGAGGAAGAGGTCACACAGGTTGCTCGTGCTTTTCCCAACGTGCCTCTGCTTTTCAATTGGGCGGAGGGCGGGAAAACTCCACCGATGCCGCTGCAGCAGTTGAAGGAACTCGGTTATCGCATCGTTATCTTTCCGATTAGCGCGCTGCTGGTCGCCGCCAAAGCGATCCAGGCACTCCTGGCCGAAATTCAGGCACATGGCACGCCCATGCGTATTTTCCCCGACCGCACTTCCTTCCAGGAATTCAACGAGATGATTGGCCTTCGTGAGATTCAGCAATTAGAGCAGCGGTTCGCAACAAAAGCCGGACAATACGCGGGGAAGACAAACGATTGAGGTTCGAAGATCCCGCGGTTATTCAGCCGCGCTACTCACCATCTCGCGCACTTGACGCATCACGGAATGACCGGCGGAAGATATGGCAGCGTGCGGGCGAAAAACCACACCAGGAAGAGAACCAGTATGGAATTCACCATGAGCTGAAGCGCGGTAAACCCTACCAGATCGCGCGCGCGTACCTTCAGTATTCCCAAAATAGGCAGCATCCAAAAAGGGTTGATCAGATTGGGCAGCGCTTCCGAAGAGTTGTAGATCTGGACTACCCAGCCGAGATGAACATGCAGATCGTTGGCCGCCTGCAAAACATAAGGCGCCTCGATGATCCATTTGCTTCCGCCCGATGGGACAAACAGTCCCAAAATCGCGGAGTAGATGGACACCAACAGCGGGAAAGTTCCGTGCGAGGAAATGCGCACGAAGAAATGAGCCATGTCTCGCGCAATGGGCGACATGGTCACAATGCCAAAAATTCCGCCATAAAACGGGAATTGAATGAGCACGCCAGACGTGGCCGGGACGGCATTGTTCACGGCGCGAGTGAAGGAACGCGGCCGCCAATGCAGCAGCAATCCGGCCATGAGAAATAGAAAGTTGTAGCTGTTCAGGTCCAGCGCCGCGAGCGGCCCGCGCGCGGCCAGCAGCCGCGCAAGATAAACGAAGCCAATCACGCCGATAATGAGAGAAAGCAGCGGAAAATATTCGAGCCACTCGCCCTTTGTTGCAGGCCCAGCATTCTCCGGCGAGGCTTCCTCTGGCTCGGCCACTCCGAACCATTCCGCTGTCTTTACCGAGCGCGCCGGAGCGGAGAGATAGGCGACCAGCACGGTGGAACAAATCAGGACCAAAGCCATAATCATGCTTTGCGGAAGATAGAGCGTTTGCCCCAGCGGGATCACTCCGCTGATATTCAGCAGGTTCGCGGGAATCGCCGCCGGGGTAGCCATCAACAATGCCGCAGAAGAGGAAAAGCCCAAGGCCCACACGGTGCCTTGGCCGAGATAAGCGGCCGCGCCGATGGCCCGGTAGTCGATGCCGCGTATGTTTTTCACCACCTCTCGTGTCAGCAGGGCGGCGAAGATCAGACCGAGCCCCCAACTGATCAGTGAGGTGAGCATCGAGAACAGTGCAACAAAAGCAATCGCAGTTCGAGGCGTCCGCGGAATTCGCGAAAGCCTCTGTATGATCCGGGAAACCGGCGGCGAGACGGCCACCACATAGCCGCCAATGATGATCATGGCCATCTGCATGGTGAACGGAATCAGACTCCAGAAGCCCTGTCCGAAATAATCAATGAGCTCTCGGAATCGAGATCCCGTAAGCAGCCCGGCAATAAAAACAATGATCAGTGCGAGCAGGGCAAAGACGAAGGCATCCGGAAACCAGCGTTGCGACCAATCGGCCAGCCCCACACCCAGGGACTCAAGTCTCCCCAACTGTTCTTCTGCGGTGCTATCGGGAGCAACCTTCATGGCATCGCCAATCCTTTCCTGGTGGGTCCTGATGGGTTCTGACCGGCTGCATTTACGTCGCACCTAGGGTATAAGATCGGATGGTGTAATTGTCGCAAGGAGAATCAGCGCTATGTTCGCAAGATGGACGCCCATGCTCGCAATCGCGATGCTGGTCTGTTGCGCCCTGCCAGCACCGGCACAACAAGCCGCGCCGCTAACAACCATGCCACCCAAGGAAGGCGACTTCGTCGCGCACGATTTCACGTTTGCCGATGGCCAGTCGCTTCCTGAGATTCGCATGCATTACACCACAATCGGCACTCCGCGACATGGCCCTGACGGCCACGTAACCAACGCCGTGCTCATCTTGCACGGAACCAATCGCAAGGGCGGCGTCTTCCTTGTGCCGTCATTTGCGGGCGTCCTCTTTGGGCGCGACCAGTTGCTCGACACCTCCAAATATTACCTTATCCTGCCCGATCAACTCGGCGCGGGATTGGGCAAATCCAGCAAGCCCAGCGAGGCCTTGCGCGCGAAATTCCCGCATTATGACTATGCGGACATGATCCGCGCCCTTCGCCTGATGCTGCGCGACGCCTTGCAAGTCGATCACCTGAGCCTGCTCATCGGCACCTCCATGGGTTGCATGCAGGGTTTCATGTGGGCGGAGTCCAATCCCGATGACATCGACGCCCTGATGCTGCTTTCCTGTCTTCCTACCCGAATCGCTGGCCGCAATCGCATGGTGCGCAAGATCATGATCGATGACGTGCGACTCGACCCCGGATACAACAACGGAAATTACACGCAGCAGCCGTATGGTTTGCGCGCGGCGCTGGGGCACTTGCTCGTCGTTGGCAGTGCGCCAACCCTGTGGCAAGCGGAATATCCGACCGCGGCGGCCGCTGACAAATATGTGGACGAGTACATTTCCGAGAACATGAAAACCACCGATGCCAATGATTTCGTCTATCAATACGATGCTTCGCGCAACTACGATCCGCAGGCGGACCTCGGCAAGATCCGCGCCCACGTCATGCTGGTCAATACTCTGGACGATTTCTGGAACCCCGGTGAGATGGGTGTCGCCGAACACGAAATGCCCAAAATTAAGAGTGGCCACTTCGTCTTGCTGCCGATTACCAAGGAAACCCGCGGCCACTATACTTTTTTCCAGGCTGCGGTGTGGCAAAAATATCTCGGGCAACTTCTCGAGGAGTCGAGGTTTTAGCGCGGGCGCATTGCCGCATTGTAGTAGCTGGGGTCGTAATACTTCATCGGATCGGCGAGCTTCTTTTGCGGTTCTGCGTAACGACTGCGCAATGCCAGCACGGTACGAAGCCCTTCCAAATTCATCAGCGCGTGCCGCAAAAACCCGTCCTTGGGATCCAAAAGCTCGCCATAGCTCTGCCTCGCGAGCGTAGGAGACATTTCGGGCAGATTCTTCAGGAGTATCCGGATTGCTTCTTCGCGATTTCTCTGATCATAGAGCCAATCAATTGCCTCCGCATAGCCGCGAATGAAGGCCACTACCTTGTTTCGATTCTCTCTGGCCCACGAACGGCGCGATGCGCCCACGTTACCCTGGTAAGGGCCGATGACCTTCGTCGCGTGCGCGAGCTCATTGAAATGCTGCTCCTTAGCCAGAATATTGAAGGGCGCGGACAGCAGCGTAGCCGACTGTTTCCGTTCTCGAAGGGCATTCCACCGCTGCGTCATTCCTCCTGCTTCCTCGATCCGATAATCCTCCGGCGAAAGACCATTCCGAACTAGCATCTCAAACAAGACGAAGGCATAACCGGTGGAACGGGCATCGACGGATAAAGTTCTGCCTCTCAAATCGCTAAAGCTCTTAATCTCGGGCGTTGCGACCAAGCTCAAAAAACCGCTGTCGCTGCCCATGAAAGCGAAGAACTCCGGCTGAGGTCCGATCGGAGCTTGGCCCTGACCTTCCACGTAAGCAACGACGTTGTCGACGGCTGTTATGGCAATGTCGAACTTGCCCTCGGCCAGACCGGTCATCTGCGCCACTGAATTCGGCGTAGCCTGCAGTGTCACGCGGATACCGTTATTCGTGAAAAAGCCCTTTTCCTGGGCCACGAAGGTTGGCCAATTGAAGCCGCCCGGGAACACATCAACCGTCACCTCCGACGACTGCTGCGCTCTGCCTGATGCGCTTGCAATGAAGGCGAGCGCAATCAGCAGCGCGATCGTTCCGGTCCCATTTCGAACGTGAAGGGACGCTCTCATGGTCACCTTAAGATCCTGCTAGCGGAGTATTCTTCACGGCACGCGGCGAACTACAGTGACATTTGACTGGGCCGCAGGGCCAGCGACAGGCCCGCACCCAGCAGCGAAAGTGCAGTCAATTGGATCTCTCCCGCTGCCACCCAGCCGCCCTGACCTGCGATCCAACCCATCAAATAGCCGCCCACCGCGGCGGAACCGTATAGGCTGCTGACAAAGATGCCCGAAGCGCGATTGGCTAAATTATTCCGCACCGCCTTCACGTGGTAGCCAGCCAAATTCACGTAAATCGTTCCGCTCACGATCAAACCCCAGGCAAATGACAAAGCTAACTGAACCGCAAGGGCCGATGCATGGAAGATCAGGTATCCTAACGCGGCGGCGCACAGGAAAGCCGCGCCGAGCACGTGCCGCGCTGAAAAACGGTCCCCCAGCCAGCCCCCGCCTAAAGAGCCTAGCGCACCCAGTCCGAAAGCGCCCACAACCGCTCCGGCAGCCGTCGGCGTGTAATGAAGCCCCTCTCGGAGGAAAGTAGGATACATGCCGAGATAACCGTAAATGACGAGGCCCCCAATCAAGCTCATAGTCGTCAGAAGGACGGTATTCCTGTTTAGGAGCCTTGGCGCGCCGGACCCACTGGTTGGCTCGTGTGGGTCATCCTGTGCTTCGCTGAGCGTTTCCGTGAAAAAGGGCTTCACGATCAAGGCGATGAGGACCATCGCCAGCGCGCCGAGCAACCCAAAAAAAATCATAGGTAGGCGCCAGCTTTGATAGGCGCTCAGGACCACTCCACCGAGGATGGGGCCGATAATCGCGCCCATAGCGAAGCAGAAGTTGACCGCACCGACCGCCATAGCGCGACGACGTGTAAAGTAATTCGCGGCGATAGCCAGAAGAGCCGTGAGTTCCATGGCCTCACCGATGCCGGTGGCGGCGCGATAGCTGAGCATGTCCCGGAAGCCGTGGGACGCCACCGTAAGCACCGTCCCGGCCGAGAAAATCGCGATCCCCATCTGTAGCACGGTCTTACGCGAGAACCGCGCCAGCAGATAGCCCGTCGGCAGCCCCGCCAACGCCATGCCGAGCGTGAAAATTGTAGAGAGCAGACCGATGCGCGGGAGGGAAAAACCATACTCCCGGCGCACATCGGCGGCAAGCAAGGGGAAAAGCTGCCGGTCCATCGCATTGATGACGTAGGAGAAGAGCAGCACGCTGAACATGACTGCGGCTGGCACTCGCGTGCTGGATGATTGGCGCGCAGCTTGGCCGGAGTCGCGGATCCTTGCCACGGAATCCGGTTTTGTGACTTCCTTTGCGGCCGTCAGTTCATCTCCCGAGCTCTGCCGTTCGTTGTTGCGTCTGCTTGATAGCGCTGAGATACCACTCGAGAATTTCTTCGCCCGTCCAGAAAACGACGCCGGGACGCGGCTGGATATGTTCGAGAGCTTCGCGGAGATAGCGAAGCCGATGGGGCGCGCCCATGATATACGGGTGTATCACCAGCGCCAAGATCCGCGCCGATTCCGCCGCATCGGCATACAATTGC
>QHYR01000197.1 GCA_003223315.1 Acidobacteriota bacterium | reverse complement strand
CCCGCTGGATCGACTGGCGCGGCATCAGCGCTCATATCGGTTCGCAGATTCTGAGGCTTGCGCCGTTCCGCCAAGCGCTCACGCGGCTGACGCGCCATTTTCGCGAGCTTGCCGATTCAGGAATCAAATTGCGCTATCTCGATTTCGGCGGCGGACTCGGCGTGCGCTATTCGAACGAAAAGCCGCTCTCGCCTGCCGACTACGCCACGACGATCGCAAATATGGTCCGCCCTCTTCGATGTCACTTGCTGCTCGAACCGGGGCGTTCGATTATCGCCCCCGCCGGTGTGCTGCTGATGCGGGTGCTGTATACCAAAGAGAACCGCGGCAAGAGGTTCGTCATCGTAGACGCGGCCATGAACGATTTCATCCGCCCGGCGCTCTACGATGCGGTGCACCCGATTACCGCCGCGAAGCGCAGCGATGACAATGCTGCCAAGGTTCGCGTGGATGTGGTGGGACCCGTCTGCGAATCCGGCGATTTTTTTGCTCAGGATTGGCCGCTGGCACGAGTCAGCGCGGGCGCTCTGCTGGTGCTTTGGGGCGCGGGCGCTTACGGCTTCGTGGAGACTTCCAATTACAATTCGCGGCCCCGGCCTCCGGAGATTTTGGTGGAAGGCAGCGGCTTCCGCATGATTCGCCGCCGCGAATCTCTCTCCGACCTCATCCGCGGCGAATAGCGAAAGCTAGGAGAGATTCTTCGCTCCGCTCAGAATGACACCGCGGCAAGCTATGCCCAGCATGACAAGGGCGGAAGGCCTCAGGTCTCCCGACACTTTAATTTTAGGACGCCGGCGTCGGGGACCTGAGTTACAGGGCTTCAGCTTCACCGCCGCCGAGTAGGAGGGATTCCTCGCTTCGCTCGGAATGACGGATTCTGTGCTGAGTTGGCGGCTACCTTTCGCCCCACTTGAGCTTGTCGCGCAGCACGCTGAAGTAGCTTTTCTGTTGCGGGCGGACCAGGCGCAGCCTTTCCGCCGCGGCGCTCAGAGCCACCACGTCGTTCGCGTGCAACTCCACTCCCACCTGGCCGTCCACGGTCAGATATATGGGAGCTTCTCCCGCGGCGAATCCGATTTCAATTTTCGCGCTGTCCGGAATCACGAGCGGGCGATTCGTCAGCGTATGCGGACAGATCGGCGTGATCACAAAGGCGGAAACAATCGGATACATAATCGGGCCGCCTGCCGAAAGCGAATACGCTGTCGAACCCGTAGGCGTGGCCACAATCAAGCCATCAGCCTTGTAGTTGGTCACGAATTCGCCGTTGACGCGAAGCTCCAGATCGATGATGCGCGCCAGCGCCGCCTTGTTCAGGACGGCGTCATTCAGCGCCCGCGCGCAATGGAACGGCTTCCCTTGCCGAATCACCCGAGATTCGAGCAGCACGCGTTCGCTATAGCGAGCCTGCCCCTTGATGGCCTGTTCCAGCACGGGATAAAGGTCATCCAGCGTCACGCTCGTCAGAAAGCCCAGGCCCCCCAGGTTCACCGGCAAAATGGGGACGTTGCGTTCGCCTAACAAGCGCGCCGCTGCCAGGAGCGTGCCGTCGCCTCCGAGCACGATCAGCAGATCAGAGAGCGCGGGAATCTCTTCGCGAGCCTTTACTTTGCAGGAAGAGGGGAGACACTCCGCCGTTTCGCTATCGCAGAAGACATTGACGCCTCGCTCCTCGAGCCAAGTGAGGAGCCCAGGCGCGACCGCGGAGACATCCCTTCGGCGCGGCCGCGAAATGATGCCCACGGCCTGAACCAGTGTGGAAGCCCGGGATGTAGTGGTGGCGCCCATCTGCTATTCGGCTCCAAGCTCCCAATCGCCACCGCATTCGCGGCGAAGCAGCATTTTACCCTAGCGCCGTTCCAACTTGATGAGCCTAAGCAAAAGATGTCCGGCAAGGGCTATCTAGCTGGCCGCGGATAGTCAAAATTAGTTGGAACGGCACTAGCGCTTCTCGCCGGGCGAATTGCGCGCACCAGCGAGCGCGCCGTATAGGAAAAATTCCTGATTGCCCTCGGCCCCAGGCAAGCAGCTGGGTTGCACTCCCAGTACGCGCACACCGCACGCCTCCGCCGCTTTCTGCACCCGTTCAATGGCTCGTTCCCGAAGCTGGGGGTCTCGAACGATGCCGCCCGCGCCCACCTCTCCGCGTTCCAGTTCGAACTGCGGCTTGACCAGCAGCAGGAAGTCGGCATTTTCCTGCGCCACCGCTGCCAGCGCCGGCAGAACTTTGCTCAGAGAGATGAACGACAAATCCGCGGTAATCAGCGAAGGCCGCTCGGCCAGGTTTTCCGGCTTCAGGTAACGGACATTCATCTCCACCGTCGCCACGCGTTGGTCCCGCTGCAGCTTCCAGGCCAGTTGGCTGATGGTGACGTCCACGGCATACACTTTCGCCGCGCCGTGCTGCACGAGACAATCCGTAAAACCTCCCGAAGAACTGCCTGCATCCAGGCAGATCCGATTTGCCGGGCTCACACGAAAATCCCGTAGCGCGCCTTCCAGTTTCTCCCCGGCGCGGCTGGCGTAGCGCGATCCCTTTCCGGCAAGTTCGGCCTGCGCATGGACCGAAAACATCGCCCCGGGCTTCTCCGCGCGTTGTCCGTTGACCCGAACTTCGCCCGCCAAAATGAGCGCCTGGGCCTTCTGCCGCGACTCCGCCAGGCCCCGCTCGACCAGCAGCACATCGAGGCGCTTCTTTTCAAGACGCAATGGCATAGCCATATCGCCCAAAAACCTCAGGTCTCTAGCCGAAAAACCGATCGGCTGGAAAAGAAAACCCGCACCCTTGAAAGCGAAGGGTGCGGCACCCGCCCCTAAGCGCGGCGTAGCACGAGAAATTCGCCTAGCTCGCGCAGGTTCGCGGCGCGCGCGCCAAACGTTTCCAGCGCGCCCATGGCTCGCGCCGCCAGCTCCCGCGCGAAGTCGTGAGATTTTTTGAGACCAAGGAGCGCCGGATAGGTCGCTTTGTGCTGCGCTTGATCTTTCCCAGCGGTCTTACCCAGGGCCGAGGAAGACTCCTCCACGTCCAGAATGTCGTCGGTAACCTGGAAGGCCCATCCAATCAGCCCGCCGAAAGTACGAAGCCGATCCTGATCTGCCTGCGAAGCTCCGCCGGCAATGGCTCCGGAAAGTACGGACGCGCGGATCAAAGCCGCCGTTTTCGAGCGGTGAATGTATTCCAGCATTTCCGGTGTTACATCCTGGCCTTCTGCCTCTAAATCCGCCACCTGCCCGCCTACCATGCCCTCGCGCGTACCCGCCGCGGAGGCGACCTCCCGGATCAACGCCACGCGTTCGGCCTGCGGCAGTGGTGCGCCGGCAAGAGCTTCAAAAGCCAGTGTAAGCAGCGCGTCTCCGGCCAGAATCGCCAGGGCTTCGCCGAACTTTTTGTGACAAGTGGGCCGCCCGCGGCGCAAATCATCGTTATCGAGAGCGGGGAGATCATCATGAATGAGCGAGTAGGTGTGGATAAATTCCATCGCGCAAGCCACCGGCAGGACCGCAGCCGTCTCGTCCGAGAATATGCGAAACGCCTCGATGCACAGAATCGGGCGAACACGCTTCCCGCCCGCAAACGTGCTGTAGCGCATGGCCTGATGTATCAGCGCAGGACGCTCGTTCTCCGCTGGCAGGAGGCGCTCGAGCTCGGCGTCGACGAGACGGTGGTCCTCTTCAAAAAAAGGGGGGAGTTTCATCCGTTGGCAGGGCGCTCAGGTCTCCTCTTCGCCCTCCGGCTCGAACGGCTGGGCGGCCATTTCACCGCCCGCTTTCTTCAGCAAAATCTCCACTCGCGCCTCGGCCTGCTCCAATTGCTTCTGGCAATCGCGCGAGAGTTGCATGCCTTCTTCGAAGAGCTTCATGGCCTCATCCAGCGCCAAATTCGCGCTTTCCAGCTTGCGCACGATCTCTTCCAGGCGCGCCAGGGACTGCTCAAACGCCTGCTTTTTTGCTGGTTCGGGCTTCTTGCCTGGAGTTGAATTCACGCCCCTATCCCCGCACGCATCGCGGCATTTTAATGCACGCCGCGCGGCCGGCACAATGCCTGGGCGGATCGGACGGGGCTTAATCTAAAAGCAGATCCCTCGCAAAATCGTCCGGGGCGCAAACGGCGCGCCTCGCTTGCACCCCAGCTCGCACGACAAGGGCGCCGGGGAGCCGCTTCGCTCGGGATGACAGCTTTGGAAATCGGCGTCGTACCCAGCAGCGAGGTACCTGGCCACAAGGGCAACCGCTAAAGGACGCGCGCTGATAGAATTGTAGAACATGATCGGCCTCCGTCTCCTGGCCGTGTTGATGCTGGTGGCCATCAACGGCTTTTTTGCTGCCGCGGAGTTCTCTCTTGTGGCCGTGCGCGCCTCGCGCGTGCGCCAGCTCATGGAAGGCGGCGACCCCCGAGCCCGCATCGTCCACGAACTGCTCGGCCAGCTGGATCGCGTCGTTTCCGGCGTGCAGGTGGGGATCACTCTCACAAGCCTCGCCATCGGCGCTCTAGGCGAACCCGTTTTTGCTCAGCTTTTTCGTCCCTTATTCGATTGGCTGCCGGGTAGCCGGGCTGTGCTGCTAGCGCACGGTTTTGCCATAATCCTGGCTTTCGCTTTTCTCACCCTTTTGCATGTTGTCTTTGGCGAATTGGTCCCCAAGACCATTTCGCTCGAGCGTGCCGGCCGCGCTTCGCTTCTGGTGGCGCGGCCGTTTTACTGGTATCTGACTACCTTTCGCTGGGCCGTGGTTTTGCTCGAGGGCCTCAGCCGCAAGGTCGTCCGCGCGCTTGGCGTGACAGGGCTCGCCGCCGGCCATACCATTCCGCACTCCGCCGAGGAGTTGCAAGTGCAAATTCGCCAGGCCGGGGAGCACGGCCTGCTCGGCCCCGGGGAAGAACGCCTGATCCTCGGGGCCCTGGAGCTGCGCCAACTCCGCGTGCGCGATATCATGATCCCCCGGCCCGATGTACACGCCTTGCCCGTCGAGTCCGGATTTGAAGAAACTCTGGCCCTTTTTGCCAAAACGCAACGTTCCCGCTTGCCTGTCTACGAATCGACTCTCGACCATGTGCTCGGATTTGTGCACGTCAAGGACTTGCTCGCGGTCCTTTCGGACCGCGAACGCCGCTCCGAACAGGGCACGCCCCCGCCGCGCCCCTTGCAAAGCTCCTCGCAGAATTTCGACTTGCGGCGCTTTCTGCGCGAGTTGCTGATCGTTCCAGAGAGCAAGCTGGCCGGCGAATTGCTCATCGAGATGCGCGCGCGCCGCAACAGCCTGGCCATGGTGGTGGACGAATTTGGGAGCATCCTGGGTTTGGTTACGCTGGAGGACGTGCTGGAGCAGATGGTGGGCGAAATTCACGATGAGTTCGACGTCGTACAGGCTCCCCAGATCGTCGGCAGTGGGCCGGAAATGGCCATGGTCTTTGATGGAGCCGTAGGCCTTCGCGATCTCGAGACGCAGTACGAGATCAAGCTCCCCGAAGATCCCGCTTACGCTACCCTGGGCGGTTTCGTCCTCACGCACCTCGGCTTCATTCCGCGCGGAGGCGAAAGTTTTGATTTTGCCGGTTATCGCTTCACGGTTTTGGAGATGGAGCGCCGGCGAGTTGCGCGCATCAAACTGCAGCGCCTGATCGCCGCCGCGCCGGCTCGCGCCATACGCCATCCAGCATCGGCGGGCTAACGCACAGCAGATGAAACGCACCGGCGGGTGGAATCGGGCTGTGTCGACAGTGTCGCCCCTACGGGGCTTGGATATTTTCGAAACGCTCCCCAGGGCTTCCGCCCTGGGCTAATTTGTTTCGTCCCTGACGGGACTTATTTGACGGCACGAGCCAAGAATGTGCCTACGCCGTCTCTAGTATCACCTCGGCGCCGCGGTTCACGCCCAGCACCCGCGCCGCCTGCCCCTTGTTCACCGCAATCTCCACGAATCCGCTGGAGCCAACCAGAGCCACCGGCTCCCCCGCGGCGCCCTGCGCAAAGGTTTGCGCCAATTTCTCCACGGTCTTGCCGCCGACCTGCAAATTGATCTTGCCGTTTGCGCCGGCGCCTTGCGGCAGGTCCTCGGCCGTAAAATTCGTCACCAGATTGCCGAACGCGTCCACCCGCAGCACCACGCCTTTCTTCGTCGAACCCGCCGCTTTGGGCCGCGGCAGAGCGAACCGCACATAATCGCTGATCTCTTCGCCCATCGCTTCGGTCTGGGAGGTTTTCGCCAGCCAAGCCGCCACGGGCGCAAAAATATCGCGGCCATGAAAGGTATTGCTTACAGGGTTCAGAAAATAATGTTCGGCGGTAATGTGCCGCACGGAAAGGTCGGATTCGCGTTCGTAGATCAGGGAAAGCACTCCGTTATCGGGCGCCACAAAATAATATTGGTCCGCGGTCACCAGGATCGGACGTCTCGCCGTACCCACTCCCGGGTCCACAATCACCAGATGCACGGTCCGGGCAGGGAAGTAGCGATACGCCGCCGCAATCGTCAACGCGCCGTCGAGAACGTCGAAGGGCACCACGTGATGATTGATGTCCACGATGTTGGCGTTCGGCACGATGCGCAGGATGACGCCTTTCACTACCCCCACCAGGTGGTCACTCGTGCCGTAATCGGTGGTCAGCGTGATGGTTGGATTCGACAATGCCAAGACTCACTTGGGCGCTCAACGCCAGCCTAACTGTAAATTACCGTACTGGTTCGGGTTTTCTCAAGGCGCCGTGCCCGGCACGCAAACACTCGCCCCTGTAAGTACGGGCCGCCGGGCTGCGCGTCGCCGCGCACGGCCCTCACAACGAAATGCGCGCTTTCGATCTCCCGGATAAACGTTTTTTCCTGGCCACTCTCTTTCAGCCGCAGCTTTCGTCTCGAGGTGAACAGCCGCACCCCATCATTCTCGGATACCTAGGCGCCTGCGCCGAATTCCGGGCCAGCAAAAAGGCCGCCCTCGCCCGCAGCGTGTAGGTATTCGCAGTTCGATGGGCCGAACACACGTCTCAGTGCCCATCACCGCAGCCACCGAAGTTTCCCAAGGGCGCTTTTGATTTCTAGGTTGCAGACTTCAAATCATATCCACAGAGAAGACTAAACCCTACCGCCGGACGCCCGGCCAATCGGAGAATTCGAGTGATCGGCCGCCGGGCCGACCCACAGAACGGTTTTCTTCGCCGACGCCTACAGCGTACCCACTAAAATGGGCGTTTGGCGGCGGCGTCGGATTCCCTTGGCCCGTCACGGTTGCCCGAAATGCCTGTCCTGTTCGTCCTAGTCTGAATGTGGTGCCATTAATGGTGAAGTCGCTCGTCGACGAGATGGTGTTTTCGAACATGGCCGTGAATGTACCCCCCGCCGTATTCACTGCTTGTTGGTGTAATGTCGAAGTTTGAATGGGGATGCCCGACCGGAACGAGTCTGGGTTCGCGAAGCTCGCGGTCGCAGTGTTCAGATAAATCGTGGTCGTGCCATCCCGGTCGAAGATGCGCAGCGGCCCGTCAGTGAAGGACTCCATGGTGGTTGCTTCATTGAAGAAGGTGAACACCGCAGTCGCTTCATTGTGGGGACTGGCGCTAAACGCATTGTCGATTCCTCGTACCACGGTCAGAAAGCCATATTGGTTTGCAGACCCCAGCGGAGCCGAGGCCGTGGGCGGAAAGCTTTTTGCCTGGCCCACGAACTCAAAAGCGATTTTGCCTTGAACAAAGTTGATGCGCGCTGGCTCGTCGTCGCGCGCGAACTCTCCGGTTACGGCCTGGTTGATGGTCGGGTCCTCGCTAAACGAAGTCGCTAGCCTCCCGAGGTCAGTGATGGCGAACCGCGTTCGAGGTTGATCGCCCGGGGGTTGAGCGCCGGCTATTGGACTGGCGGGCAGCCGCAGCAGAAAAATAGAAAGCAAAACAAGCGCTGCCAGAGTTAACCCAAATTTTCCATTCTTGCGCTTCTTCGTGTTGTTTGTAGTTTCCATAAGTTACTCCTTTTGATTTATTGCTAAAGAGCGTTTTGAAACGGCGCGTCATCCGCAAGCGTCCGGCGCTCGACGCGTGGCGGCTGGGCTGCCCGTGAGGGCAGGGCCGCGACCAGTAACGCCCGCGCTCTGACCTCGTCTCTCCCCTAGGCCCTCACCACCAATCCTCGGTGGTCGCGGCAGCTGATTCGCCGTCGCCGAAGCAGTCGCCATTCCCGTGGTTGTGGTCCCCGTGCCCGCCGTCGCCTTCCCGGTAGTTGCGGTGGATCGGCGTGCCGAAGTTGGCCATGACGTAGGCTGCGATCGCGCGACCCTCGCCATCCGCCACGTTGACAGAGCTCCGGTAGTGCAGGCCGCCGAAGACGCGTGCGTCGTTGGCCTCCTGCTCGGCCTGGGCGATGCCGGTGAAGCTGCGGGTCGGCGTCACGCCTGGAGGCAGCGCCCCGAAGGCCGTCGACGGAGCCACCGGGTAGGAGAGCTCGAAGGACTGGCTGTTGTCATCGTCGCCGTAGTAGGCCTGCAGCACCGCCGCGGCGCAGCCGTTAAAGCTCGGGTGCGCGGCCACGTACTCGGGGTGGGGCTGGGTCGGGATGTAGGGCGTCCACGCCGGATCGGCAGGCGTCGCCGGATTGCCGTCGCCGCCCAGGCGGATGGCCGTGATCGGTCGCCAGGTCACCGCCATCGGATCCTCGGCGTACAGGCGCTTGCCATGCCAGGTCGTCTCGATGGTGTCAGCTCCCGCCGTCGCCATCTGCGCGAAGAGGCGCGAGGTGGTCTCACGGCCGGAGTGATTGGCGACCGCGAGCGCGTGCGCGGCCTCGCTCCAATGGGCCCAACCCACGCCCGCCCAGAACCAGCCGATGGAGGTCTGGTCGGCGGTGCGCGTTGTGCTGGTCGTCGAGGCGATTTGCTTCACTTCGTTGTAGTCGGACACCCAGGTATCGGTATTCAGGCCGCGGGGCTTCCCCGGCAGGAACTGGTCGAGGCTCGTCACCACGAAGGGGGCCATGAACGCGAACTGCATCAGCACCATGGGCTGGAAGGCGGGCGGGGTGGGCCGCCACTGCCCGATCGCAGTGCCGCCGGTGAACGGTGGGAAGCTGCGCGTGAACCCGTCGGTGGCGCGCCAGGCCAGGACGTCGAGGGCCACCGTGGTGCCCCACGCCAGCCCGTTGACCGTGGACTGGCCGGGGCCGTCCTGGTCGTCACTCAGCGCGGCCACCGACGCCGCCTTGGCGGCATCCCACTTGGCCTGCTGGGTGGGGAAGATCTTCGACAGCACCGTGTACGCCGCCCCAATCCGCGCCGCGCGCCGGGACGTGCCCGGGGGGGCGTCGAGATCGAAGTGGAAGGGGCGGGAACGGTGAGTGACCGCGTTCGCCGCGTCGAACATGGCGATGTTCATGATGGCGGCGATCCTAAGCGCCGGCGGAGGGGTGGTCCCGGCGGTGAAGAGGCCGTCGATCAGGTGCGCGTTCCAGTCCAGCGTCTCATCGACCCTTTGGCCATGATCCGTAGCAGTCGGGGAAGCCTGTCCGAAGGTTTGCGCCTGCACGCTTCTTGCGCTGAGAAGCAGCATTACCGACAAGACGAGATTTGATAGTAACCAAGCAGTTTTTCGAGTCATGGTCTTCTCCATCTACTTATAAGAAACCCGGAGCCGCGACGGCCACGGCTATCCGCGTCATCTCATAGTTTACGTTTTGGCCCCGCCCGCGGGGCTTCGCGCGGGGCACTGACTCTTGCGCAGTGCCACGACCGTGTCAATGAATCGCACCTGATGTCTCGCCGAAATCTGCCTGACCAGCTAAGTCCTTGGAGGATGAATGATTATGGCTAGACCTGATCCGCTGCGGACGCCTACTTGCCATCGCTATATGCTAAACTTCGACGCACTTCGAGAAAGTTCCATGCAAATCCTGCACCGACCACGAGGGGTCATTCGCTTCGGGCCGTTCGAAGTGGATCTTCGCGCAGGTGAGTTGCGTAAGCATGGGCTGAAGACCAGGCTTCAGCAGCAGCCATTTCGAGTGTTAGCGCTGCTCTTGGAGCACCCGGGCGAAATCGTGACACGGGAAGAGTTGCGCCAGGCGATTTGGCCCGCCGATACGTTTGTGGATTTCGATGAAGGCCTCGACGCAACGATTTACAAGCTCCGCAATACCCTGGGCGACTCGTCCGAGAACCCGCGATTTGTAGAAACCCTGCCGCGTCGTGGGTATCGTTTCATCGCACCTGTAGAAGTACGCCCCAAAACAATTCGCGTGCGTAATCTGCTCGCGCTGGCAGGCGTGCTCACAGCGGTAGCGCTGGCGCTGGGCTTCGGGCTGAACTTCTCCGGAACGCGGGATCGGCTGTTAAGGAGGACCAGTAACAACAGACGAATTCGGTCTCTCGTGGTGCTGCCGCTACAGAACCTCTCCGGCGACCCCTCTCAGGAGTACTTCGTTGACGGCATGACCGAGGCACTGACCACCGACTTGGGTAAGATCGGCGCGCTACGCGTGATCTCGCGGACCTCGGCGATGCAATACAAAGGTACGCGCAAAGCGCTGCCCGAGATTGGCAGGGAGCTGAACGTTGACGCGGTAGTGGAAGGAGCCGTGCTGCGATCGGGCGAGCGCGTGCGGATCACAACGCAGTTGGTAGAAACGTCCAGCGACCGCCACTTATGGGCGGAGACATACGAGCGGGACCTGCGAGACGTGCTCGTGTTGCAGGACGAACTGGCGCTAACTATTGCCAAGCAAGTCCAAGTCAAGCTGTCTGTCGATGAGCAGACTCGGCTGGCCACTGCTCACTCCGTGGACACCGAGGCACTCGAAGCCTATCTCCAAGGTCGGGAGGAGTGGAACAATTGGACTGAGGAGAGCTCGAAGAAAAGTATCAAATACTTTGAACAGGCGGTTCGGAAGAATCCTGCCTATGCCCCTGCTTGGGCCGGGATTTCTGACGCGTATATGCTCCTGCACATTTTTGGAGATTACTCGCAAGCTTTTTCCCCGCCGCAGGAAGCATTCCAGAAAGCCAAGACGGCAGCTCTAAAAGCCGTCGAGCTCGACCCCTCGCTCTCCGAAGCCCACGTGTCACTAGCCAGCGTACTGCTTTTTCAATGGGACGCCGCGGAAAAAGAGTTGCAGCGAGCCATTGCACTCAACCCGAACAACGCCATGGCTCACCAATGGTATGGCTACCTTCTGAGCGCCCTGGGCCGGTTCGACGAGGCGATCGCTG
>QHYR01000257.1 GCA_003223315.1 Acidobacteriota bacterium | reverse complement strand
ACGGATGCGCCGGGATATCGTCCGGCAGGATCAGTACGGGCGTCTGGCAATGGCGCACGAAATCGCGCGTCACCGTGAAGACGAAATCAGCGTTGGTGCGGTACATCTTGGTCAGATATTTCTCCACCATCTCCATCGTGATGTCGGGCCGGCGCTTGACCAATTCCGGACCCCAGTCCTTCATATTGGTTTCGTAGAAAAGGTCGCGCATCTCCGGACGCGACCCGCTGGGCTGCGCCAGCACGGCCGCGACCACACGATCAGGCGCCCGCTTCAAGAGGTTCCAGATGAATGGGCCG
>QHYR01000256.1 GCA_003223315.1 Acidobacteriota bacterium | reverse complement strand
CCACGGCCGGTCGATCTCCAGCGGACCAGAGGACTGACCGGTATTGGCGTTGCGCAGGTCCGCCGCGATGCAGCGGTACTCTCCCTTGAACTCCTCGATCACGTTAAAGGGGTTCTTCAAGCCGGCGATCGTCGAGTTCAATCCCCCGCCGGCGATGAGCAACAACGGGAAGCCGGAACCGGCCTCCTCATAGTGGATGCGAACGGGACCCTTTTCGTAGAAGGACATGGCAACTCCTCCTTTCCCAGTCTGCTGGCCAAACACGCGCCGCACGGCGGCCATCGCCGTCGCCGCGGCGCCCGTTGCCAGTATTTTGCGTCTGATCAGATCCATATCGGCGTCCTCCTTGATCATGACCATGCAGTCTAAAACTTGTAACTCTAGCGGCTGCTGCTCGTCTTGCTCGATGCAACTCGTGGAACTGGCTTACCGTAAACTTCAATCCAGTCGATCCGCGAACCAGCGCTTCCGTGACCGCCTCCCCTCATCAGCTCGGTGAAACCAATCTCCTCCACCCTGCTGAGGTTTGGATTCTCCACCCACTTATCGCCCCGGCCTTCGACAACATCTTCGATATTGAGATTCCGCCAGCGCACGTCAGCCAGTTGGATTTGTGACTCCACCCAGTCCGTGGAGAAGCCGGTCGCATGGTCGCCCACGAGCCACGTTCCGTCGGCGAGTTTCAGAATGGGATGGAGTAAATGAAACCCGGTTATCTTGGTGCGCCAGCGGAGGGTCGCCAGTCCGGTCAAATCCACATCGTTGTTTTTGTCTCTAAGCGTGATCGCGCAGTTTGACGTGCAAAGTAGCGTCATCACGTAGGTGATGTCATTGTTGTAGGTCTGTTTGACAGCCACAGGGCCAACCTTGTCGCCGTGCAGGTGCACTTCCAGATTTGGGTTCGCGACGTCCCCTTGAACGACCGTATGCTCCGGTTCCTGCGGAGTATTGGTATTGGGCAAGCCACTCGCTAGCGTCCAGTCTTCGCGGAAAAACAGGGGCGGGTACTGGAGCCTTTGTGGTGTGGGCGCCTGTTGCCCCGCAGCCCGCGCGGGCTTGCCTGCCAACCAATTAGATCCGGCCAAATACAGACTCAAGAGTCCCAACACGGATGCAGCTGGAAGAAATCTCGGCATATACACCTTCTCTTTCTGCATTGCCATCGGGAACCGCCGGAATTTAGGCGGGGCCCGTTTCAACCCGGGGTCGCAATCTTCGTGTGTTAATCGCGTTTAGGCTGAACGGAGTATAAATCACGCCGTCGAAGTGAGAGAGGAAAACTTAGTGAAGGACGAGGATCTTCACGCATCGGGCTCAATTTAGCGCTCCTCTACAGCAAATCCACGGCTGTAGGGATACTTTTTTGGAGACGCGGGCGTCTTCGCCGGATCACGGGGTACTCGGAACTTAGTGACGATTTCATTTCCAAACTTCCGGATTACCGACCACCCACCCAGAATCGCACCGGATGCAGGCGAGCGGCCGATACAAGGCGCTCGATATACGCCTCTCGTGAAATTGTGGAGGAGCTTTAGGGTGCAGGGCAGCCGGTCTGGTCCAAATCCTGTAACCTCTGAATGGCCTCTGCGTTGTTCTCTTTCGAGGCCACTACTAGCAGTACGCGGGCCTGATCACAATTCACAGGGACACCGTCGCCCCGCATGTAGAGATCAGCAAGCGCCACCGCCGCCTTGGTATTTCCCGCTTGGACGGAGGACCAAAGTTGCTGTGGTGTGGCCAGGGTCTTTTTTGTGCGCCCTGGCTCCGGGTCCGGTAACTGCGTGGGCTGGCTTCCAGCAGAGGACACGGGAGACTGCGGACGAGGCCGAGCCAGAAGGGGTTCCACCGGGTTACCAGGAAAATCGTTCGACGGCTTGGATGGCTGCGGTTTCGACAGAGTGGGTGGAAACAAAGATGTTCCCGCTATATCTGACGTGGATTTCGGCGCTGGTGACGCGGCTTGGGCGTCGGAGTTTCCCAAGGCGGTTTGTCCAGACGTGTTCTGTAAGGAGGCCCCACGCTGTCGGATGTTCGCATACTTGAAGGCGGGTATGGCAACCGCACAGGAAACTAGAATCCCGATCAGGACGCCACGGATGAATTGCCATCGAGTAGCCGAGAGATGCCGCTCGAGAGGAACGAGTCGCGTAATATTGGGCAATTCCGGAGTTAGGAGTGATTGCCGCTCGAACGTCATGGTCTTCGAATGCCTTCCCAATTGTCGGCACAATCTTCAGCCGGCGGGAGCGGCCAAGAATTGCCGCGGCGGCAGGCCCAAGGGCGGGGTTAGACCCAACCAACAGCCCTGGTATCGTACTCCATTTGCACGCCTGGTGGCCGAAAAAGATGGTTCTGGCTCACTCTCAAGTGCGATCTAACCGATGCGGTCGAGGGGCCAGACGAGGACTTCCAGTTCGCGGGCGAATGAGACGGCGGCGGGAGCCGCCGAAACCTGAATGCCGGCGGCTTGGGCGACGCTATTTTCTCCGATACTCAGGGATGCGGACTGCAACGGCCAGGGCACGCGATGAATCTCGCCGCGGTACGTTCTGCCCTTCCGAACCGTATAGAGGCAATAGCGCTCGGCGAGGAAATAATCCAGAGAGCCGGGCTCTGCCCGCTGCGCGGGTGAAGTGGGAGCGTAGGTGGCGCGCCACACGGCGTCTCCGCGAACCGAGGAGTAAGAAATCGAGTCGGCGCGCTTCTCCACTTGCATGCGAGCGTGGAAATACGGCAGGTGATAGAACGTTCTCGCGCCCCACACGGCCGCCCGGCTCGCCGTATCCAGGCTGAAGAAGTAAATGCCTGGCTTGCCGCCGACCTTCACGTAGGTGCGGCAGTTGAGCTCGGGAAGATCGGACATACCCGGCAGTGGCGGCAGGCCCCGCAGCCGAAGGGATATGTGCAAGGGCGTGATGCTGATCCAGGTGTCGCCGCCAAAAGAATCAAGCTCGAGCTGCTCGGGGATGAGAGGCCAGATCGCTTCGGGCGGAACATTCCAGTGGGCGAAAAGGAGATCGCGCCAGACCTGCACCATGATCCAGGGACCCTTCGGCACCGGCCATGGCCGGTGATCCTGCTCGGCGAGGGGATTCATGACAGGGGCGAAGCCCGGTCCGAACTGGGAATTTAACACAGAGGGCACAGAGACACGGAGAAGATATAGGCAAAGCTAAGACAGGAGTGGCGAAGTCGCGGCGTGAGGATTCCGCCTGGAAGGCGGCGCTACGAAAATCAGTGGGAAAAGGGGTACATCAGCCAGCCAAGTCCGAGAGCCACGACCAAAAATGCCAGGAACGCCCATACGGCGTAGCGAATGCGTTCGTTCATCTCGTTCTTGGAGAGAAAAGCGAAGGCCGCCGACACCGCCAGCGCGAAGATCACCATAGTTTGAAAATGGTTGAGAATCATGATCCAGGGACGGCGGCGGGCCCTTCTTCTTTTGATCCCAAGCCGATTTGCAGCACTTCCAGGACGCACAGCAAATTCAAGACGCCGGCCGTGGCAAACAGGCGCGTGCCGTAGTCTCCGTAAGCTTTCGAAACATCCGCGCCAGCGGGATTAATCGTGCCGGCCAGGAAATAAAAGATTCCGTTGCCGATATCGGCGAGGAAGCCGAGCATGTCAAAGGCGTCGGCGGCATTCGAGCTGAACACGTTTCCGCGCATCCACAGCCCCACGAGCGCCAGAATTGCGACGGCGCAAAAGTAGACGATCGCCTTTGCCCATCTGCGGAGCAAAGCGTGCCCCAGCCCGGGCACCAGCCATCCCGCAGCGGCCGCCACCAGCGCGAGCGCGGGATTGATCGCGATCTTTTGTGTTTGGGCCATGGGTGTTTGGGCCATGTCATTCAGGCAAGCAGGGCCAGGATGCCGGTCTGCATGGGTCCGGTGACCCGCGCTTCCCTCCCCTCGATGTACACATTCACTTCGCTGCGAATCCCGAACTCCTGCAGATAAATTCCCGGCTCGATGGAAAAGCAGGTGTGCGGCAAAATCGCGCGCGAATCGTGCGTCTCGAGGCTGTCCATATTGGCGCCATTGCCGTGAACTTCCTGTCCGATGCTGTGGCCGGTGCGGTGCACAAAATATTTGGCGTAACCGGCCTCGGAAATGACGTCGCGGGCCACGCGATCCACCTGCCATCCTTTGACGGTGCGCCCTTTGGCCAGCGCCTGGCGGATAAAGGCGATGGCGTGGTCGCGCGCCTCGCGCACGTGCTCGAAAATGCGCTCATACTTGCGAGGAACCTCCGCGCCCAGGTAACCAACCCAGGTGATGTCGTAATAGACGCTGCCGGGGCGCTGCAGTTTTCCCCAGACGTCGAGCAGCAGCAAATCGTCCTCGCGAATTGGCGCCGACTTCGCGGCGGCCGGCTCATAATGCGGGTCGCCGCTGTGAGGCCCGACGGCCACGATGGGCGGCTCGTCGGCGGTGATCGAATGCGCGCGGAATTTCTCCAGAATCCATTGTTGCAATGCGTATTCCGTCAGATTGGCCTTCGCGCGGACTTGCGCCGCGGCATGCGCGAAAGCCTCCCGTACGACGCTATCGATCACCTTGCCAGCTTGCAGATGCGATTGAAATTGCTCCGCGCTCCAGCAGGCCTCGAATCTTTGCACCAAATCCGCCGAGCTGACCACCGAGCAGCCCTGCGCGCGCACCATCTCCACCGTGCCGGCGTCCACCAGCGACACGTAAGGGATGGCGTTCCGCGGCGAATATTGCATGGCGACTCTGCGCGCGCGGCCGATCAGGCGCGGCAGGTTCTTGTTCAGTTCGACGAGACTGGCATAAAGCAATTTCTGTCCCGGCAGACTATCCAGCGCGCCGGCCTCGATGCGGTGCACCAGCTTCCGCGGAGCGCCGCGGCTGGGAATCAGATAAAACCAGCGACGCGTGCCCATGCCGGCGCCGTTCAGTCCCAATACACGGGAGGCAATCGGATCGCGATGATGGAAATCGTAGAAGAGCCAGCCGTCCAGACCTGCGGACCGCAATTCTTTTTGGATGGTTTCGATTGGCGGCATAACTACCACCCCACCACGCGCGACTTCTTTTATCGCGCGATGCTCGCGCTCGAGAGGCGCGTGTCGGGGATCCCGGTTTACGCTTTTCGCGTTTCAGAGAAAGATGCGATGGCGCGGACTTGCTCTGCTCTGGCCCCCTGAACTTCCACGCGCTTCAGGCGGCTCCGCCAGCCCGACGTGATTTTAACAGCGGCCAGCGGCACATTCAAACAATCTGCCAGAAAGCGCCGCAGGGCTTCATTGGCGCGGCCTTCCACGGGAGGAACATGCAGGCGAATGCGCAGAGCGCCCTGCCATTCGCCGTCGATCTCATTGCGGCTCGCCCGCGGCTGAACGCGAACCAGGAAACTCAATCCGCCCGCGCTCTCCCGGACTTCGATCATTTCGTCTGCCGAGTGCCGAAAAGCGCGGTTCCCAGGCGAATTTGCGTCGCGCCTTCCTCGATGGCGATATCGAAATCGCGCGACATTCCCATGGATAATTCCGGCATGAGCCAATCGAGTTGCCGCGAGAGCCGACCCCGGATCTCGCGCAGCCGGCGAAAGAACGGCCGCACTTCCTCCGGGTCAGCCGTCAGTTCCGGAACCGTCATCAGGCCGCGCAATTCCAGGCGCGGCATCAGAAGCACGCCTTCGGCAAGACGTGAGAGCTCGGCCGGGTCGCAGCCGGTTTTTGTTACCGTGGGGTCGAGCCGCACCTCGATCAGCACCGGCAAGCGGCGGCCCTCGCCGGCATCCTTATTGAGCTTTTCCGCCAAAGGCAGGCTATCGAGCGAATCGATGGTGTGAAAGAGACGAATCGCTCGCAAGGCCTTGTTCCTTTGCAAATGGCCGACCAGATGCCAGGTTGCCGCCAGGCCTTCGACAACGGGCGCCTTCGACTCCCATTCCTGAACCCGGTTTTCGCCGAAATGCCGGATGCCCAGTTCAAAGGCTTCACGGATTCGTTCCGCGGGAAAGGTCTTGGAGATGCCCACGATGGTTACGTCGGAAGCTTTTCGTCCAGCACGCGCGGCAGCGCGGTCGACGCGTTCCTGAATGGCCGTCACGTTCTCGGCTACCGTGCTGTGCGAGGCTCCCATGCGCGGATTCTAGCAGAGTTGCCCGGGTGCTCGCGAAGGGTGGTGGGCTCATTTGAATCTGAGGCGCTTCCGGCGTGCGATCTTCAAACGCGAGCCGTCATCTTGAATACAATCGCGCCGGAATCAAAACATCTGCATAGCGCTGGGCTTCTTTAGCTCGCACACCGCCCGATTGTGCGATTTGGCGGAAGACGGGTAAGACTTGGTCGCGCAGCATGGCCGAATTTTGCGTGGCTAGTGCGCGGTCGTACGCCTTGACGGCACTCGTATAAGCGGCGTTGGCAGATGAGTTGGATTTGGCGGCAGCAAGACTATCTTCGATGTGCTTCTGCGCCTTGGGGATCACGTCATTCAGGTAGTCGCGGGCGTCTATGGAGAGGGGGCCTTGCGCGTCGGCCAGAGATTTGAACTTGGGCCGCAAATCCTGAAGTTCTTTCAGAGCGGCAGCGTCGCCCTTTTCCACCAGCTCGTCGAAGTGATTCTTAAACCGCGTCATTTGCCACTGATCGGCAGCGGACGCGACCGGCGTGTCCATCTGATTTTTTCGTGCATCGTCGCGAATCATTTCGGTGATCACGGTATCCCGCATCTGGCGCGCTTCCTGTTTATGCGGGCCTGGGACAGCCAAGAGTTCATCGAGTGCCTTTACCTCTTGCAAAAGATGGCCGGGCTCCTTGGAAGTGGATTGGAACTGAGCTGCGGCCCAAAACTTCTCGTCCTGGCGGCGCTGGGGAATGACCTGATCGACGTAATGGGCGGCCTCCAACCAGCGATGACCGCCCTTTGGCAAAGTAAGAATGTCGCGCAACCATTTTTCGGCGTCGTCGAAATCGCCACCCTGCAGGTCCGCCATGGCTTTCTCCCAGAGCGTTTGCTCCTGCCGCGAGGGGTCTTCGGTGGAATCGAGCGCAGGCGGGGCCGGTTTGAGAACAGCGTCGCTCGCGGCGGCAGGTGTTGCGCCTTCTGCATCTGGCGTCGCTGGCGCGCCTGGCTCGGTTGGCGTCAATGTTTGCACCGCCGCGACGGGCGTAGGCGTGTCTGGGGTGGCGTCGGGCAGGGGGGATGTCGCTGGCGTGGGCGCGGCCACATTGACGTTCTGCGTCGAATCCGGATGAATGGCCAAGGCTAACATCTTGTAGCGGCGCACGATTCCGAGCGCATTGTAGCGGCGAGCGATTCCGAGCGTATTATCGCGGCGAGCGATTCCGATGGCACCAAGGACAATGACTGCCAGAAGCGCGCACGTGGCGGCAGCGTTGCGCCACGGATGGGACTTCGGCTGCGCGGGTTGTTTCGGAATGGTTTTGACGGGCTGAGGCGCGCCAGGTGTGGCGATCGGGGCTGCGCCGGCAGGACGCGCGGCGGGACTTATCGGGTGTGCGGCAAGAAGGACGGTCGGAGTCGGCTGCACGTTGGTTTTGGCGCCGGGCGTTTGCGCCACACCTTTCGATCCTTCTCCGATCAAGGAGAAATTCAAGTTTTCGATGTCTTTGAGGAGCGCTTCCATCGACGGGTAGCGCTCGTTCTCGTTCTTGCGTAGAGACTTCGAAACGACTCTCTCGAGCGCAACGGGGCATTCAGGCAAAACCTGCCGTATCGAAGGAGGCTCACTCCCCAGAATGCTCATCAGCAACGCGGCATGGTTTTCCCCGTTGAACGGCCGCTGGTAGGCGATAAGCTCGTAGAGAACGACTCCCAGGGCCCAAATGTCACAACGCGCGTCGGCCGGCTGGCCGCGAAGCAGTTCAGGAGACATGTAGGCCAGCGTACCGAGGAACGTTCCGGTCTGAGTTTTGGAAGTATCCGCCAGGCGGGCGATGCCGAAATCGACGACTTTGACGATTCCATCGCGTGTCACCACGATATTGGCCGGCTTGACGTCGCGGTGAATCACGCCGCGACGATGAGCGAAGTCGAGCGCGCGGCAGGTCTGGACGATATACCCGAGCTTTGTCGCGAGGGGCAGCGCCGGCTTGCGGGCGATCAGCTTTTCGAGGCTCTCTCCCTCGAGATATTCCATGGCGATAAAGGGAACGCCGCCCGATTCAGCCAACTCGTAAATGGTAACGATGTTGGGGTGCTGCAACCCGCCGGCCGCCTGGGCCTCACGATAAAAGCGCTCCAGCAGATCCGCGCTTTCGGCCACTCCACCGGTGATCGTCTTGATGGCGACGGCGCGTCCAATGAGCGGATCGCGTCCCTTGAACACCACGCCCATGGCCCCGCGGCCGATCTCCTGCCAAATTTCGTATCGTCCAATCTGCTTTTTCTCGTCCTGCGGCATAACCGAAGCCTCGCCTTAGGGTTAGTTTACCGTAGCGGGCACGGCTCTTCGAGGCTCCCAACGAAGCGTAGCGGAGGCGTTAACCGTAATCAGTTGGGGTCGTTCCGGTCCCAGAGGGGGCCACGGGACCAGTTGAGGAAAACGACCGCCTGCTTGGTAAAGCGGCTGGTGCGGGATGCTGTGCAGGGTTTCGGTTGAGTGACCTCACACCGGGGTTCTTGTGTGAGCAGGAATGAGGCCGGTTGCGAACTCCACTGCATCAAAACAGGAGCTTCAGCGCAAACTGAATTTGCCGCGACGTGGTGGACGCCGCCGTGATCGTCCCGGCCGAGGGGCTATAGGAGTAGCTGGAACTGTTACCCGTGAAAACCACCTGGTTCGGGTACGCGAAACTGGGGTGGTTGAGAATATTGAAGATCTCCGTTCGGAATTGCAAGGTCCATTGCTCACTGATTCTGAACCGTTTGAAAAATGAAGTGTCCAGATCGAACAAGCCGGGGCCGCGGAACGCTCCGCGCGACACATTCCCGAAGGTCCCGGGAATCGGCAGCGTGAAGGCGTTCGGATCGAACCAGTGGTCCACCGTCCCCAAAATCACCGGCCCGTTAAAGGTCGGATTCCTGTCGGGTACGTCGGCCACATTCTGGTCGCCTGTCCCGGTGTTATTGAAACCGATCTGAGGCGTGAACGGGAACCCGCCCTGCGCGGTCACGATCCCGTTCCATTGCCAGCCGCCGATCAACTGGTTCACCAGCCCACTGGCGCTGCTTCCGAACCGCTGCCCGCTCCCAAACGGCAACTGATAGCTGAAGTTAGCGTTGAACTGGTGGTTGAGGCTGTAAGCCGCCGGACCCCGGTTCAGGAACCGATCATAGGGACTGAAAAGATCCTGCGGCTCATTTTCGCCGGAAGGCGCCAAGATGGCCGAATTCAGGTCCATCACTTTCGAATAGCTGTAATTCGCTTTGAACGCGAGCCCGCGCGTGGCGCGCTTGACCAGCGACACATTCAGCGCATGGTAGCTGGCGGTACCGTCATCGAACCATGACTGAGTGTTGGACACATACGGGTTCGGGCGCTGCACCAGTTGCGGGACAACTGTGACGCCGTTTACTACCACCGCAGGCACCGGAGGCCTGGACTGCATATAGGTGGTTCCCTGCGGCACGAAGCCCGGCGCCTGAAGTACGCCGTTAACTTTCACTAACGGGAGCACGCCTCCGCTCGGGCACCCTCGTGGGTCCGTAGGATTCTGGCACACCTCAGGCGCCGCGGTATTGGCATCCATCGTCAGATTGGTGTGGTAGGACTGGCTGCCCACATAGCCCACCTCGAGCATGAGGTCTTTGGCGAGCTGGCGTTCCACCGTGAAGTTCCAAATCTGGATGGTGGGGGTCTGCATGTTCGGATCGAAACCAGTGGGTTGATAAATGGCGCAGTTCTGCTTTGCCGCCACCAGTTGGTCATTGCAAGTGGGCGGGAGTGCCACATTCTTCTGGAGCGGAAGCAGAGGAAGGAACCCATTCGCCACCGGTAGCTGCTCCCGGGCGGCAAACGGTGGATTGGGCTGGGCCCTGATACCCAGGTTATCCAGGAGGTCGTTGTGGATTCCGAAGCTGGCCCGCACGGACCAGGTTCCCCTGCCGCTTGGGTCCCAGGCAACGCCCACGCGCGGCTGCAACAAGAGTTTGGCGTGGTTCGACTGCAGGCAGGAATTGCCGATGTTCGGATTAGTCTGAATCACGAAATTGGCGTCGTGGAAATAGTTGGTGCACCGGCCAAACGCTTCATTCCACCCGTTGGTCATCTCGTCCCGCAACCCCAGACGCAGAGTAAGATTCCGAAGCAGCTTGATTTCATCCTGGACATACCAGGCTGCTTCGAGCGATCGGTATCCAAGCCCCGGCGCATTCCGCGTCACGATCGCCTGCGTCGGCATGTCCTGCAGAAATGTCAGCACGCTCGCATAGGCCACGTTGCCTGCCGATGACAGAGCCACGCCGGCCTGCCCTTGTTGCACCCGCTGAATCCAACCTCCTGCGCTCAGCGAATGCTTGCTTCTCGTGTAGTGCACGTCATCGGAATAAGTGAAGTAATGTCTCACGCCTACGTTGGGGTTGTTGCCGGGCACGCCCGCGACGGCGGACTGGGCTGCGGCGCTTATCCCACCGCCGATAACAATCGTGCCAGGATTACCTCCGGCAAGAAACACCAGGTCTGCCGGTATCGGCACCGCGGGGGCGTTTACCAAGGTTGCAAACGTACCCGCGTACCCAAAGGTCGCGACATTCACCACGGAGGAAAAAATATGTGTCTCTTGTAAACCGAGCGTTTGGGAGTGCAGGTCGGAGATACTGACGAAATTCGGATCTCCCCCGCCTCCTCCTCCCCACGGAAGTCTCCTGTTCCCGTTGTCATTGGTGTAGTTTGCGGAGAAGGAATCCGCGCTGGAGATTGTGTAGTCAAAGCGCGCCAAGCCAAAATGTTCGTTGATCGTCTGCTTGGGATTATTGTAGCTGTGAGCGGTTCCGCCGGGCAGGCCGTTAACAAGTAACTCGGGACCGTTGGGCGCCGGCCAGAAGTCGTTGGCATAGGGCAGCATGCCTGTTGCTAACTTGGGAACGACGCCATAACCGGCATAATTTGGGCAGGGCGTGGCGGCACTGGCGATTACGTTGAGAGGTAAACAGCCCAGGCGAGCCTGCGCATCCGGCACAATCGAGTCATAGGGACGCGCCAACCGCTCGCGAAACTCTTCGTAGGTCCCGAACAGGAACAGCTTGTCCTTCTTGAGCGGGCCGCCCAGCGCTCCTCCGAATTGATTGCGCCTGAACGGAGGGGTGCTGGGGGTTTGATCGAAGAAGTCCCGCGCATCCACGGCGCTGTTGCGGAGATACTCAAAGACGTCGCCGTGCAAACGATTCGTCCCGGAGGTGGTCACGACGCTGATCTGCCCTCCGGCCCGTTTCCCGTACTCGGCGCCGTAGGTGTCGGTGAGAACATTGAATTCCCGCATCGCTTCCACCCCGAGCAACTTCCCACTGGCTCCGTACGGCGTAATGAACTGCCCCGTAGCGGCCCCGCCGACCCAGTCGATCCCGTTAAGGATAAACCGGTTGGTTTCCGGCCGTTTCCCCGCCACCGAGAACATGTTCCAGGTGCCGCCGTTGAGCGTATTCGAGGTGGTATTGGAAACGCCCACGTTGAGCGTCAGAAGCTGATCGAAGCTGCGCCCGTTCAGCGGTAACTCCTTTACCTGGGCTTCGGTGATAACCCCAGAAGTAGAGGTCATCGTGGTGTTCACCAGGGGAGCCTCCTCGGTCACCGTGACCTGCTGCACGACGCTTCCTACTTGTAACGTCAAATTCAGCACGGCTTCCTGAGCCACCACCAGGTTGATTCCACGCCGCACTTCCCGCTGGAATCCCATCTTTTCGGCAGTCAGCTCATACTCTCCCACCGGCAGCGAGGGAATGCTGTAATTACCACTGGTGTCCGCCTCCACCGCGCGCGTTAGGCCCGTCTCTAGGTGTTTGACGGTCACCATGGTCCCTGGCAAAACGGCTCCCGATGTGTCCGTGACCGTGCCCGTAATGGCCGCGGCGAAACCTTGAGCATGAACAGGGCAATTGCCCAAGACGATCAAGCCGACCAATGCAAGGACAGACGCTACCAATTTCGGCAGCGCGAACCGGCTTCTTCCTGTTCCGTTTACCATGGCTCCTCCTTGTAAAAGGCAAACTGCTTAAGCCGGAACCACGGCCCCAGCCGAGGTTCTGGCTGGCCCAAAGAATCACTATGGCAAGTGCTCGGCGCTTATGAACGCTACCAGCTCAGTCGGTGCCGCATCGTCCGCTGGCTCCGCCCGGTCCGGTTCTATAGTTAAAAAGACGTGATGAATTTAGCTGCGTAGATTTGTGGCAGATGGGCGGGCCGGGAGTAACTCTCATCGCTCACCACCTAGGCGATGCACACTAGGAAATTCAAGAACAGATGTGGCCCTTTTGCTAGTGTGTGCGTCTCCGACAGTTGATCGGAGTTTTACGCTTCTTTTCCGAGCTTGTCAAGGGATCGGCAAAGTTCCGCTCCACCTTTGCGAAAAAAGGTGCGTGAGATGGCTTGAAGGCAACCGGAGGCTCGTCAATTCGTCCCAATCGATCTCACCTTTTCAGTGAGATTTAGAAAAACTGACCACAGCGATTTAGGTCAGGAGTGCTCCTAACGCGCAGCAAAGGGCACGGTGACCCACCTGAAATCCGACCGCAACACGACATACAGAGAAAAAGTGATGAGACTTCCGCTTGCCGAGCGGAGAAGACAGCGAGGTTGCGTAGAACCCTAAGTCCCAAGAAGTCCTGCGAGCTCAACCGGTCGATGCAACACCATCTAATCAGTTGATCTGAACATACTTCACCCTAGATAACCGATCTGTCGGGCTGTACTCAATCAGAACCTAGCCAGGGTAGTGTTCCGTTTGATTCAACGCTCGCGACCGACTTTCGCCCTGAGAACTCCTGCAAGTAGACGCGTCGAGCAAGTGTTGCGCTGACCCATCGAGACCGCACCTCTTATCGGAATGCGGCTTGAACCCGCTCCCCAGTCTCCGATAATGCCGTTTCTCGGGAGTTGGCCGCCAGAACCTCGCGATACCGTCCGCCGCTTGGTCACTTCTCTTGCAGCGACTCGAGATAATGAACGACGTTATTGATATCCATTGTGACACCGCCCTTAGTATTGGCGAGAGCCTCCGCACCGCCGATTCGCATTTATGGATTTTGTGGAGCCTGATAGTGTCTCTGCTTAGCGGAGAGTGTTGTGTCACGAACCCGAGTTGCAGCTAGGATTGAACTCGCGTTTGCCGTCCTCATGGCACTATGCGCGGTCGCGCGCCCCTTGCTGTGGCATCTGGCAACTATAGCGCGCGTGCTCGTGATTATCGAAGCGGCATGCGCCGTGTACATCGCTCGGGGGCTCACAAGCGGGCGAGCTTGGGCTTGGCCGGCCGCTATCGTCTTGGGCGGCGCGGGAGTGGTGGAAATGTGGTACGCGAGCGCGGCATTCGTGTTCTCGTACATGGGCGAGGGCATGACCGATCACGCAGGACTGCTGCTATTGATCGGCGGTTTCGGTCTTCAGGGCGTCGTTCTCGTGCTCTGGGCAATCGAAAGACTGGCAAATCCGGGGCGAAGCCGACTAGGACAATAACGCAGTGGCGAGCGGCTCTACGGAAGGGTCTAACTCAGTACGAGAACTCTTTCGACGCGGAGCCCCCGGCGTACCGCTCCCATCGCAGGACCGTGTGCGACCCGGCTCCAATCTCCGCTCGAATGTAGTCACCCGCCTGGATCTGGCTGTGAAGATCTCGCGTGGCATGGAATGTCTGCCCGCCGATAAAGATGTCAGAAAGGCGAGGGGCGCGGCTCCCCCGATTAAATCTCAAGCCATCCACACGACCCGTCACGACAGTCCTGGGATAGAAAGCATCAAGGAAGAATGCCCGCGCCAGATAGAGTCCAAAGCCCCCAAGCACAACAGCCGCAATGGCCAGCCCAACCCGGCTCCGTGGTTTTTTTCTTGTCCGGATGGTCTCGTAGACTTTCGTTTCAAGAGCGATCTCACTCTCCGTCTTTCTCCAGTTACGCCATTGCCGTGGTGAGGCATTTCGGACTGGCCGTTCCGCCGTGCCCACAACTGACTGGTTAAGAGGGCTGCCGATCCAATCATCCAGAGCGACAGCAACGCTTCCTGATATAACAACAGAGAAATGGACTGGTAGAGAAAGAAAATGATGATGAGCTGAGGAACAAAAACAAGCAGGGATGCAGCAATTTGCAGGTTTGTTCTTAGCCTCCCCGGGGACACAAAGCGCCAAGAGATGCCAATGCCAAGTCCGATGAGCAAGGCGGGCCAAAATGTCCGCGCCAGAAGAAGAGCCATACCGCCAAAGAATAGCTCTCAAATGGCAGGGTCTCGGCAGGTCTGCCCAGTCCTGTGTCCAATCAGAGGAGTGATGTCCAGAGCACGTGAGTCTGAGGGCGACGCGCGCCGCAGCACGACAAACCGTTTCTGTGTGCTCTGTGTGCAGGAGGCGCCTGAATCCACTGGATTCGTTTTGAACCGATAACTCTAACGCGATTCGTGGTAGTTGGCATGGGAGCGTCGTGTCGCTGAGACACACTGATTCCCTTCCGGTTCAAGCAGAAGGTAATACGAGGAGCACTCTGCTTCACAAAAGCGCGCGAAGTGCTGACCCTGGCGGATAAGAAGACGATCCAATTGCCCTAACTCGCGTCAGAGGCCGACTGCCAACAGTTAAGCCTGCCTTAATCCTCCTGTCGCTATGTTGCGAACGCTGGTTTCAAACCAGGTGAGGGCGCCCCGCACGGACATCGCACCGGTGTCCGCACGACGCGGGGCGCTCTATAAAAATGCGGCTGGTCCTTGCTATAAATTACGCATGAACAGCCGGAAGGAGGATCGATGAATGTAAGCCACCGAATTCGAGTGCGGGGTACTTTGGCGGCAGCGGCGTTTATGGCGGCCGCATTCGTTAGTTCGCAATCAGCCTTTGCACGCGCCCAGGCAAAGACTCCCAAGGGAAAGCTCTTTGCCCAGAAACTTGTCGAAGCGACGCAGGCGAAGCATCCCGAAACCAACGAAGTTGGCATCTCCGCCATGACTTCGCGCGGATGCGTGGGGATCGCCTCGACGGACAAAGGTGAAATTGGAGAGAAGTGCGAAAAGGACGATCTCGAGCCGATGCGTACGGGGAAGCCGTATGTCGAGAAGGAAAAAGACGGTTTTGACGTTTCTCTACCCTTGCATGATTCGACGGGCAAAATCATAGGCACAGTCGGAATCGGATTCAAGCCCAGCGCTGGGCAGACCGAGGCGTCAGTGACGCAACAGGCGCAAAAAATTGCCAGCGAAATGGAAGCGCAAATCCCCTCGAAGGAAAAGCTTTTCAGCCGAACGGAATAATTCGGGCGTCCCTTCGGCTTCACTGTTCAAAGGTCTAGCGGTCATAAATAGGAGACCGCGTCTCGAAGTTCGGTCTCCGTACAGAGACAACCGAATCTTTGTCAGAGAGTCTTGTCGGTGCCCTGCGGCTTTACCCTTTTGCCCTGCAACGTAACTCGATCGCCCGGTTTGATGCGTTGCGGGCACCAGCGGGCCGGGTTACACTGACCCGCGCATGGCTCGCGGAAAACTCATCGTGATCGAAGGCATTGACGGCGCCGGCAAACGGACGCAGGCGGACCTGCTGGCTCGCGCCTTCCAAGAGCGCGGCGTTCCCTTCGTGAGGTTTAGTTTTCCGCGATACGAATCCTCGTTTGGACGGGTCATCGCGCGATTTTTGAATGGCGAGTTCGGCCCGCTGCCCGCGGTGGATGCCCATTTTTCGGCGCTGCTCTATGCGGGGGACCGTTTTGAAGCCAAGCCCGAACTGGAGGGGGCCCTCAACTCCGGCCAGGCAGTCGTGACCGACCGTTATATCGCTTCCAATCTGGCGCACCAGGCGGCGCGCGTAGCTGCCGAAAGGCGCCCCGAATTCATCTTGTGGCTGCGGGAGCTCGAATATGGCATCTATGGGCTTCCGGCCGAAGATCTGATCGTTTATCTTCGCGTCCCGGCAAAAGAGGGACACAGGCTGGTGGGCCTCAAATCAGCGCGCGGTTACACGGAGAAGCGGCGCGATCTGCAGGAATCCGACCTCCTTCATCTGCAGGAGGCAGCGCTCGTTTACGATGAGCTGGCGCAACAGCCCAACTGGGTGACCATCGAGTGCTTCGACGCCAAATCAGGGAAACACAGGCCGCCGGAGGAGATCCACCAGGATTTGCTGGAGGCCGTCGATTCCCGCATCCTCTCGCGCGTGGCCCAGACGTGAACCAGGGATGGCGCTGGGCCGAATCCTCGGCCCAATCAACGCCATAGCCACGCTGCAAAAGATCCGAACCGCTCATGCCATTCTCGGAATTTCTCGGTAATTCGCGAATTGTTTCCGCTCTGCGCGGAATGCTCGCCACCGGACGAATCCCCCACGCCATGTTGTTCGCGGGGCCGCGCGGCGTGGGAAAATTCACGCTGGCGCGGATGTTCGGGCAGGCCGCCAATTGCGAGAGGCTGCCTGACGATTTCTGCGGCGAATGCGGCCCCTGCCGGGCGATCGCCAGGCTGCAAGACACGTCGGCGCTCGTCCACCAGGGCCTTGCCGAGCGCGGAGAAAGCGCTGACTCGGCCACCGTCGAACGCGTCCCGCTGGTGCTGGAAACGCATCCGGATGTGTGGGCCATTGTCCCCGATCCCGTGCGGCTGAAGAATCCCGTGGCGCGTCCCGTCCTGCACGTCGGCCAATTGCGAGCCGTGCAGCGCGCCGCCCACTTCAAGCCGCTCACCAGGCGCCGCGTCTTTATTATTGATGGCGCAGAAACGATGCGCTGGGATCATGCCAACATCTTCCTCAAAATCCTGGAAGAGCCACCCGAAACCGCCAGCTTAATCCTGCTGGCGCCCAATCCCTATTTACTGCTGCCGACGATTCGATCGCGTTGCTTGCAATTCTTTTTTAGCCCGCTCGCGCAGGAGCAGGTCGAGCAAGTGCTGCGCCAGCGCGCCGATCTCCCTGCCGCGCAACGCAAGGTGGCCGCCCAATTGGCCGAGGGCAGCCCCGGGATAGCCTTGGGCATGGACCTCGCCGAGGCGGCTGAACTGCGAAAAACAGCCCTGCAGGTGCTCACAGCAATTATCGAAAGGCGCTCCTCGACAGATCTGTTCAACGAAACCGCAGGCCTGGTGAAGGGTCAAAAGACGCCGTTTGAAACCGTGCTGGAAGTGTTCTATAGTTTGCTTAACGATCTGCTGGAGCTGTCGGCAGGTTTCACAGGTCAGGGCATGCGCAACCCGGCACTGGGGAAGGAACTCGCCAAGCTCAGCCGGCAGGTGGACACCGCGTGGATTGCATCAGCCGTAGATGCGCTCGATGAACTGGGCGGGCGTCTGCGTCGAAACGTCAACAAGCAACTCGGGTTAGACGCGATCGCCTTATCGTTATCCGAAGCCTGCAACAAATAGGCGGCGGCCGCAATTATCACGTAACTAACCCGCGACAGAGTGCATCAAAACCAGCGAGTCGCACCTTCCATACTTCAATTTTGGAGCATGAAATCATAAAGGAGAAGGGATGGTTAATCGCAAATTATTCCGCCCGACTTTAACCGAGGTTAAAGAATCGCCGGCATCCCGCGCTCATGCGAGCGGCCCGCAGCCGAACAAAAAGCCTGCGCCACCCGAACAGACCCATGCGGAAAATTTTTACTGGGTGAAGCAGATGCAGGCCCACACGCCGATGACCATCGTGCTGAGCGACGGCGAGATCTTGCGTGGAACGGTCGAATGGTATGACCGGGATTGCATCAAGCTGACCCGCTTCGGCAGCCCCAATCTGCTCATTTACAAACAGGTGATCAAGTACGTGTACAAGGACGGGGAGGAAGCGGCCGGGGGCGGCAACAACGGGCAATAAGCCGCGGCCTCAAAATTTGCAGAGCGGGAAAAAGCGCCGGCGCGAGCGCCGAAGTATTTAGGGGATCTGTTCGGCGCGCTTCGCGAGATCGGCGCTCGTCCCCGCCATCTCCGACACCAACTCCGGAATCTCAATGCGGATCAAGGTACCCGCGCCCTGTCGGCTGGTAATTTGCAGGCGGAAATCATTCCCGTAAAGTACGCGGAGGCGCTCGTGGACGTTGCTGATGCCGATGCCGTCCACGTAGACCTGCGGCATGCGCTCCTCGGGTATTCCCGCGCCGTTATCTTCCACCTCGATCGCCAATCGGCCGTCGCTAAGCGAAGTGCGAATGCTAATTTGCCCGCCTTCGAGTTTTGCCGCCAGGCCATGCTTGAGGGAGTTTTCGATAATGGGCTGCAGGAGCATGCTGGGCACAAAGGCTTCCAGGGTCTTTTGATCGACGTGCTTGAAGATTTGCAGATTGTCGCGGCCAAACCGGGCCACCTCGATATCCAGGTAATCGTCGATGAAATTGAGTTCCTCCTGCAGGGCCACAAAGGTCTCATGCTGGCGCAGAAGCCGGCGGAGGATATTGCCCAGCTTCAAAACCACCACGCGCGCCTGGTCCGGGTCATAGCGAATCAGCGAAGCGACCGTATTCAGCGTGTTAAACAGGAAGTGCGGATTGATCTGGCTGCTGAGGGCAGCCATACGCGCCTTGAGCAGCAGTTGCTGATGCTGTTCGAGGTTCATCTCAATCCGCGTGTTATTCCAGATCTTGATCGGCACCGCCACGGCCATAACCGTCGCCAGCATCAGCAGCAGCACGGACCACCAGTTGTGGGCGTCGATAAAGAAAAGCCAGGAGCGCCGCACAGCATGGCCCAGCAGCAGCCGCCCCACTTCCAATCCGATGCAGCCGGCTAGCGGCAGCACTTCCCACCCGACACTGGCGCGTTTCGCCATCCGCGCCAGCCATTTCGGGAAATTCAGGAACGTGAATGGTCCGAAACTCCAGATGTCCTCCTTATTCGGAATCGCCTGCCGAATCAGGCCGCCCATCAGGCCGGCGATCGCTGCGACGGGCGCGGCCAGCCATTCGTGATGAAAGAACGCCGGCAAGCTGACGATCGAGCCTCCCAGAGGCCCCACCACGAGCCCCCCGAGCAGTCCCAGGAGGAAAGAGCCCTCGGCCATGAGGTCGGCAAACTGATACGGGGTGCCCACCAACCGCAACAAAACGCTGATGCCCAGCACCGGCGTAAGAAACAACAGCAGCTTTATTTTCTGGTCGGAGTCGCGCACTTCGGTAAAGAGGACGCGGCGAAAAACGGCCCAGCGTGCCAGCAGGGCGGCCATGGACGCAGCGACGCCCACCTTCAGTAACAGCGTGAACAGCAGAACCTGCGGGCTGGAAAGTATGTCCATGGACTTATCGCCCGGCGCTTGCTTACGTTAGCCAATCACCCCCGGCGATGTAAAGCCAGGTTACTGCTATACTACGAGCATCCCATGAAGGCAAAGGGCGGAAATGGTGTCGGTGTTGGCCGCGGCGTACATGGCGCACATAATGTCCGCGTCGTGGCCAAGGCCAACTTACCCACGCAGTTCGGCCGCTTCCGGATCCTGGGAATCGAGGGAGAAACACCCGAAGAGACCGCTGTCGTTCTTGCTCGCGGGCGCCTCAACAGCGGGTCCGTTCCCCTGGTTCGCATCCATTCGCAGTGTCTTACCGGCGACGTGCTGGGATCGCAGCGTTGCGACTGCCGGGCGCAACTCGAGTTGTCGCTTCGGAAAATTGCCGCAGCCCGGGCGGGCCTTCTGATTTATCTTCCGCAAGAGGGCCGGGGTATCGGGCTAATGAACAAACTGCGCGCCTATGAGCTGCAGGATGGCGGCATGGACACCGTCGAAGCGAATCAACACCTGGGATTCGCCGCCGATTCGCGCGATTACGGCTTTTCCGCTGCTGCGCTGCGCGCCCTGGGAGTGCATCGCGTTCGTCTGCTCTCGAATAATCCCGACAAGGTGCGCCAACTCGAATCGCACGGCATAAAGGTGGTCGAGCGGGTGCCTTGCCAGCCGCGGGGAATCCGCCTCGGGCGGACCGCGCGAAATTACCTGCTTACGAAATCTACGAAGTTGGGACACCTGCTCGCGGGATTCTGATTGCACTCGTCATTGCTCGCAGGTTTGTGGGAAAAAGCAGATTCCTCGTCGCCCGCCCCTGCAGGAGCATGGGCGGACTCCTCGGAATGGCAATTTATGGTCTTGCCACAGACGCGTACGGGGTCCAGCACGCGGCAATGTGGGTGGGTCTTGGCGGGCTATCAGCCGTGACGCGCCGATGTTCCATCATCAGAACATCAGTTTCAACGCCAACTGAAGCTCTCTCGCGTCCTGCGCGCTGGTCACCACGCCGAAGTTGGCGGCTGCAAAGATTCGGCCCGGCAGATTGAAATTCGGATGGTTCAGCGCGTTGAAGGCGTCGAGGCGGAATTCCAAGGCCTGGTTCTCGTGCAAAACCCATTTCTTCTGCAGCGATAGATCAAGATTTGTCAATCCGGGCCCGATCACGATGTTTCGGCCCGAATTTCCGAAGGTGTATAGCGCCGGAAGCGTGAAGGCATCGGTGTTGAACCATTGTTCCGGTGTCTTGGGACGGTCGTTGGGGTTGGCCACCAAATTGGGGCGCTGCACATTCATGCCGTTGATCAGGCCGATATTGGCCACGTCTTGCGCGGAAGACAAGTTGACCGTAAACGGAGCGCCGCTCTGAATGATCAAAATGCCGCTCGCACGCCAGTCCCCCAGAACGCGCTGCCGCCAACCCGCTGAATTCCTGGCAAAAGGGAGATCGTAGACGGCATTTCCCGTCACCCGGTGCCGGTGGTCGAAACTCGCAGGCCCCGCCTCCAACGCCGGCGAATAAACATTCTGCGGCAGGTTGTACTCCGCGTTCGTCGTACCTGCATCGGAGGCATCGTCCAAAGACTTGGAAAAGGTGTAGTCCGCCTCAAACGACAGGCCCGAGTTGAAGCGGCGGGTCAACTTCAGCGTGAGCGCGTTGAATGTGGCCCACCCGTCCCAGCGTATGGTGGTGAACGCCGCCAGTTGCGGATACGGCCTGCGCCCAGGAACGGCTCCGGAACCCGGAAGAGGGATGTTGACCGCCGTGGCGCTGTCGGCGTGAACGGTTCGGGAGCCCACGTACTGTGCTTCAACCGCCGTGTTGGCGGTGATGGCCCGCTGCACGCTGAGATTCCAAACCTCGTTGTATTCAATCCGGTAGTCATGATTGACGCCATTAGCGCCGATAGCGCCGGTGGGACTTTGCGCGAGGATATTTTCAGTCGTAAGAACTGGAGCGCTGGAGTTGGTGACTATTTTCACCAAAAAGAAGGGCGTATTTTCCGCGAGATTCTGAAGGACGCTGTAGGCAGCCTGGTTGGTATAGATTCCAAATCCCGCGCGCACCACCATTTCCTGTGAGCCCGGAATGCGCCAAGCCAGTCCCAGCCGCGGAGAGAACCGCAGGGAGCGCGGCGTGAGCAGGCTCTGATTCCAACCGACGCTGGATTCCGAGACGATGGGAAGGGGGCTTAGCGAAGCAAGCTGAGCCGCCGCAGGCGGCAAATTCGCTGGATTGCCGGCCACCACAAAGGCCGGGCCGCCCGGCGCGGAGAGGTCGATGTCTGCAGTTTGATTGGCCCGTGCCACGAGGTTAGCGTTGTATTCGTAGCGGAGCCCCGCGTCGAGGGTGAGGTTGGGAGTGATCTGCCAACCGTCCTGCAGGTAGAAATGCGCCCAATTCGTGTGCGCATTTTCCGCCCCGCCGCCGATACCGGCCTGCGCCTGAGAGGGATATCCCAGCAGGAAATCGGCCAGCGGATTCCCGGTATTCGGGCCGTTGGCCGTATAAGAACCGTTATAGGTGTAGATGCCGCGGGCGTCGTTGGGGAAAGAAGGATCGAAATCGAGATGGAAGAAATAGGCCCCGAACTGAAAGGTGTGACGGCCGCGATGGATCAAGACGTTATCGAAGAGCTCGAAATCGCGATCGGTCCGGGAGATAAAACCAGCCGGCGAACCGATGGTGCTGAAAGCATTGCTCAGCGAGATTTGCGGATAGCCCATATCGGCCGGATTGGGCGTGACGCCCTGGAGGCCGTACTGCGAGGCGAAGGGATTGCCGGCGTTGGGATCGCCCTGCCCGCCGGAGACTCGGAGCCAGCCAAATCGAAATTCATTCACGAAATTCGCGGAAAAGGTGTGCGTTTCAGCCGCGGCCAGATTGGCGGTATGTGTGGTTAGAGTACGTCCGAAGCCGGGCAGGAGCGCTTCGTGGATCACGCTGGAACCGAAGGGGTCGAATTCATTGGCGTCGAAAACGGAGGCGCGCAGAAAGCTGTTGTCTCGATCGGAAAAGCGATGATCGAGGCGCAGGTTGTACTCGTTATTGTCATAGCTCTGTTTCTGTACGGCCAGCAGATTGTTTTGGCCTGCCAGGCCCGGGGTCGGCTGTGGCAGCTTGGCGAGCAAAGCCACCGCCGCCGGGTCCAGGTGAAGCGCGGGATCGCTGGCGATGTCATTGCCCGGAATGGGCTGGTGCGTGAGGGGATCGAAAATGCTGGCGGCGCCGGCGAGATTCCCGGAGCGTTCCGCCAGGGTGGGAACGCTGAACAGGTCCGCCGGCGATTGCCGGGTCCTCTGGCCATCGTAATTGACAAAGAAAAATGAGCGGTTTTTCCTGATCGGGCCGCCCAGGGCCGCGCCGAATTGATTCTCCCGAAATGCCGGAGCGGGGCCGGGCAAGTCGAAGAAATTTTTAGCATTGAAGACGTCGTTGCGCACAAATTCGTAGGCGCTGCCGTGCAGCTGATCGGTTCCTGACTTGGTGATGACGTTGATGACGGCGCCCGACTTCCCGCCGAATTCCGCATTGTAATTGGTCTTATCGATCATGAATTCAGCGGTATCGTCCGGGGAGGGATTGAGGACCACGTTGTTGAAGTATTCGTCGGTGACGCTCACTCCATCCACCAAAAACAGGTTGTGCGCGCTCCGCTGTCCCAGGACGTTTATGAGCGTGCCGGTTTGCTGGAGAGAATCGCCGCGCGTGCCTCCGGGCGGGTTGACCACTCCTTCGCTGAGCAAGGTAAGTTCAAGAAATTGGCGGTCCTTGAGCGGCAGGTCGGCGACCTGTTGATTCTGGATCACATCTTTGATTTCCGCGGATTCCGTCTGCACCAGTCCCGGGGCGAGTTGCACGATCACAGATTGTCTTGCGTCGCCCAGTTCAAGTGAAAAATCCTGCCGGAGGTGTTCGTTCACGTGAACTTGGACGTGTTCCGCCAATGCCTGCTTGAAACCCTGCATATTGGCCGTCAGGGTGTACGCACCCGGCGGAATTTGGGAAAGAAGATACTGGCCGGCGGCGTTAGTGAGCGAGTTGAACTTCCGCTGGCTCTCCAGGTTTACGGCATCGACCGAAGCGCCCTCCACTACGGCGCCCGAGGGATCGCTTACCAGGCCGCCGATGTCCCCCGTATTCATCTGTGCAAAGGCCCAAGGCACGTCCAGAATCAGGACGCAAGTCATGAGCAGTAACAAGCGCACTCGTCTTTTGAGCAGTACCGAAGCAGGCTCTGGCGACATGGCGGGAAGGGAGGGAACCCTTCGAGGGGCGGCCGGTCTTACCCGGGAGCGGCCTAACCGCCTCCCACTAAATGCACAATTTCGAATCGGTCGCCCCCAGACACCGCCGTCGTTCCCCATTGGCCCCGCGGAACAATCTCCAAATTGCGCTCGATGGCCAGGCGATTGGCCGTCAGCCCCAGGTGGGCCAAGAGCTCGGTGACGTTCAGACCCTGTGGGATTTCACGCGCCTCGCCATTGACGTGTATAGTCACCATCTCGCTCATCTATCGATTGGGCTTGGGCTTCAATTGGTAGCGCAGTTCCCCGAGCGCTTCGGCCACCTGCGCGCGGATCACCAGCGCGCCCATAGAGGGCTCCACGAGAGTGGGAAAGGGAAAGTGCAATGACGTGCGGCCTGCTGCATCCGTGTGCGCGAAATAGCTTTCGGGCGCGCCCTCTCCGCCTTCGACAAAGACCTCCACCTTCGCCCCGGTCACCGGCTTTCCTCCTCCCTTGGAGGAGACTTCGATATCCAGAGTGACGTGCCCGGAGTGCAGCCAGGACCCGGCGTTGAGAAGCTTGACGGCGATGCCTGCTCCCTGGGATGGCGCCGCTTTCTCCAGCGAGAGGACTCCCGCGCGGAGCGCTTCGAGTATGTCCCGGTGCTGCTTTTCCACTCGAGCCCGGAGAATGGCCTGGTCCATGGCGCCACTGGCCGCCAAGTCTTCGTAGCTCGTTCTGTGCCGGTAAACGACCCTGCCTTGCATCAAGACCAGCGTGTCGATAAACGGATGGGACGCGCCTCGCTCCTCGGTCTGCACGTCATAAACGTCCGGGCCGACTTGCACCTTCGAATTGAAGCCAAATTTCATTTTGCGGCAGTTTACCCCTGGCAGGTCACTTGATTGACCCGTTCTTGAAGCGTCGTTATTATAGCCTGTTACTTATGTCCGGGAACCTCGCGCAAGCCTACGCTCCGCTGTTAATACATCTTCTGGTGGCGCTGGGGCTTGCGGCTATCCTGCTGATCCTATCGAGTTTGATCGGCCAGCATCGTCCGAGCCGCGAAAAAATGCAGCCCTATGAATGCGGCGTCACGCCGGTGGGCGATGCGCGCGAGCCCGTTGACGTGAAGTTTTATCTGGTGGCCATGGTTTTTATTCTTTTCGATGTGGAAGCTGTTTTTCTATACCCTTGGGCATACGTCTATCGGGAACTGCGGTGGTTCGGCTTTACCGAGATGCTGCTGTACATCCTGATCCTGCTTGCCGGCTATGTTTACCTGTGGAAGAAAGGGGCGCTCGATTGGAACGCCTCAACCAAGCAGCGGGAGCGCCGGCCGTGACGGACAAGGCCAGCCTGGAGCAAAACGCCATTGTGCAACGTTTGCGCGCCTGGGATGAAAAGGCGGTTGCCGAAGCTTCGGAATTCCGCGGCGAACTGACCATTGTAGTGCCCCGGGAACAGCTTCAACGCGCCGCCGAATACCTGCGAGCCGAACCCGGGTTGCAGTTCGATTTCCTCTCGGATATCTCCGCGGTAGACCGCTTCCCGATGGAACCTCGTTTCGAAGTGAATTACCACCTGCTTTCTCTTCCGCTGCGCCAGATACTGCGCCTGCGCGTGTGGGTCTCCGGGAAAGACCCGGCCGTCTCCACCGTCATCCCCGTGTGGCCTACTGCAAACTGGCATGAGCGCGAGATCTTTGATCTTTTCGGCATTCGTTTCGAGGGACATCCGGACCTGCATCGCATCCTGATGCCTGATGATTGGGAGGGCTATCCTCTCCGCAAGGACTACCCCGTCGAAGGATTCGGCACATGACTACGGTCGAGACCGCGGCCGGCGCAGCGCAAACGATGGTCCTGAATATGGGACCGCAGCACCCTTCGACTCACGGGGTGCTGCGCGTGGTGCTGGAACTCGACGGCGAAACCGTGGTCAAAGCGCGCCCCGAAATCGGTTATCTCCACACCGGCATCGAGAAAAGTTGTGAAGACCTCACCTATTCCCAGGCCATCACGCTGACCGACCGCATCGATTACCTGGCGCCGCTCTCCAACAACCTCGGCTATTGTCTGGCCGTGGAGAAACTGCTCGGCCTGGAAGTGCCGAAACGCGCCCAGTATATTCGCGTCCTGCTTACGGAGTTGACGCGCCTCAACTCGCACCTGGTGTGGCTCGGAACGCATGCCATGGACTTGGGCGCGACCTCCGTGATGCTTTACTGCTTCCGGGAACGCGAGGAGATCTTAAAGATCTTCGAGATGGTCTCGGGCCAGAGGATGATGACCAGCTACTTCCGCATTGGCGGCTTGGCCCTGGAGCCGCCGCCGGGGTGGCTGGAACGCGTGGGCCGCTTCATCGAAATGTTTCCATCGCGCATCGAGGAGTACGAAAAGCTGCTCACTCGAAATAGCATCTGGCTGATGCGCACCGTGGGAATCGGCATCCTCGAAGCCAAGGACGCCATCGCTCTCGGCGTTTCCGGCCCTACCCTGCGGGCGGCCGGCGTCGCCTACGACGTACGCAAGTTCTTCCCGTATTCCAGCTACGAGGAATTCAGCTTTGACGTCCCCACGCGCACGGAATGCGATTCCTATGCCCGTTATCTCGTGCGTGTGGCGGAAATGCGCGAGAGCCTGAAAATTATCCGCCAGGCCATGGGCAAAATTCCGCCCGAAGGGCCGATAAGAACCGATGCGCCGGGCATCATTCCGCCGCAGCGCGAAAAGATGAAAACGGAAATGGAAGCCCTGATCTATCACTTCAAACTTTTCACCGATGGCTTTGCGCCGCCGCCCGGCGAGGTTTATCAGCGCATCGAATCGCCGCGGGGCGAAGTGGGGTACTTCATTGTAAGCGACGGATCACCGAAACCTTACCGCGTCAAGGTGCGCGCTCCCTCGTTCGCTAATCTCCAGGCGCTGCCCAAACTTTCCGAAGGCGGCCTGGTGGCCGACTTGATCGCGTGCATCGGAACCATCGACATCGTGCTCGGGGAAGTGGACCGCTGATGGAGATTCCTCCCGTACTCGAGGAGAAATTCCAGGCGCTCCTCCAGCGTTATCCCGTCAAACGTTCCGCGCTCGTGCCCATGGCTCTCTACGCGCAGGACGTTTTTGGTTTTGTTAGCGATGAGCTGATCTTGGAGATTGCCAAGCGCCTCGGCTTGAGTTCCTTACACGTCAATGAAACGCTGGCCTATTACTCCATGATCCGGCGCAAGCCCGCGGGCAAATATCACGTTCAGGTATGCACAAACGTTTCCTGCATGCTGCGCGGCGGCAATGAGGTCTTCGATTTTGTGCAGAAGAAGCTGGAGATCGGAAATAAGCAAACCACGGCCGACGGCATGTTTTCACTCGAGGAAGTGGAGTGCATTGGCGCCTGCACCGGCGCGCCGGCCATGCAGGTGAATTACGACTTTTACGAAAACCTCACCGGCCAACGCACCGATGATTTGCTGGACGCTCTCGACAAGAGCTCACGGCCGGCAAGATCGGTGCCGACTTCCGGCTCGGTGCACGAGCGCCACCCTGCCGAAGTGTCCGTGATCAGCCGCCTCTTTGGCGTTCCGGACTCGCACAAACTCGACGTTTACCTGCAGCGTGACGGTTATAAGGGGCTGGAGCGCGCCCTTAAAGAGTTCACGCCGGAGCAAGTGATCGAAGAAGTCAAGAAATCGAACTTGCGCGGGCGCGGCGGCGCCGGCTTTCCCACCGGAGTGAAATGGAGTTTTGTCCCCAAGGAATCCGCCAAGCCAAAATATATCCTGTGCAACGCCGACGAGAGCGAGCCCGGCACCTGCAAGGACCGGCCGCTGATGGAGATGGTCCCGCACCAGCTCATGGAAGGCATGGTCATCGCCGGCCGCGCCGTCGGCGCTCATCACGGATATATCTACATTCGCGGCGAATATCGTTACGTGCTGGAAATCGTGGATGCCGCTATCGAAGAGGCTTACTCCCGCGGTTATCTCGGCAAAAACATCATGGGCAGCGGCTTCGATTTCGATTTGGCCACGCATACCGGCGCGGGCGCCTACGAATGCGGCGAGGAATCCGCGCTGATGGAATCGCTCGAGGGCAAGCGCGGCTACCCGCGCATTCGTCCGCCCTTCCCTGCCGTGGTTGGGCTTTATGGCTCGCCGACGGTGATCAATAATGTCGAAACGCTATCCGCGATTCCCGCCATTCTGCATCGCGGCAGCGAATGGTATTCCGGACTGGGCTCTCCGAAGAATGGCGGCACACGGCTTTTTTGCATCTCCGGGCACGTGAACCGGCCCGGCATCTACGAATTGCCGATGGGATTTAACTTAAAACGCATGATTGAAGAGGTGGCCGGAGGAATCCCGGGCGGCCGAAAGCTGAAAGCCGTGATTCCGGGTGGGAGTTCCTGCCCGCTGCTGAACGCCGAGGAGATCGACCTGCCCATGGATTTCGATTCGCTGGCGAAGGCCGGATCGATGCTGGGGTCGGGCGGGCTCGTTGTCATCGATGAATCCACCTGCATGGTGGACGTGGCGCGGCGCATCATGCATTTTTACGCACATGAGTCTTGCGGCTGGTGTATACCTTGCCGCGAGGGCACGGATTGGCTGCGCAAAATGCTCGACCGGTTCCATTCCGGCGGTGGCCGCCGCGAAGATATCGCTCTGATCGGGGAGCTATCGAAAAACATGCTGGGCAGAACTTTCTGCCCGCTGGGCGATGCGGCGGCCCTGCCCACCATCAGCATCGTCAAGAAATGGCCCCACGAATTTGAGGAGCATCTCGCAGGTAAGTGTCCTTATCAGCCGGCGGAACTGCTGACTCCGGCGCTCGGGTAGTCTCAAGAACATGGCAGAGACCGCGGAAATAAAGTTCAAGCTCGACGACCGCCAACTGACGGTGCGGCCCGGCACTTTGGTCATTGAGGCAGCCCGGGAACAAGGTATCGAGGTGCCTTCGTTCTGCTATTACCAGGGACTGGCGCTGCAGGCCGCCTGCCGCATGTGCCTGGTGGAAGTGGAGAAAGCTCCCAAACTGCAAACCGCCTGCACGCTGGTGGCGGTGAATGGCATGGTCGTGCGCACCAACACGCCGCAAGTTCACGAAGCGCGCAAGTCCATGCTGGAATTTCTGCTCGCCAATCACCCCCTCGATTGTCCGGTGTGTGACAAGGGCGGGGAATGCGAACTGCAGGACATGACCTTCCGCTACGGCGCCGACCGCAGCCGCTTCGTGGAAGAAAAACTGCATGTCCCGGAAGTCAAGTGGTCCAATATCGTCTATTACGACGCGCCTCGCTGCATTCTGTGCTTCCGTTGCGTGCGGGTGTGCGACGAAGGCATGGACGTCAAGGCTCTCGGCGTGGGCCAGCGCGGGGCCAATTCGGTGATCATTCCCAATCGCGACGGCTACCTCGAGTGCGTGGAGTGCGGCATGTGCATTGACATATGCCCGGTCGGCGCGCTCACCAGCGGCACTTACCGCTACCACACGCGCCCGTGGGAGATGCAGTACGTCCCCACCGTGTGCGCGCACTGTTCCAATGGCTGCAAAACGACGCTCAGCGTGCGCAATCACGAAATCATCCGCGCCAATAATCGCGACCTCTCCGGCTACAACGGCGATTTCCTCTGCGCGAAAGGCCGCTTCGCGTTCGACTTCACGCGCCATCCCGAACGGCTGAATCAACCGTTGATTCGCCTCGGAGGCAAGCTCGATACGGCGAGTTGGGAAGAGGCGCTGCAAGCAGTGGCTTCGCGCCTGGCGGCGATCCGCAAGCAGAACGGCCCGGAAGCCATCGGTTTTTACGGCTCGAACCGCACCACCAACGAAGAGAATTATCTGCTGGGGCGCATCGCGCGGGCTTCCATAGGTACAAACAACGTGGATCATCATCGGACCGCCGATTACGCCGGCCTGATGCAGCTGGCGGCCGATTTGGCAGGCAGCAGTTCGGGCCATGGCGGATCAACTGCCGGTGGATCGGGCGGAATTTTCGCCACCATGCGCGATCTGGAGTCTGCGCCGGCAATTCTGCTGATCGGCAACGACGCCACTGAGCAGAACCCTCTGGTCGCCTGGCAGATTCGCACAGCCATCCGCAACCACCGTTCGCGCTTGTACATTCTGGATTCGCGGGAACAGAAGCTCAACAGCAAGGCCCAAGCCTCTGTGCTCTTTGCCCGAGGAGAAGAAGCGGCGGCCATAGGCAAGCTCGCGCCTAGTGGCACGGCAAACCTCGCGGAAACCGATCTCGACCGGCGCCTGCACCCCTTCCGCGATGCACTCGCCGCCGAAAACGATGTCGTCGTTCTCTTCGGCGCGGCCATTCAGGGCGCCGCGCTCGCTCGCCTCAGCGACTTCGCGCGGGAGCGCGTCGCAGCGGGCAAGCGCACGCGATTCATCGCCCTGGGAGATTACGCAAATTCGCGCGGGGCGGCGGATATGGGACTTCTGCCCGAGTGGCTGCCTGGATATGCTCCCATCGCGAACCCCGCGGCACGCGAAGCTTTCGGCAAAATCTGGGGCGCCACGCTGCCCGAAAAACCGGGGCTCGATTCGCGCGCCATGCTGGATGCCACCGCTGCCGGGCAGCTCAAGGCTCTCTACGTTGTGGGCGCCAATCCCGCCAAGAAAACGAACTTCGTGGGATCCAAGCGCATGGGTAAGCTCGATCTGCTGGTGGTTCAGGATTTGTATCTTTCCGAGACGGCCCGCCTGGCCGATATCGTTTTGCCCGCGCTCTCCGCCTTCGAGAAAAACGGCACGATGACGAATACGGCGGGTGAAGTTCAGCTCGTGCGCCAGGGCGGGGATTTCATGGGCGCGCGCTCGGATTTCGATATTTTGCGCATTCTTTCTCACCAATTGGCGCAGCAAAGAGTGGGGCAGCCGATCCCGTTGCGCACGCCCGATGCCGCATTCGAGGAAATCGCGCGCACCGTTCCCGGATACGCCGTCTCCTGGGCCGGCCTGCTCAGCGGCACCGCCGAACCGATCCAGCCGAATTTCGCGGCTACAAATGGTCATCGGCCTGCCGAATCGGCTGCGGGCGTCATCTTCTCCAACAACGATTCGCTCTTCACCAGCGGCAGCTTGACCCCTTATTGCCGAATGATTCGCTCTCTGCGGGAAGCGGGCGTGACGCCGTGAACGAAACCATAGCGCACTCGATCCTGCTGGTTTCTCTGGTTAAGGTCGTGGTGCTGCTATTTCTCGTTCTCACTGCCGTCGCTTATCTGGTGTGGTTCGAACGCAAAGTTGCCGCGCATATTCAGGGGCGCTGGGGACCGTACCGCGTGGGTCCCCACGGCTTGCTGCAGCCGCTCGCCGATGGCGTCAAGTTCCTCATGAAAGAGGATGCGACTCCGGCCGGCGTCGATCGGTTTGTCTATTTCGCCGCTCCCCTGCTGACCATGACCCTGGCGATCTCCGCCATCGCCATGATTCCGTTTGGTCCCGCATCCATTCACATTTTTGGCGTGGCCACGCCTCTGGTTGTGGCGAATATTAACGTCGGCCTCCTGGCCATTTTCGCGATCACCTCCATCGGCGTATACGGCGTGGCTCTGGCGGGTTGGTCCTCGAACAACAAGTATTCGCTTCTGGGCGGGCTGCGCAGTTCGGCGCAAATGATCAGTTACGAATTGTCGCTGACGCTCTCGGTGGTCGGCATCCTGCTCCTGGCGGGAACTTTCAACCTGAGCGAGCTCATCATGCGCCAGGATGGATTTACCTGGGGCTTCTTGCCGAAATGGAACCTGCTGAACCCGACCTTGCCCCAAATCCTGGGATTCTTCTGCTATTTTGTCGCCGCCGTGGCGGAAACCAACCGCGCGCCTTTTGACCTGGCCGAAGCCGAATCGGAACTCGTGGCCGGCTATCACACCGAATATTCCAGCTTCAAATTCGCCATGTTCTTTTTGGGCGAATATGCCAGCATGATTACGGCGGCGTGTCTCGCCTCGATCCTTTTCCTGGGCGGCTGGCTTTCGCCTTTTCCGCAGACGCCCGGTCTGGACTGGACCCGCTATATTCCGGCTGCGGCCTTGGCTATTGCCGGAGTGGCTCTAATCATTAATGGCGTTGGTTATCTCACCGCGTTTGGCCGTATCGTATTGCCCGGTCTGGGAATCGCTCTGTGCGCGCTGGCGTTTCTGGTTTCGCGTCCGAGCGTCATCGATTCTGTTCAGGGGCCTTTCTGGTTTCTGGCCAAGGTGCTCCTGGTGCTTTTCATCTATGTTTGGGTGC
>QHYR01000196.1 GCA_003223315.1 Acidobacteriota bacterium | reverse complement strand
GAAAGACCGATGTGATCGACGGCGCTGCCGGCACTGGGCAGAGGCTTGTCGTTCTTCAGGAGGATGAATCGGACTTTGCCGAAAAGGAGGCGCTCGTTCGGCTCCCCCGCCGGCCCGGGTTGCCCACCTAGATATTTGGCGTACCACTCGACCGCCTTCGCCGGGTCGGGAACGCCGAGATGCACGTGGTCGTATGTCAGCGTCTCGGTCGCCACGGGCGCCACCCCAGCGGGCGGCTGCGCCTTCCTCCCGGGAGTTCGCCCCATGCCAGGCTGGGTCTGACCAGCCAAGAGGAGTGTTGCAACAAGCACGAGCGTCATGGAACCAGTTTTTCTAACGGATTGCACCATTTGGAGTCCCACCTCCGTGTTTGCCCTGGGTTAGTTTCGCTTTGGATCGGAGAACTACGATACAAGAGTTGCGCCTCATGCCTACCCCGGAACCCTCGCGGACTTCGGTGGCATGTTACCACCAAACCGGTTGCCCCAACTGCAGGGCTTGGTGGCCCGATCCCGTTCTTTCGCGCTCAGCCCGATTCGCTTCGGTCCCATCCCTCCTCTCGTCCTGGATGAAACCGAACATTTCTACTTTGCACAAACCGGACACTCTCATTTTGCTGCGACATTCAGAACATTTTTATGTCAACGCAAAGTAGAAATGTCCGGTTTTCTGCAAAATAGAAATGTCCGTTTCCAAGGCTTCCTCCAGGGATGATCGGGAGGGGGGATGTATTTGGTTTTGATCTTGCTCGATGCTTTAGGTTTTGCATCGGCGACTCCTGTAGGCCGTAGGCCGGAAGGAGTTGCCGATCGTGGCGCTTCTGGACAGGGGTGCAGCGGCAGGTAGCGGCCGCGAAAACGCAGCCACTCGGAACCGTCCAGCCTTCGTTCGATTTCGACCCTTGCCCCGCGCAATCCGGCACAGACTTGCTCGCGCGGGACGCCCCAGCGCTGGGCCTGCCAACTCACGGTGTGATCGGCAGCCACCGGCACGTTTGGCTGCGGGTGCGCCACACCCGACGTGGCCGCCGGCAATCCGCTCATCGGTTCGGGAAGCAGCCGCGACATTCAACTCGGTTTGAAGTTCACCTTCTAAATTCATCCGGCTGGTGCGAGGGCAGAACGTGCCCTCGCACCGGCCCTAATATAGAGAAATACCTCTCTCCTGTTTTTCGCGGTTCTGCAGGATTGCCTTAGCGCACTGCAAGGCGTACGCTTTCACCCATGCTAAACACATACTGTCGTTCGGTTCGCAGGATCGCGCTGCTGTGGTCCGTCCTGTGTCTCGGGATCCTTGCAGTTGGTTTTCGCGAATTCCGCGCCACCGTGTCGGCGCAAGAGTGGGAATCCTCCATTCGCGCCTTTGAACGTCAAGACAAGGTCCATCCGGTACCGCCGGGGGTGATTGTCTTTACCGGTTCTTCGAGCATTGCCTACTGGAGCTCCCTGGTAAGTGACATGAAGCCGCTGGCCGTGATCAACCGAGGCTTCGGGGGCTCCGAGTACACGGATATTAATCATTATGCTGACCGGATCGTGATCGCCTATCGCCCGGTAGCCGTGGTCGTCTATGCCGGAGACAACGATCTGGCATCACCCGGCCGCAAATCTCCGCAGAGCGTCGCGCAAGACGTTCAGCGGTTCGTCCAAATTGTCCACGCGAAGTTGCCGGAAGCCTGGATCTTCGTCGTTTCGATCAAGCCTTCTATTTTGCGCTGGAACGTCTGGCCGCAAATGAAGGAAGCGAATGAACTAATTCGGGATTTTCTGCGCACCCAGGATCATGCTGCGTTTATCGATGTGGCGTCACCCATGTTCGACCAGCGCGGACGTTTGTCCGATGATCTTTTCATCGCCGATGGCTTGCATCCGAGCTCCAAGTGCTACGCCCTGTGGACATCCCTCATCAAACCAATCCTCCTGGAGCATTTCGCGCCCTCCAAGAGTTCGTCACAAATTTCGCCCTCACAGGAGCGCCCAAAAACAGCACACGCGAGTGCGCCGGTTCAGTAGATTCGAGTGGGAACTCTAAACGGGTTTCAGAACTCCGACTCCTCCAGGAGTTGTTCACGATTCCTCGGGAAGAAGTTCCGAATCTGTTGTCATCTTCGCAGCCGCCATTGTAGAATCTTGTGATATCGCCGAGAGTTTTCGGCTGAGTGGGAATATGCCCAGCGGCATTGCCCGGGTTGCATTGGAGTGAAACGTGGGCAAAGCGAAGTGCGTCTAAGATGAAGTATTTATTGGCCAGATGTATTGGGCCTTCAGGACATAAATCACGCCAAAATAGGTCAACATGGACCGTCACACAACTGTGTTCGCGAGGTCGAAATCGAAGTTCCTGTTCGGGTCTGAACCCGCATTCCTAACCGCGTTCTTTCTGACTCTTCTGGCGGCCGCCGGCTGTTCGAAGCAGCAAGCCGCGCCTGCGCCCCGGCCGACGGCTGTTCCCGTGGTGGTGGCGAAAGTCACCCAAAGGGCCATGCCGGTGCAGCTGACCGCCATCGGCAACGTCGGAGCCTACTCCGTCTCGGTGAGAGCCCAGGTGGCCGGCGAACTTCTCGAAGTTCATTTTAAAGAGGGCGAGTTCGTTCATAAGGGCCAATTGCTCTTGACCATTGATCCGCGGCCTTACGAAGCTGCTCTCGCACAAGTGCAAGCGACACTTTTGCGGGACAAGGCTGTCGCCACAAACAGCCGGGCTCAGGCGCAACGCATTTCGAAGTTGCTTGCCGATGGAGTCGTGTCCCCCTCGGATGCCGATGCCTCCAGGAGCGCGGCGGATGCGGCCGAGGCCACCGTCGCTGCCGATGAGGCGGCGCTGAAGACAGCGCAGTTGAACCTGGAGTACTGCAACATTTACTCGCCCATGGACGGACGGACGGGTTCCGTTATGGTGAAACCCGGGAATCTGGTGAAGGTCGCCGACGTGCCCATCGTGGTCATTAACCAAGTCTCCCCAATCCACGTCGACTTTACGGTGCCTCAAGAGTACCTGCCGGACATCAGGAAATATTTGGCTGCGGGACCGCTGCGCGTCGCCGCGAGCGTGCCGAATAGCGCCGAAGCGCCGGAAGTGGGCACGCTCACCTTTATAGACAATGCAGTGGACACGACCACAGGGACCATTCACTTGCGCGCGACCTTCGAAAATTCGCGCGCCGTTCTCTGGCCGGGCTTGTATGTGAACACCCTGATGACGCTCGCCCAGCAATCGAACGCCAAGGTCGTACCCGCGCAGGCCATCACCGCGGGACAGCAAGGGTCATTTGTCTATGTGGTCCAAGCCGACGGCACCGTCGCGCCTCGTCCGGTGGTGTCGAGTCGCAGCGTCGAAGGACAAGCGGTCATCGATAAGGGACTAGAGCCGGGTGAGACCGTGGTGACCGATGGCCAGGTGCGTCTGGTGCCTGGCTCCAAGGTTCTAATCAAGAATAACCTGAGCGATTAAGCCGCCGGGCATGTGGATGTGGGTGCACCACCACGGCCCTTGGGCGCTGTGCAGAGAACGTAATCAATTGCGGATGGGACAGACGAAATGAGCATACCGGAACTCTTCATTCGACGGCCGGTGGCAACCGTGCTGGTGATGATGGGAATCCTGCTAGTGGGCGTGGCGGGTTACCGTGCGCTGCCGGTGAGCGATTTGCCCAGCGTCGACTATCCGACGATCCGGGTGGAGGCCGCACTTCCCGGCGCAAACCCCGATACGATGGCGGCGGCTGTGGCACTACCCCTTGAGAAGCAGTTCTCCACGATTCCCGGTTTGGACTCGATGTCCTCCCAGAATCTTCTGGGCCGCACCAACATTACCCTGCAGTTCGTCCTGAGCCGCAATATTGACGGTGCGGCGCAAGACGTCCAGGCTGCCATCACGCAGGCCAGCCGCGGTCTTCCGCAAAACATGCCGGCGCCGCCGGCGTTTAGTAAATTCAATCCAGCCGACTCCCCTGTGCTCTTCCTGGTGCTCACTTCGCCCACGATGCCGCTTTCCACCGTGGATGAGTTCGCGGAGACATTGGTGGCGCAAAGCATCTCCACCGTCAACGGGGTCGCGCAGGTACAGGTCTTTGGCGGCCAGAAATACGCCGTGCGCGTGCAGATCGATCCCAAGGCGATGGCCACGCGGCAAATCGGCATAGACGAAGTGGAGCAGACGCTCACCGAGGGCAACGTCAGTCTGCCCACAGGCACGCTGTGGGGACCTCACCAGGCGGTGAACGTAGAGGCCACCGGGCAACTCTTTACGGCTCCCGACTATGCCCCGCTGATCGTCGCCTATCGCAATGGCTCGCCCGTGCGCCTCTCCGATATCGGTCATGTCATGGACGGCGTGGAGAATGACAAAACGGCCGCCTGGTACAACGGCGTACGCGGCATTCAGTTGGCGATCTATCGCCAGCCGGGTACGAATGCCGTGGAAGTTGTCGACAAGGTCAAAGCCATGCTGCCGGCACTCCAAGCGCAATTGCCCCCGGCCATCAGCCTCGAAACGCTTTTCGATCGCTCGATTACCATCCGGAACTCCGTGCGAGACGTAAAGTTCACGCTGCAGTTGGCGCTGATCCTCGTGGTGATGGTTATCTTCTTGTTCCTGCGCAATATCCCCGCGACCCTGATTCCAAGTTTGGCACTGCCGTTCTCGATTGTGGGAACTTTCGCGGTGATGTATTTGTGCGGCTATTCCCTGGACAACTTTTCCATGATGGCGCTGACCCTGTCGGTGGGATTCGTTGTGGACGATGCCATCGTCATGCTCGAAAACATCGTGCGTCACATCGAGCACGGCGAGGGCGTTCTGGAAGCGGCGCTGAACGGGTCCAACGAGATCGGCTTCACGATCTTGTCCATGACCCTGTCGCTCACGGCGGTATTCATACCCGTATTGTTCATGGGGGGAGTGCTGGGCCGCTTGCTGCATGAATTTGCGGTCACCATCATGTCCGCAATTCTGGTGTCCGGTGTCGTCTCGCTGACGCTCACCCCCATGATGTGCAGCCGCTTCCTGCGCCCGCATCAGGCCGGAGGTGAGAAGCACGGCAGCCTCTTCAACCTCTTCGAGCGTATCCAGCAAGGCTTGACGAACGGGTATGGCCGAACGCTGCAGATGGTGTTACGGCACAAGCTGGCGACTGTAGCCGTTTCTCTGGCGCTGCTGGTGGGTACGGTATATTTGGCGATCGTGATTCCCAAAGGCTTCCTGCCCAGCGAAGACATCGGGCAGATCAATGGAACTACCGAGGCGGTCGAAGGCGCGTCGTATGATTTGATGATGGAGCACCAGCTTCAAATCGCTAAGATTCTTCAGGACGATCCTTACGTGGCGTATGTGCTGTCGCAAGTCGGGTCGTTCGGCCGGAGCCTCAACCAAGGCACCGTTAGCATTTATCTGAAGCCGCGCTCCGACCGGCCGCAAGTCGACCAGGTCATTCAAGAATTGCGTCCCAAACTTGCGGCTGTGCCGGGAATAACGGTTTATTTACGCAACGACCCGCCCGTCCGCATTGGCGGAATACAAAGCAAGGCCCTCTATCAATTCACGTTGCAGGGAGCGAGCACTTCCGAACTGTTCGCCGCCTCACAGGACTTTCTTGGCAAGATGCAGCAAGTTCCGGGACTGGAGGACGTCACCAGCGATCTGCAAATCAAGAATCCCCAGATCAATGTCGTGATCGACCGCGACAAATCGTCAAGTCTGGGAGTGACTGCGAATCAAGTGGAAGAGGCCTTGTACTCAGCTTACGGTTTTCGCCAGGTTTCCACCATCTTCGCGCCCAACAATCAGTACCGCGTCATCCTCGAACTGCAACCGCAATACCAGAGGGACGCCAATGCTTTATCTTCGCTCTACGTGCGCTCCAAGGGCGGTCAATTAGTGCCTCTGAGCGCTGTCGCGAAACTCACCAGTACGTATGGGCCGCTTTCGGTAAATCACCTGGGCCAGCTGCCTGCTGTGACCATGTCCTTCAACCTCAAGCCTGGTACTTCCATCGGCGACGCCGTGAATGAAATCAACGATCTGGCGCGACGTTCGCTGCCGGCGACGATCGGCACTGCCTTCCAGGGCACCGCACAGGCTTTCCAGTCCTCGTTGAGCGGATTGGGAATGTTGCTGATCATGGCAATTCTCGTGATTTATATCGTGCTGGGAATTTTGTATGAGAGCTTCATCCATCCGATCACGATTCTCTCCGGATTGCCCTCGGCGGGCTTTGGGGCCCTCCTCACGCTCGAACTCTTCCATCTTGCGGCGCAAAGGCACTGGGTCTCGCCATTGCTTGATATGGAGCTGAACCTTTATGGTTTCGTCGGCGTGGTGATGCTGATTGGAATCGTTAAGAAGAATGCCATCATGATGATTGATTTCGCTTTGGAGGCGCAACGGAGCGAAAACAAAGACGCCGCCGAAGCCATCTATCAAGGATGTCTGGTGCGATTCCGTCCCATCATGATGACCACCATGGCCGCACTGATGGGCACGCTGCCGATTGCCCTGGGATTCGGGGCAGGCGCCGAATCGCGGCGATCGCTGGGAATATCGGTGGTCGGCGGGCTGATATTCTCGCAGGCCGTCACCCTATTCCTGAATCCAGTCGTATACATCTATCTGGAACAGGCCAAGCAGTGGTCGACCCGCGTATTCGGGAAAAAGCGGCACGAGATACCCGAAGCCGTTCCGACCACGCCAGGATCAGTTCGCCGCGGAATTGGCGCGCCGATGGCACGGATTGCCGGGCCCAAATTATCTGATCTGGACCAGAAGAATCGCCGCTAAAGCCCTTCAGAAGTTCTCTCGGGCTGAATCTGTTGTTCCTCCAAAGTCAGCTCGCAGTTGTATACTCGCAGCTTGCCGGCGGCCCCGTTTGGAAACAAGCCCGTGGCACCTTTGTGCCGCCTGAGCAGATCACAATGGCTCGAGAGAATTCCACTCCGGATCGTCACGCCATCACGCGGCGTACTTTGCTCCGCAAAGCGGCCATGGGAACGCTTGCGCTCGCATCAGGGGTTGACGATATATTCGGACAGCGCCTCGCGCGGTCTCCCAACATAATCTTCATCCTGGCCGATGATCTCGGCTACGCCGACGTCTCTTGTTATGGACGTCCTGACCTCAAGACGCCGAATATCGACCGTATCGCCGCGACCGGGGTGCGCTTCTTGCAGGCCTACGCGAACTCGGCCGTGTGTACCGCTACGCGCACAGGCTTGATCACCGGCCGATATCAGTACCGGCTGCGAGTCGGCCTAGAAGAGCCACTGGCGGGTAACCACCCCGAGGTCGGCTTGCCGCCGGAACACCCCACCTTGCCTTCGTTGCTGAAAAAAATCGGTTACGGCACAACGCTGATCGGAAAATGGCACCTGGGGGTTCTGCCCAAGTTCGGCCCATTGAAAAGCGGCTACGATCATTTTTACGGTTTCCGTGGCGGCGCGCTCGACTATTACCTGCACAACGGCACCGATCACCGCGACGACCTTTGGGACGACGATGTCGCAATCGACCAGATGGGCTACTTGACCGATCTGCTCGGCAGCCGCGCGGTGGAGGTGGTGAATGACTACGCGAAATCGGGCCAGCCCTTCCTGATCAGCCTGCACTTCAATGCGCCACACTGGCCCTGGGAGGCGCCCGGCGACCAGGCCGAATCGAATCGCCTGCGCTACGGTGACTTGAATGATTTCGACGGCGGCACGCAGAAAACCTACCAGCGCATGATCGAAGAGATGGACCTGCAGATCGGCCGTGTGCTCGAAGCCTTGGACACGCATGGCTTGACCGAAAACACCATCGTCATTTTCACCAGCGACAATGGCGGTGAGCGATTCGCCGATACCTGGCCTTTCACCGGCAGGAAATTTGAATTACTGGAAGGCGGCCTGCGTATTCCGGCGCTGATGCGCTGGCCGGCCCGCATTCCGCAAGGCCGCACGACCGATCAGGTGGCCATCAGCATGGACTGGCTGCCGACGCTGCTTGCTGCAGCGGGAACGGCGCCCGATCCGGCCTTCCCTTCGGACGGTATGAATTTGCTGCCGATGCTGACGCAGAACGCCGCGCCCGTTCCGCGCAGACTCTTCTGGCGCTACAAGGCCAATGCGCAGCGGGCCGCGCGTGACGGGGATTACAAATATCTGAGGATCCTCGAGAACACCTTTTTGTTTAATGTCGTTGATGACCCGATGGAGCGCGCCAACCTTAAGGAGCGCCGCAGGGACCTCTACGCGAAACTTGTAACCGAATGGTACGAATGGAACGCGACCATGCTGCCGGAAATTGACGAAAGCTACACCGACAGCTTCACCGGCGCTGAGTTGGCAGACCACATCGGCGCAAAGGAAGCAAGTGGCAAGGCGGATAATCCCGTCACGCCTAAAGCCTCGCCCGAAGGGCCCCGCTGAACGCAGGACTGTACGCCATTGATAAAAAAGGAGATGCGTATCACCGAGAGGTGTGACGGCCGTTACAGTGCTTCTCAGGCAAGGCCATCAAAATGGTCTTGCAAAAACGGGAGGCATATATGGCCATTCAACAGGAGATGGATCAGCAGGTGATGCTGGACGCACTCAAATTTGAGCTTAGGTTTCTGGAACGCGGCGGTTATGAGAGGTCGGTACGAGAGCCACGCAGGGAACTTTCCGTTTTTCAAGATTCGCCCTCTTGCCTGAACTATGCTTTGGCTCACCGAACACATCCCTGCTCGGAATGTTTCCTGATCAATTTTGTTCCGGCCGAAAAGCAGGGCGAGTCCATCCCGTGTCACCATATTCCTCTGAACGATCGCGGCGATACGCTGGAGAGCCTCCAGGGCTATGGCCGGGATTTCCACGTGCAGGAGGCAATGCGCGGCTGGCTTCAGACAACGATTGCAGACTTGGAGGCAGCGTCAGCTAAGACGGCTTAATTCAACGCACGGTCTTCATATCCCAACTTTCGTGGGCGGTCCTCGAGCGAACCTTCGCCGTTGGCCTCTTCTTCGGCATTCGCGCTAAAGTAGAGTCGGCGGTAATTACCAGATTCTTGATTTGCGCGCATCCAACGATTCTCCACGGCGACACTACGATGGACCTGAATTGGGATTACCTGCGCGAATGGCGCGGAAAAACGGAATCACGATCCGGCGAGATCACCTCGGCGCCGATCGCGGCCCTATCGGCAACGCTCGATCGAGATGATCCGTTCCCACGAGCCGGAGACGCGCTGCCGCCGCTCTGGCACTGGCTCTATTTTCTGCCAATTCCTCGGCAGTCCGAATTGGGTCCGGACGGCCATGCCAAACGCGGTGGCTTTCTCCCTCCCGTGCCGCTGCCGCGCCGCATGTTCGCAGGTGATCGCGTGCAGTTTCACCGCCCCCTGCGCGTGGGAGAAACGATCTCGCGACTTTCCCGCATTATCGACGTGAATCACAAACTAGGACGCAGCGGTCCGCTGGTCTTTGTGGTGGTGCGGCATGAAATCAGCGACCGTCAGGGCGTCGCCGTGACTGAGGAGCACGATATCGTTTACCGCGACAGCCCGAACCCTACCGATTCTGCGCCGGCGCCTCAGACGCCGCCCTCCGGTGCCACCTGGACGCGGGAAATTCTTCCGGACGCGACCCTGCTGTTTCGCTATTCGGCCCTCACCTTCAACGGTCACCGCATTCACTACGATCGCCGCTATGCGACCGAAGCGGAAGGTTATCCGGGATTGGTCGTGCACGGGCCCTTGATCGCCACTCTGCTGCTCGACCTGTTACGACGAAATCTTGCCGATTCCAACGTCTCATCGCTATCGTTCCGCGCCGTCCGGCCCTTGTTCGATATAGCGCCATTCTCGGTGTGCGGTAAAGCTGCCTCGGACGGAAAGGCTGTGCAATTGTGGGCCACGGATTCGGAAGGATCGCTGGCCATGGAGGCCGCAGCCGGATTGGGAGACTAGGAACGAGCCATCCCGAAATTTAGGGAGATTTTTCGTGCTGAATGCTTCGGATCAATATCAGGATCTGCGCAAATCCGTGCGTGAGCTCTGCCAGGGATTTCCCGCCGAGTATTTCCGGCGCATCGATGAACAGCGTTCGTATCCCGAAGAATTCGTGGAGGCGCTGACGAAAGCAGGATGGCTGGCTGCGCTCATTCCCGAGGAATATGGCGGCTCCGGACTCGGGTTAACAGAAGCTTCCGTGATCTTGGAGGAGATCAATCGCGCCGGCGGCAATTCCGGAGCCTGCCACGGACAGATGTACAACATGGCTACGCTGCTGCGTCACGGTTCGGAGGAACAAAAACGCGCGTATCTGCCGAAGATTGCCGGCGGAGAATTGCGTCTGCAATCCATGGCCATCACCGAGCCGACGGCCGGCACCGATACCTCGAAAATCACCACGACAGCAGCGAAAAGTGACGGCCGCTATACCATTAACGGCCAGAAAGTGTGGACCTCGCGCGTGCAGCATTCCGATCTGATGATCTTGCTGGCGCGCACCACGCCGCTTTCCGACGCCGGACGGAAGACTGAGGGAATGTCGCTCTTTCTTGTGGATCTTCGCCAGGCAATCGGCAGGGGCCTCAGAGTTCGTCCGATTCCCAATATGGTCAACCACGAAACGAACGAACTATTTTTCGATAGCCTGGAGCTTCCCCTGGAAAGCCTGATTGGAGAAGAAGGCAAAGGATTCAAATACATCCTGGACGGGCTCAATGCCGAACGCGCGCTGATCGCCGCCGAGTGCATCGGGGATGGCTACTGGTTTATAGATAAAGTCACCAGATATGCGAAAGAACGCGTCGTGTTCGGCCGGCCCATCGGGCAGAACCAGGGCGTGCAGTTTCCCATCGCGAAAGCGTTTATCAAAATCGAAGCCGCTAATTTGATGCGCTTCAAGGCGTGCGCACTGTTCGACGCGCAGGAGCGCTGCGGCGCCGAAGCCAATATGGCGCTGCTTTTGGCCGCGGAGGCTTCCTGGGAAGCGGCCAATGCCTGCTTGCAGTTCCACGGCGGATTCGGCTTCGCAGTCGAGTACGATGTGGAACGCAAGTTCCGCGAAACGCGCTTGTACCAGGTCGCACCCATCTCGACGAATCTCATTCTTTCCTATGTGGCCGAGCATGTGCTCGGTCTGCCACGATCATTTTAGAAACCATATGGAATCGCTCACGCCGCGTTCCTATCTCTTCGTGCCCGGCAATCGGCCGGAACGTTACGCGAAGGCGATTGCCGCCGGAGCCGATGCGGTTATCGTCGATCTTGAGGATGCCGTTCCGCCAAAGGATAAGACATCGGCGCGCGCTGCCCTGGCCGCATGGCTTTCTCCGGAACACCCTGTGCTGATTCGCGTCAACGGCGCGGAGAGCTCATGGTTTCGCGAAGACCTCGCCCTCTGCAAAACGCCGGGGGTAGCGGGAGTGCTTCTGCCCAAGGCGGAGAGAATTGAGGACATTCGCCTACTTGCCGAGCATTCCGGCGCCGCTACGCCAATTTTGCCGCTGATCGAGACCGCCCGCGGGTTCTGGAATGCGCACGCGCTTGCGCAAGGTCCCAGAGTGCAGCGCTTTGTTTTTGGCTCCATCGATTTTCAAATCGATTTGGGCATCCAGGGAGAGGAAGAGGAACTACTGTATTTTCGCTCGCAGCTTGTTTTGGTCTCGCGCATTGCGGGCCTCGAGCCGCCGGTGGACGGAGTTACGACGGCTATTGACGATGCGGAACGTGTGCGCGCCGATACCTTGCGTGCCAGGCGCCTCGGGTTCGGCGCGAAACTCTGTATCCATCCCCGGCAAGTGAGCCCGGTGAATGAATGTTTTGTGCCGACTGCAGAGGAAGAGAGTTGGGCACGGCGCATTATGGAGGCGGCCGAAGCCGCGCAGGGCGCGGCGGTCGCGGTGGAGGGGAAAATGGTGGATCGGCCCGTGATCGCGCGAGCGGAGGCTATCCTCAGACGAATCAAGCAGCGCGGCGGGCGCTGAAGCAAGCGGCAAAAATCGGGCACGACTCCTGCTACGAGTTTCAGGCTGCATTCAGATAGCGGGAGATTGTGCGCTAGCGTTCGATGACGCGGGGCACGCGAAAATACGGTGGGCTCGCATCGGGCGCGCCGGCGAGCACTTCCCCGGCGACCTCGCATGGAGCGAGCTTGTCTTCACGGAGCGGCGTGCCTGCGGCGGCTTGGCCGGAAGCGGCAGGAGGCGCGACCTGCGCCATGGGCTCGACCTTGCTCGTATCGAGCTCATTGAGTTTCTCAGCGTAGGTCAAAATCGAGTCGAGCTGCCGCGAAAACATCTCGATTTCCGCTTCGCTCAGCTCGAGATGCGCCAGTTCGGCGACCCGCAAAACATCCTCGCGTGTGATTTTCATTTTTTTTTCCGCTCAGGAAGCCCTTGCGCCCGCGGGCGCTGCTTCGCGCCGCGTGTATTTATTGGCTATGTAATCGTCAACGAGAGCCTGGAATTGGGCGGCGAGATCGTCGTAAGTGCCACGCAGCGTGGTGAAGTGCTGGCCATCGATATACACCGGGCAACTGGGAGCTTCTCCCGTGCCCGGGAGGCTGATACCGATATTCGCGGCGCGGGACTCGCCGGGCCCGTTCACGATGCAGCCCATCACCGCAAGCGTCATGGATTCGACGCCTTCGTATTGCTGCTTCCATTCCGGCATTTTGTCGCGCACGTAACCCTGAATGCGTTCGGCGAGCTGCTGAAAAGTGGTGCTGGTGGTGCGGCCGCAGCCGGGGCAAGCAGTCACGCTGGGCGCGAAGGCGCGCAGGCCGAGCGCCTGCAGCAATTCGCAGGCGGCATAGACTTCTTCGCGACGGTCGCCGCCCACCCGGGGCGTGAGCGAGATGCGAATCGTATCGCCGATGCCTTCGTTGAGCAGAATGCCCATCGCTGTGGAAGACCAGATCGCGCCCTTCATGCCCATGCCCGCCTCGGTGAGCCCCAGATGCAAAGGCTGGCGCGTGCGCTGGGCGAGCGTGCGGTAGACCGTAATCAGATGCAGCGGACGCGAAACTTTGCAGGAGATGATGATCTGATCTTCGCGCAGGCCGCACTGCAAAGCGAGGTCGGTGGATTCAATGGCGGAAAGCACCATGCACTCGTTGATGATCTCTTCGGAGCTGAGGCCGAGATTGCGGTCGGTATTCTCCTGCATCTTGCGCATGACCAGCTCTTGATTCAGCGACCCGCCATTGACGCCGATGCGCACGGGCTTGCCGTTATCGCGGGCGATGCTGCAAATGGTGGCGAACTGCTCGTCGCGGCGCTTGCCGGCGCCGACGTTGCCGGGATTGATGCGGTATTTGTCGAGAGCGCGGGCGCATTCTGGGTATTTGGTCAGCAGGACGTGGCCGTTGTAGTGAAAATCGCCGATGAGCGGCGCTTCGCAGCCGGCATCGATCATGCGCTTCTTGATTTCGGGAACTGCGACGGCAGCCTCGGGGACGTTTACGGTGACACGAACCATTTCGGAGCCGGCGGCCGCGAGTTCCACGCACTGCTGCACCGTGGAGGCGATATCGGCCGTGTCGGTATTGGTCATCGACTGGATGACGATGGGCGCACCGCCGCCCACGGTTACCCGGCCCACTTTCACGGAATGAGTTTGCTGTCTGTGCGTCACAAACGCTCCACGCCCCCGCTTAAACTCCGCGTTTCCTCAAGGAATCCCCGCTTCCCTACGCGATGCCAAATTATATCGCGGATTGCGCCACAGGCGCTCTGTTCCCTGAAGCGGTGGAATGTGATTTCTGAGATGCTGCAGACGCGAGTTCACGACTTCGGTTCGAGGCCGAGGGAGGGGGCGACCTCACGCATGGCGGCGATGCAGGTGGCGATATGGTCTTCCAGTGGAATGCCCAGTTCCTGAGCGCCACGCGTGAGGTCTTCGCGGCTGACGCCGCGGGCGAAGGCTTTATCCTTCATCTTGCGCTTCACGGAATCCGCTTCGACTTCGAAGATGGTCTTGCCGGGCTTGACCAGCGAACACGCGGTGAGAAAGCCGGCCATTTCGTCGCAGGCAAACAGGGCCCGATCGAGCGGAGTTTCGCGCGGCACGCCCGTGTAATCGGCGTGCGCCAGGATGGCGTGGAGCATCTCCTCAGGGTAGCCGCGTTCGCGCAGGATTTTGGCGCCCGAGGACGGATGACCTTCGCTCGAGTGGTGCTCCTGATTGGGCCAGCGCTCGTAATCGAAATCGTGCAGCAGCGCGGCGAGTCCCCAGAGTTCCTCATCGGCTCCGGATTTACGGGCATAGGCGCGCACGCAGGCCTCCACGGCCAGGGCGTGTTTGCGCAGGTTTTCGTTTTGGGTGAATTCGCAGAGCAGAGTCCAGGCATCGTTTCGCGTCGGAATCATGCCGGTATTTTATTTTGTCCCGCAGGAGAATGCACGGGACGCGGTGACGTGCAAAATAAAGCGTCTCTAGAACTGATATGCGAAGGCGATGTTGATTACGTTCCCTCTGCCAAATGCTCCGCGGGCGGCAGGCGTATTGCCCACGAAGCCTATGGTATGGAATTGCCAGTTGCTCCATTCGGCTGCCAGAGTGACGGAGTCGGTGATTTTGCGGAAGTAACTGGCCCAGACGAAGGAATTCTTTTGGCGCGTTGTGCCCGGCAATAGTTCTCTATTCTTCGGGTCGTCGGTGCTGGCACCGATATAGAAAACGTTTCTCCTGGTCGCCAGGAAGGTCAGTTCCGCCCAACCGCCTCCATCACCGATCGGCCGGATCAGCGTAAGATTGGGGGCTGTACCCACTGCCGCTACGCCTTGTATGGCCCCGCCCCCGAAGGGAACGAGATTGCTGCCGACGAAGCCTTCTCCGCGGAGGATCAGCTTAGGCACTATGGGCACGCGAAAATCCAGGGTGAAGGCCCAGGAATCGACTTTGTGATTGGTTGACCCGACGAAGCCGACCAGTTCACTCCCGTAATGAGCGCCCGCGCCGATGGTAGCCGTTGAGCCGCTCATGGGGTGAGAAACCGCGAAACGTGCCTGGTAGAAAGGCTGGCTTGCGCGTTCTCCAAACCCTGAGGATGTAGTATCCAGCGCGACGCTCGCTGCAGGTTCATCGCCCAATCGCGGGTCGCCGAAAGCAGGCCGTAGGACGCCAAATTGGAATAAGGTTCCGGTATCCCCGAACTTGTGGTTGTAATCCACTCGCACTTGCGGCAGCCAGCCAAAGAGATCCCCGGCCGAATATCCCAACGGCACAGCCACGTGAGAGAGGGATACAGGATCAAGCGGCGAGATAATGATCTTATCCTGGCCGGCTACCAGCTTGAAATCGCCTTTCTGGAGTTGGAAAAAGGCCAGGCGCAGTCGCGGTTGGTTCAGCACACGGTTCTGCGGCAGGTTGGTATCAATGGGTCGCGTGCCGAAGAAATCGATTTCCACTTGAGCCGAAGGCATCCAGCCGCTCGTTGAGAAATTGGCCGGATTGAGGACGACCCCCAGAATGCTTTGCCGCGCCGTGAAAATTGTGTCGTGGACCTGGCCTGCGGGTTTGGTGGTGCCGTCGGGCAACGTCACATTGGCGGTGCTCGGGAGTGGCCAGAGCGGCACATCCTGGCCGACTTGCGCAGTATCCGAGAAGGACATGTTCAGCAAGGCGGTTCCATAGAGCCGAAGTTTGGCCGGCCCGATAGTCGTCTCTACTGGCGGATTATTGAAAGGTTCTCCGGGATAGGTCGGCTTCAGCTCGCCAGGCTGTGCCGAGCCGGTTTGCGACTGGCCAGCCTGCGCCGCTACGGGCTTTGGAGCCGCCGCGGATGCGAGCAGAATGAAAAGGAACAGTACCGCTCGTGTTCCCCTTACTGTGAAGATACGCCATCGCGTTGCGCTGTTGCTCATACAGTGCACCCCTCATAGTTGGCAAAGGCTGAACTCTGGCTGCGGCCCGAGCCGGGAGCACGAGTCCCGCCGTTCGGCCTACAGGTTATCAGGGGAAGGGGTGGATGTGTCACACAAATGTAACGCAGATGCACTTTTTTTGTTTGGTTTTTCGAAGGTCCGATCGAGGCCGGACGCTAGCCTCTGCGTCTACTTTTCCGCCTGGGGAGATTATCGGAAAGTGGCTGGCTGGCCCATTTACTTGGCAGACCATAGCCTCTCCAGGCCGTTCGTCCGGGAACAGGCGAATATCAGGAGAAAACGGTAGTCCTCTAAGGGACAACCCCTAGTTTTACTTAGGAAAGACTACAGAAAATCCTTGACAACAGGTACTCTACACCCGCAATATCCCTGACGCGCCAGCTTCTGCCTTCCCCTGAAGACGCTCAAGTCCTCTTATCCGCATGCCGGAAATCGCGCACATGAGGAGCTCCGGTGTCGGACAATAATAGCAATGGGAACATTAAGGAAGCTGATATGGATCGTGAAGTAATCCGTTGTAAAAGCTGCGGCCTGGTTCAATACCGCACGAACTCAGGAAATTGCCGCCGCTGCCTGCGCATGCTGCCGCCGAAGGTGGAATTCCTGATTCCACCGCCGGTGACACAGGAACTCCCCGGCGCTGACCGCCAACTATTCGAGAAAT
>QHYR01000346.1 GCA_003223315.1 Acidobacteriota bacterium | reverse complement strand
CTTTTAATTGGCTAGGCACGTTGTGGGGCGGAAAGATCCACTTCACCACGGCGATGATGTTCGCTCTCGGTTTCGTTTCGCTGTTCGTAACGGGAGGGCTCTCAGGACTCTTCCTGGCGCAACCCTCGATCGATCTCTATCTGCATGACACCTATTTCGTCGTGGCGCATTTCCACTTGATCATGGGCGTGGCGTCGATCTTCGGTATCTTTGCGGCGACCTATTTCTGGTTTCCCAAGATGTTTGGCCGCATGCTGAACGAGACCATCGGCAAGATTCACTTCTGGTTCACGTTCATCGGCGTTTACACTATTTTCATGCCCATGCATTTCCTGGGGCTCGCCGGACATCCGCGGCGCTATGCCGATACAACCGGGGTCAATTTCCTCGCGCCCCTGCACTCCGTGCATTATTTCATTACCATGGCCGCCATGATTACGATCACCGCCCAGTTGCTCTTCCTGTTTAACCTCCTCTACAGTATGAAGGCGGGGCAAAAAGCGGCCGACAATCCTTGGAACGCCACCACACTGGAATGGAGCATTCCCTCTCCGCCCCCGTTCGATAATTTTGCCGGCCACATCCCGGTGGTCTATCGCGGGCCGTATGAATTCAGCGTGCCGGGCGCGACGGACGATTACATTCCGCAGCACGTTACGCCGGAGAGGGTGGTCAAGGCACACTAACGGAGTACGCTTATGCCGGGTACGATCACGGATGAAATCGAGATAATTGACGCCGGTCGCGGCGGGGGCAACGACGTTCCCGCGGGCGGAGATGACGACGAAGAAGGCTCCGGTGGCGGCTCCCCAGGTATACCGCAGCGCGCCTACTTCACGGTGATTCAGCTCGGACTCGCCGGCATCGTCATGTTTTTCATGGCCCTGACCAGCTCTTTTCTGGTGCGCAAGGGCCTGGGAAATGACTGGGTCACGTTCAATTTTCCACGCATCCTCTGGCTGAATACGCTGATTCTTCTGGCCAGCAGCATTACTATTCAGATTGCTCGGCGCCATTTGCATGAGGATCAGAGGGCCGCTTTCAAGCGGTGGTGGAGCGTAACTACGAGTCTGGGCATCCTGTTTTTGGCAGGTCAATTCCTTGCTTGGCGTCAACTCGCGGGTCAGGGCGTTTTTCTCATCACCAATCCAAGCAGCAGCTTCTTTTATGTCCTGACCGCGGCACATGGCTTGCACCTTTTCGGCGGAATCCTGGCCTTGCTCTACGTTTCGCATCGAAATTGGCAGCGCTCCCGAGTTTCGCAGGGGACCGCCGCCGATGTGGCGTCAATTTATTGGCATTGCATGGACGGCCTGTGGGTGTTTTTATTCGCGCTTCTCTATCTGGGACGGTGAATCGTGGCTGAAACGAAGGCCGCAGTCGGTGTGCCGGTCAGCTCGCCTTGGGGCGGCGGAGGCTCACCTTTTGCCATTAATTCAAAAAAATTCGGAATGTGGCTTTTCATCGTCTCGGACACGCTGACGTTTTCGGCATTGCTGCTGGCCTATAGCTACAGCCGGTTGGCGAATCCGAATTGGCCCCGCCCGTTCGAAATTTATCCGGCCATTGCCAAGTCCACCGCCATGACGCTGATTCTTCTGGCCAGCAGCTTGACCATGGTGCTGGGGGTCGCGGCTGCTCACAAGAACCAACGCGCCAAGACAGTTCGCTGGCTGCTCCTGACCGCCCTGGGCGGAGTCGCTTTCACGGTTCTGCATTTGACCGAATGGTTCAATCTCTTCCGTGAAGGTTATACGCCCTGGAGCACTCCGCAGGGCGTGCCGCTGTTTGGCGCCACGTTCTTCGGCATCACCGGCCTGCACATGACTCACGTAAGCATCGGCGTGATCTACCTGGTCATCATGTCCATCGGATATGGAAAGGGAAAATTCACTTCCGATGACGTGGAAGTGAACGGGCTTTATTGGCACTTCGTTGACTTGGTGTGGATGTTCGTCTTTCCCATGATTTACCTGATGTCGGTAAGTCTCACGGGCTAAATTCCAGCGAGGAGCGCATGAGCGCACACGGAAGCAGTTCGGAAGTCCACGCCGTCGGAAGCACGCGGCTATTCGTGATGGTGTGGGTGTGGCTGGCGGTAATCACGTTTATCGAGGTGTTCCTGGCTTACGAGCGATTGCGTCCCGATCTGATGCTCACGCTTCTCGTGATTCTATCTCTCGTGAAGTCGGCGCTCATCGTTTCCTATTTCATGCATTTGAAATATGAGAAGATAGGCTTGGCGCTGCTGCTGATTCCCGCAGCCATATTCTGCATCTGCATGATCATCATTTTCTTCATGCCCGATGGCGCGCGGGTTTTGCAGATGCGCTCAACACCGTGACGTTCTTGAGGGGTGGCGAAAACATGAAGTTCCCGTACAGATCGGCTGTTGCCATCGCAATCGCGGCGCTTGGCGTCGCTCCCGGCGCATGGGCGCAGGGCTGCGTCCTCTGTTACACCTCTCTGGCGTCCAGCGGCCCCACGGCGATGCACGCCTTCCAGATGGCGATGTTTGCTCTTTTGATTCCGGCGCTGTTGCTGTTTCTTGGTGTGTTTCTGCTGATTTTCCGCCGCGCCCGGACAAAGTCCCCG
>QHYR01000195.1 GCA_003223315.1 Acidobacteriota bacterium | reverse complement strand
GGACGAAGCCTTGCTGGGCCGGCTTTTTCAGTATCGTTTCCATTCCGGCGCCGGTCTGCGCGGCCATAGTTTCGGCAATCTTTTCCTCACCGCATTGAGCCATGTTACCGGCGACTTCACGCACGCCGTACGCGTCAGCAGCGAAGTGCTGGCGATTCGCGGACGGATCTTCCCTTCCACGAATCAACTGGTTTCTCTCGAAGCTACTTTGGAAAATGGCAAAGTCATCGCCGGCGAGACACACATCGGCGCTACACGAGCGCGCATTCGCCGCGTCCATTTGGTTCCCCGAAAAGTGAAGCCCCTGCCCGAAGTTCTGGAAGCAATCGCCGCGGCTGACTTGATTTTGCTTGGGCCAGGCTCACTTTTCACCAGCATCATTCCCAATCTGCTGGTTTCCGGGGTGGCCGAAGCCATCGAAAAATCGCGCGCCACGCGCGTCTATATCGCCAACCTGATGACCCAGCCCGGGGAAACCCTCGGTTACACACTCGTGGATCACGTGCGCGCCATCCACCAGCACACCGGAAGAAAGATCATTGATTGCGTGGTCATCAATGATCGTCCCCTGGCGCCGGAAGTTCTGCGGCGATACAAACACCAGGGCGCCGAGCCGGTCTCGATTGATCGCGCCGAGCTGCAGCGCATGGGCCTCGAATGCGTCTTCGATAATCTTCTGGAAGTTCACGGAGTGGTGCGCCACAACCCTACACGGCTGGCTTCGCTCTTAATCGAAAACTTCGTGAAAAAATAGTGCCTGATTGGAAAAGCGGCGCCGATCATCTTGCGCCGCCGGGCACCTGTTCGTATACTGCGGTTTCTTCGCGGGCCGGCACCAAAGCGTTTTATCTCTTCCGGCGCGAGCGTCACCCCAGGACCCGGCTGCGAAGCGGATTCCTGAAACCGGAGATGAGCTTCGCTTTTCTGAAATCCGGGACTGCGGACTTCGCGCGCTAAAAGAGTTTTCTCTGGAGCTAAACTCCTGAGGGACCTGGCGCACCGGATCAATC
>QHYR01000194.1 GCA_003223315.1 Acidobacteriota bacterium | reverse complement strand
TCATTTGCGATCCCGGCAATCTTTCCCGCGGCGAGCTCGAACGCATCACGCGCCGCTACACCGCCGAGTTGAGCGAATGGTTTGGCCCTGAGCGCGACGTCCCCGCGCCAGACCTGGGCACAAACGAACAGGTCATGGCCTGGATCATGGACACTTATTCCATGCACGTCCGCCGCACCACCACGGCCGTAGTCACCGGAAAGCCCGTGGAGATGGGCGGATCGGAGGGGCGCCACTCCGCCACCGGGCGAGGATTGCTGATTGTCTGCGATAAGGCGGTGGCCAAGCTGGGGCGGCGGCGCGCCGATACGCGCGTGATCGTGCAAGGCTTCGGCAATGTAGGCTCAGCCGCGGCTTCCCTGATGCACGCCGCAGGTTACAAAATCCTTGGCCTCGCCGACATTCACGGGGGCCTTTATAACGAAAAGGGCTTTGACGTTCCCGCCGTGGAAGACTGGGTCGTGCGACAGCACAAACCGCTGCCGGATTTTCCCGGGGGCGGCGCGCGCATGTCAGCCCAAGAGATCCTTTTCCAGCCCTGCGACATCTTAGTGCCCGCCGCCGTCGAAAATCAGATCACCAGCGAAAACGCGAACCGCATTCAGGCCCACATCCTCTGCGAAGGCGCCAACGGCCCCACGACGGCGTACGCCGACGAGGCGCTTGACGCTAAAGGCATATTCGTGATTCCGGATATCCTGGCCAATGCCGGCGGCGTTACGGTCAGCTATTTCGAATGGGTGCAGGACCGCCAAGGCTTCTTTTGGCGCGAAAGCATGGTCAACGAGCGGCTCAAAGATGTCATGGAGCACAGCTTCGACGAAGTGGTACGCTATTCCGAGACGAATGGCGTGAATAATCGCATCGCGGCATATATGCTGGCCATTGACCGCGTCGCTTTTGTCCTGAAGCTCCGCGGTATTTACGCCTGAACTCAATTCGATGCTTCCCGAAGCCATCATTCCCGGCAATGCCAAAACCGAGGAGGCGCACCGGCGAGAAATCTGTACGGCCGGCCGCTGGATTCACGCGCGCCATTTCGCTCCCGCGACTGACGGCAATATTTCCATCCGCCTGGATACTTCGCGCGTGCTCACGACTCCCACCTGCCTCAGCAAAGGCATGATGACCCCGGACGATCTGGTCATTACGGACATGCAGGGCGGGCCTCTTTCCGGGGCGCGCCCGCCATCCACCGAACTGGCCATGCATCTGCTGATCTACCGGCTTCGGCCCGACGTTTACGCCATCTGCCACGCCCACCCGCCCATTGCGACGGGATTCGCAGCCGCCGGGGTGCCGCTCGATAAAGCTATCCTCAGCGAAGCTGTGTCCTCCCTGGGCTGCGTTCCTCTGGCGCCTTACGGCACGCCCGGCACCACGGAATTGTGCGATTCGATCGAGCCGCTGCTGCGGAATCATGACGCCATTCTGCTGGCCAATCATGGCGTGGTTACCTATGGGCACGACTTGCTGAGCGCTTTTTTCCGGCTGGAAACCGTGGAGCACTTCGCCCAGGTGTCGCTGGTGACTCAACTGCTCGGCAAGCAAGCTGTGCTCTCCGCGGGTGATATCGATAAGCTGCTCGCGGCCCGCGCCCGTCACGCCACCGCCGCACGCGAATCGGGCTCCCAGTCCCCTACGGACTCAAACAAGGAAATTCCCGCAGGTAAATCGCGGCGGCCCCGCTAGGTGGGTGCAGAAGGCCCGTGCCAGTCCTTCGGCGGTAGAGGCATTCAGCGCCGCATTTCGCACAAAATAAAGGAATAATCCCTCTGGACGCCTGTTTCCGGCGGCTCCGGACGCGCGCGGCAATGCCCGGGAGTGTAAGGAATCAATCACTTTTTGCTCCCGTACCGCGAGAGTCGCGTGTATAGTGCTGCCTTTATTTAGGCGGCTTTGAAGCGGCAAAGGCGGATGGCTTTTGCCCATAGGGAACGCCCCGACCCTTGACCATCTCCACTACGCATGCCAACCGCCCGGAATCAAAACGCAACCATTGGTTGTTCAGCGTCGATCCGCACAATTACCATTGGGATACTTTGTTTGTTAAAGGCAAAGAGATGTGGCGCGGCGCGGGCGCACGGCCGAATGCATTGAGGCAGCTCAAGCAGGTACGGCGCGGCGATCGCGTGCTCTGTTATCACGCCGCCCCGGAGCGCTCGCTCTACGCACTCGCGGAAGTGACACGCGACCCCTATCCCGATCCCCACGATCCGGAAGAAAAGAGCCTGGTGGCGGATCTGCGCGCGCTGGAGCGTTTGCCGCGGCAAGTGAGCCTCACGGAGCTTCGCGCGAACCCGGCGCTGCGGAAGATGAAATTCCTGAAGAATGTTCGGCTGATTATTTCTCCGGTCCCCGACGAAGAATACCAGGAAGTGTTACGCATGGCCGGTATCGTCGCGTCTCCGGGTTTACCCCTTCCGTAATTTGTCGATTTTCATGTAAACATGCCCGAGTTGCCCGAAGTCGAAACCATCGTGCGCGGGCTGCGAACCGTACTGCCCGGGCATACCATCGTGTCCGTCCGGCTGGGGAAAACCGATTTCATTGAAGACCCAGCCGCGCTGGCCGAACTGCTTCCCGGACGCCGCATCGAAAGGGTGGAGCGCCTGGGTAAATTCATCCAGCTGCAACTGAGCGCGGGCTCCGGTGCGAAACATGCCGACGGGCAGATGAATCTGGTCATACATCTGGGGATGACGGGATGGCTGGGCGTGCGCCGGCCCGAGGATCCCGTTGCGCCGCACACTCACGCATTTTTTGAACTCGAAGACGGGCGTGAACTGCGCTACACGGATATTCGCCGCTTCGGACAGATCCGGTTGGTGCATGGCGGCAACATGGCGGCTTTCAGCGAGCGGCTCGGCAAGGAGCCGCTGGAGATTTCCGCCAGTGAATTCCACGCGCGCCTGGCAGGGCGCCGCGCGCGCATCAAAGCCTTGCTGCTGGATCAAAGCATCTTTCGAGGCATCGGAAATATCTATGCCGACGAAAGTTTATGGCAGGCGCGCATTCATCCGGCGCGCCTTGCCGCGCGGCTGAATTCCGCGGACCTCGCGCGGCTTCGGAAAGCGATTCGGCGCATTCTGCAGCATGCCATCGAGGACCGCGGTTCTTCGATCTCGAATTTTGTGGATGCGGAAGGCCAGCCTGGAGAATACCAGCAGAGACACCGCGCTTATGGGCGCGAGGGGAAGCCCTGTTTTCGTTGCGGATCGAAGATACGGCGTGGGAGCGTCGCGGGACGAAGCAGCTATTTCTGTCCGCGCTGCCAGCCGGCGCCTCGGCGGGCGCGCGCCATGCGGAACGCGCCGAAGCCGCGGGGCTGAAAACGACGTGCGAGCCGTCATCCAACGAGTTCGCCATGCACGCGTGAGCGTTGACGGGCGCGTCGTGAGCGAGATCGGCTCCGGAGTCGTGGTCTTGCTGGGAATCGGCAAAGGCGATTTGAGCGAGGCGGCTCATCATCTGGCGGAGAAAACCGCCAATCTGAGAATTTTTGACGATGCTGACGGGAAGATGAACGTTTCCTTGCTGGAAAGCGGCGGCGCCGCGATGGTGGTTTCACAATTCACGCTTTACGGCGACGTGCGCCGGGGCCGCCGTCCGGGATTCGCGCGCGCCGCGCGGCCGGCGGAAGCCAACCGGATTTATGAAGAATACGTCGCGCGGCTGAAATCGCTGGGTGTTCCGGTGGAAACAGGCATTTTCCAGGCGCATATGGTGGTGGAGCTGGAAAACGACGGCCCGGTAACGATTCTGGTCGATTCCGACAAGGTGTTTTGAATGGCGCCGGCAGCTCCTGTTTCATCTACAGGAACACGCGCAATTTTTTACTTACGACCTTATCGCTGTACGATATAATTAAGTGATGGGCCGCTCCACCAACACCGCCGAGTATCAAGCCCTTGCGCAGTTCCGCTTCCTGATCCGGCGATATCTAAATAATGGCGAAAAGGCGGCCCGCTCGGTGGGGCTCGAGCCGCAGCAGTATGTGGGTCTGCTGGCATTGCGCGGATTACCTCCGGAGCAAGAACCAACCATCCGCAGCCTGGCCGAACGGCTGCAGATCCAGCACCACAGCACGGTGGAACTGGTGGACCGCATGGAAAAACGGGGACTTTTTCGCCGCGAACGCTCCCGGCGAGACCGGCGTCAGGTGTACCTGTACGTAACCCCCAGAGGAGAAAAACTGCTGAGCCGGCTGGTGCGCCATCGCATCGCCGAGCTGCGCGTGACTGCACCGGAGCTGGCGCTCGCCCTGCAGACGGTGCTCGCTTCCGCTTCGCGCAAAATCCGGCCAGGTGCCCCAAGAAGCTCGGAAGAAAAAACTCGCAGGAAACGCCAGCAGGGCTAATGCAATCCGCTGCGGCAGTAAGGAATGCGCTTCAATCCGCAAAGTGCAGGGTTATGCCAAACGAGGTAAGTCCAACGGAGCCCACCAAAGGGTCCCGACTCGAAAACGAGGAGGCACCGAGCGCGCTCGGCGACTTCACTACTACGTGGAGCGTCATCCCGCTTTCTCTGGTTGCCATCGGGATCGGCGTTCTCAGTGCCTTCGTGGCGCTGGCCTTGCTCCGGCTCATCGGCCTTTTTACCAATCTTTTCTTTTATCAGCGATGGAGCAGTGCTTTTGTTTCTCCAGCCGGCCATCACCTGGGTGCGACGGTAATCCTTGTGCCGGTAGTGGGTGCACTCATCATCGGTTTCATGGCTCGCTATGGCTCTGAGCGCATCCGTGGGCATGGAATTCCCGAAGCCATTGAGTCGATTCTAATTAGCGGCAGCCGTATAGAGCCCCGCGTGGCTTTCCTGAAGCCACTTTCCTCGGCTATCTCCATCGGCTCCGGCGGTCCGTTCGGGGCGGAAGGTCCCATCATCATGACGGGCGGCGCCTTCGGCTCGATGGTGGCGCAGTTTATGCACCTGACAAGTTCTGAGCGGAAAACGCTGCTCGTCGCCGGGGCTGCCGGCGGCATGTCGGCCACCTTTGCTTCCCCCGTCGCAGCGGTTCTACTTGCCGTTGAACTGCTGCTCTTCGAATGGAAGCCGCGAAGTTTGATCCCGGTGGCGCTGGCCAGTGCAGCCGCAGCGGTGACGCGACGCTACATTATTGGGTTAGGGCCCCTCTTCGCGGTTCCAACACACCCGATCTTTATCGGTCCCAAGGGTCTTCTTGGCTGTGTTTTGGTGGGGTTGCTCGCCGGTGCGCTCTCGGCACTGCTGACTGTTTCGGTCTATGCCGCTGAAGACTTTTTCGGGAAGCTGCCGATCCATTGGATGTGGTGGCCAGCGTTCGGAGGTTTGGTGATCGGAATTGGGGGTTGGATTTCCCCTCGGGCGCTGGGTGTGGGCTACGATTCGATCGAAGCACTCCTCCAGGGAGGCATGACGGTTCGCGTGATGCTGGGCCTTCTCGCGGTCAAGTGGATCATCTGGTCCATATCCCTCAGCTCGGGCACTTCGGGTGGTGTCCTCGCTCCGCTGCTGATGATGGGGGGTGCACTGGGTGGGGCGGTGGCAACGGTGCTGCCCAATGAAGGTGCGGGTTTCTGGCCGCTCATCAGCATGGGCGCTATCCTGGGTGGCACGATGCGCTCGCCCTTCACGGGAGTCATCTTCGCGTTGGAACTCACTCATGACGTTACCGTGCTCTTGCCTTTGCTGGTGGCCGCCGTCATCGCTCATGGGTTCACGGTATTGACGCTGCGCCGCTCCATCCTGACCGAAAAGGTTGCCCGCAGAGGCTATCACCTAAGCCGCGAATACTCGGTTGATCCGCTGGAGATTCTGTTCGTTCGAGAGGTCATGCAGACCAACATCGCCGTTCTTCCAGCAAAGATTCTGGCCAAGGATATAGCCCAGTCCCTCCGCGCCGGCCATAGGCATGGCCAACAGTTGTATCCCGTGGTGGACGAGGAAGGGCGCCTGGCTGGCGTTCTCACACGTGGCGACTTAAACAGGTTCGCGCAAGAACATCGGACCGAGCATGATGTGCGCCGCATTGGCGAACTTGCGAGGTTAACTCCGGGAACGGCTTATTCGGACGAGCCACTGCGTGTGGTCGTCTATCGGATGGCTGAGACCGGGCTCACACGACTACCGGTCGTCGAACGTGAAACTTCGGGCAAGCTGGTGGGGATGGTCTCGCTGGACGACCTGTTGAAAGCGCGAGTCCACAATATGGACGCGGAACGGCGCCGCGAACGGGTCTTGACGCTGCGCCAATTTTTTCCTCGGCGCTTTTGGCGCCGCCGCCCCAACTAGCCCGCATATCTCAGCGCGCCCCAATGGCGCGGGTCACGGGTGGGCGAAGGTGCCGCGCATCTAGAAGCCGCCACCACCACCGCCGCCGAAGCCTCCGCCGACGCTGCCCGTGAAGCTGAAGCCCGAAGTGGAGGAATTGCCCGAGCTTCTCGGCGCCGAAGCCATAACCTGCCCCGTGCGCGCGGCCATTTGATCCAAGCTGTACACGAAACCGACGGGGTGGAAGACCGCGGTGCCCGTGGTTTGATACCAAGACGGCTGAGCAAGCATTCCGTCGAATGCGCCCACCCACTTTTTCTCCACGCCCAGGGCCATGGCAAACGGGAGATACTTCTCGAAATTTCCAGGGGACTGCGGTGTGCGAGCGAGATGGTCGCCTTCCACATGGCTCAGAAAATTCTCGAATCCTAATGTGTCGTGAAGGGCCCGGACGCCGTCCACGGTGCGCGTGGGCATGAACCATCCGAAGCCGGCGATCACGAGACCCGTCAGAATTGCGGCGACGGTGAAGGTTAGCGACTGCATGCCAGTGTGCTGCGCCAGGTATTGGCCGAACAGATAGAGGAAGGCTCCGATGACGCCGGCAACGAGCAGCCAGGCCTGGCGAATGATGTCCGGCCGGTGCGGGAAATAGCCGTTTTCCACCAGAGACTCGAAGATGGCCCGGCGAATTCCGGGCAGATTTTTATAGAAGCTATTCTGCAGTTCGGAAAGGGCGACCTCATCTCGCATGCCTAGGATCGGATTCCCAAAGATTCCGGTGAGCAACAGCAGTTCGTGGGGTTTTACGCCCTTCCATTCCGCGGGCTTCTTATTGAGGTGAAAGACGTATTCCTTATTGGAATACAAGCCCATCAAGTGCGAGGTCTCTTTTTCCTCGATGGTGATGAATCCGCGCACGGCCAGGTCGACCAGCGTCGCGGTGATGTCACGAATGCCGGCCTGATTGTCCACCAGGGTCCCCGCTTCGCCGGGAGAAAGTCCGGCGGGCGGTTCATACTGCACGGCAATCGCTCCGACTCGCGGATCCCGGCCGCGGGTAGACTTTAGCCAAAACATCACCAGGAAGACGCCGACGGGAAGAAACAGCGGCCAATTGCTATCCAGGAATTGCGCGATCTTCTCCGAGGCGCGCGGTTCGTGCACGAAACCCTTGTCCCACCCGGCGACAAGCGTCAGGCCTTCATGAAAGGCAAGCGGTCGGCGGCAATAGATATCAATGTTGCTGCCGAGGATAACCATCCGCGCGTCCTGCGAGCGGGAGCCGAAAAAACCGATGAAGTTGGCGGCATGCAGGCCGGTGACTCCGACTGGCAAGATGATGTGGGCGCTGGCGGACTCGATGGGAAAATCCCAGCCGGTGCCGGTTACGTTCCAGTAGAGTTCGTCGTGGTCCTCGAAGAAGCGCAGGCCATCGCGAACGCGATAGTGCAGGGAGATATTTCGCGAGGTGTCCTCGGCGGCGGGAACAAAGATCTTCAACTGCAGATTTTCGGCGTGGCGCTGCTTTTCGATGCGAAGCGGGGCGCCGTCGGAATCCGTGGCGCTGATATCGGTGAGGAAAAGCGAATAATTGAAGCCGCCGGGACCCTCGTACTCCACCGGAATATTGCGATAGATTCCCTGCCAGGCTCCGTCGAAATCAACGTGGATGGTCTCGGTGACGTCGAGGGAGGAGTCCGGCAAGACATCGAGTTCGGCGTGGAAATCACGGATACGCAGGGTGCGTGCGGAGGCGGAAACAAAGAACGCGAGTAGGAAGGCCAGGCAAGCGAGCGCTCTTCTGTGAGGCTTTGGGGGGCAAAAATGCCACGAAAAACGGCGAAAGAGATTTTCTCGCCGAATCGCCTGGAGACGCACGCTGCCGGCAAAAAGCATGGGGCGCGGTTCAGGCCGTCGGCGTGGTGCTGAAGCTGACATGCGGGACTTCGCGTTCCGCCGGAGCGGAGATTTCAAAGAATTCGCGGGGTTTGAAATTGCCCATACCGGCAACCACGTTGGATGGGAACTGCTCGACGCGCGTGTTGAAGTCGCGCACGGCAGCGTTGTAATAGCGGCGCGCGTTTTGCAGCGTGTCTTCAATCTGGTTCAGTGTGGCTTGGAGCTGGGCAAAGTTTTCCGCCGCGCGAAGCTGAGGGTAGGCTTCCGAAAGGGCAAAGAGTTGGCGCAAAGCGCCGGTCAGCATGCCTTCGGCCTGTCCTTTGGCTGCCGGACCTTGCGCGGACATAGCCTGATTGCGGGCCGCGGTCACGGCCTCGAAGGTGCCCCGTTCGTGCGCGGCATAGCCTTTCACGGTTTCGACGAGATTGGGGATCAAGTCGTAACGGCGCTTGAGCTGCACGTCAATGTCCGCCCAAGCGTTATCACATTGCACCCGGAGCCGGATCAGTCCGTTGTAGATAACCACAATGAACAAGGCGAGCAGCGCGACGACGATCAGCACAGGCATCATTAGGCAAGCCTCTTTCGACGCTAAATTGACTGCAGCGAAATCGGACCTATTTTTCGCATTTCCCAATATGGGCACTGGGCGGGCCGGTGTAAAGAGCGGAGGCTGAAGGTGCTCCGCAAAAGGCAAGAAGTAACTGTTTGGGCGAAAAAGCTCCCGGCAAAAGGTAGTGGGTCAGTTTCCGAGAACAGGTGCCAGCTCAACCGGTCGATGCAACACCATCTAATCGGCTGATCGGACAACACTTCTCGCAGGGAACTGATCTTTCCGAGCTGTACTCAATTAAACCTAAACAGGACAGTGTTTTCCGTCTGTATTAACGCCCGAGTTCGAATGTAGCTCTTGAGGCTCCTGTTACTAGATTTTGAGCCAGTGTTGCGTCGACCCATTGAGACCACCGGACTTATCAGCAGTTGGCGCTGGTTCTTGGGCCTTACGCTTAAATAACGTCGGATCGGAATATGTGAGAGGAACTACTGTCTTACCAAAACGACGAAGGTTAACCTGTCGCCGTTGTAATTTTCAGTGATCTGCCAGCAACCGAGCGTTGGGATGAAAATCCCGGCTACGATAAAAGGATGGTGTGAATCATTGGTCCAACCGTTATTGACATGTTCGTCCGTTGTGAGCGGTGGAGCGGGCGCGTCTAGGCGTTTGCCGGTCACCGTCAGATTCGGCTGATTTTCTGTGCGCCAATCGTAGCCTTCATGCCACCAAACGAGCTTGTTTCTGAATGCCGAGGCTGTGGGTCGGTAACTGTCATCTTCGTTTTCCGCTTGCTCCGCGGCGGACCAAAGCGGTAAGCCTTTCCATGTTCCATCCATCGGTAGCTCGGTCCAAAGATTCTCCGTACCAAACCAAAACGAATCTGCTGGAAGCTCTGTCGGATACGGCGACGGTGGGATGAAAGCCATCAACGGAGGCCTGGTGACGGGGCAGGAATCAGAAGAGTTTGGGCTTCGGCTAACAGCAGCCTCGATGCTTGCCGCAAGATCACGCTTCGGGCCATACCCGTCACCAGCATCACTCCATACGAGGAATAATAGATTCGCTGACCTTATGAAGTCAGTCTTTTTGCCCTCCAAACGTCCAGGTGAGTGCGGGGTTCCCCGAAACGAATAGAGATACAGATCACCCTGCCTTTGTTCGACAACTTGAACGGCATCGAAAGTCTCTGATTTAGGCAAAAACAGGATATCAAAATCACCTTGCTCCGTGCGATAGAGCGCGGCTCCTTCCTGGTCAACGAACAGATTTCCCCATTTCGACGCTTGAACGCAGTTAACTATGAATCCGTGGTCGATCAGATTCCGCGCCAGGTCCATAGCATCGACATAAACTGGGTCGATAGAAGACAGTTGAGCTTGAGCAGCTTTACCTGTGCAGTCAAACGATTGGGCGAGCAACGACGATTGCATGAAAGCGATAAGAAGCATGACGGGGAGTGCAACGCACAGCCTCATGTGGGCTTCCTCAGTAACGCGATCTTACACCCAATTTACACCCAAGAAATTCTCCCCCGGGTCCAAGTCCCGAGAAACGGGGTGGTCTCAAGGGGTCGACGCAACACTGGCTTGCAGTCTATCCGCCGGAGTTTGAAATCCCAACGTTTTTCGTGGCCGTTGATTCAGACGCAGAGCGATTTCGTCCAGGTCCGACTGCAAGTAGCAGGACAGATCCGCCTTCTTCGGCAGGTACTGGCGCAGGAGCCCATTGGTGTTTTCGTTCG